>NZ_JBSGAW010000032.1:0-100627 GCF_053600955.1 Streptomyces sp. NPDC004838 | reverse complement strand
GTCCGTCGGAGGTGGGCCGGCGGGCGCGGCTGACGGACACGGGCTTGCCACGGGCCCGGCGCGGCCCCACCTCACCCGGCAGGACCTCGGGAGGCCGGTCCGTCCGGACCGGCTCCCCCTCAGACCACCGCGCCCGACCCGTCCCGGCTCTTGGCGCGGACGGGCCGGGAACCCGGCTTCTCCGGGCGGCGCATCTGGAGGATCACCGCCAGCGGCATCGCCGTGAACACCGTGGACGCGATTCCGAAGATGACACCCGCCAGCAGCGCGATCGAGAAGTCGGTCAGCGAGTCCCCGCCGAGCACGGCGAGCGCGATCAGCACGAACAGCGCGCCCATGCCCGTGTTGACCGTGCGCGGCAGCGTCTGCGCGACCGCCTTGTCCGCGAGATCCGGCCAGGCCCCGCGCGGTGCCGCGCGGCGCAGCTCCCGCAGCCGGTCGAGAACCACGACCGTGTCGTTGACGGAGTAGCCGACGACGGTCAGCAGGGCCGCCAGGAACACGCTGTCCACCGGCTTCCCCAGCCAGGCGAACAGGCCGACCACCAGCAGCACGTCCTGCACCATGGCGGCGACCGCCGACGCCGCGAAGGTCCAGCGGAACCGGATCGTCAGATACGCGAGCTGCGCGGCCACCGCCACGGCCAGCGCGATCAGCGCCTGCGAACGCAGTTCGTTGCCGAGGCTCGGCCCGATCAGCTCGTCCCGTTCGACGGTCGCCTTCCCCGCGACCTCTCCCAGCGACGCACGGATCTTCTCCTGCTCCTCATTGGACAGGTCCCCGGTCCGTACGGTGATGTCGCTGTCGCCGGAGGTCTGGACGACGGCGCGCGGGAATCCGGCGTCCGCGACGGCCTGGCGCGCGGTGTCCGCGTCGATGGTCCGCTCGGTGGCGTACTGAACCGAACGGCCGCCTGTGAACTCGACCCCGAACTCCAGGCCGCGCACCCCGATTCCGGCGAGCGCGAACAGCAGCAGTCCGCCGCAGATCGCGAGCCAGCGCTTCCGGTTCTTCATCAGCCGGGGCGGACGGCTCTCCAGCCGTGTCCGCAGCCGCCCCTTGGTGGTGATGCCGGTCACCGCCGGACGCCGCCGCACATAGCTGCGCTTGACCGCCCAGTCGGCGAGGAGCCGGGTGATGACCATCGCCGAGATCAGCGACGCCAGTACACCGATGGCGAGGGTCACGCCGAAGCCCTTGACCGGCCCGATGGCGAAGACGAACAGCAGACCGGCGGCGAGCAGCGTCGTCACATGGGAGTCGGTGATCGCGCTCCACGCCTTGCTGAAGCCGATCTTCAGCGGGCGGCGCAGATCGGAGTTGCGCGCGCCGGGGCGTACGTACTCCTCCCGCGCCCGCTCGAAGACGAGCACGTTCGCGTCGACGGCGATGCCGATGGCGAGGACGAACCCCGCCAGCCCGGGGAGGGTCAGTGTCGCTCCGAGCGCGACGACGGCGGCGTACGAGATCAGTCCGTACAGCGCCAGCGCGATCGTGGCGAGCGCTCCCAGCAGCCGGTAGACGAAGATGATGAACAGTCCGGTGCAGACCAGGCCGATCACCGCGGCCGTCGCGCTCGCCCTGATCGCGTCCGCGCCGAGGGTCGGGCCCACGGTGCTCTGCTCGACGGCCGTCACCGGCACCGGAAGGGCTCCGCCCTTCACCAGCGCGGCCAGATCACGGGCCTCCGGCCCGCTGAACCCACCGGTGATCTGCGCCGAACCACCGGTGATGCCCGCTCCGCACTGTACGGAATCCTGCATGCCGGGCGCGGACACGATCTTGTCGTCGAGAACGATCGCCACCCGGCGGGCGGGATCACCGGGAGCGGCACAGGCCGCCTCGCCCGTGATCCGGGCCCAGTCCTTGCCCGCCGCACCGCGGAAGGAGAGATCGACGGTCCAGCCGCTTCCCGTCTGCCCGTCGAACACGGCTTCGGCGTCCTTGACGCCGTCCCCGGTCAGCGCGGTCGGGGCGAGCTGGAGGAAGCTCCCCGGCGCGTCGGGGTCCGGCAGCACCCGTGAACCGTCCGCGGCGGGCGCGGTCTGCGGTCCCGCGGTCGCCTGCCGTACGGGATGGAAGGTGAGCTGCGCGGTACGGCCGATGACCTCGGCCGCCTCGCGCGGGTCCTGCACACCGGGCAGCTCGACGACGATGCGCCGCTCCCCGGAGCGGGCGAGCGACGGCTCGGACACCCCGAGCGCGTCCACGCGCTGTCGCAGCACTTCCAGCGCCCGGTCCGTGGCGGCGGCGTCGGCCTTCACGGTGGGGGAGTCCTTGGTCTCCAGGACGATTCGGGTGCCGCCGCGCAGATCGAGCCCGAGGCGCGGCGCGGTGGTCAGGGCGACGAACAGGGATACACCGACGACGGCGAGCGCGGCCAGCGCTCGCCAGAACGTGGCACGGGAGGACGTGGCACGAGAAGACATGAGTACTCCACGGGCAGCACGCGGAACGCAGGGCGTCCGCGGGACAGGGAGGTCACGCGGGACGTGTGGGCACACCCTGTGAGGACACAGGGGACGCGCCGCCACACGGCACACGCGGGGGCAGAGTGCGCCGCTGCCGTCGAGGTCCCGTGGCATGCCGGAGACCGGGACGGCGGACGCCTGTGAACGTCAGCTGCTCCGGGTGGAGGGAGGTGCGCGGGTGCTGCGGGGGCTGTACGGATGGTGGGGCGGGGCACGCTCCTGCCGGGGCCCCACCGCCTCACCGCGCAGCAGCGGCCGCCGGTACACGAAGGCCGTCGTTCCCGCGGAAGCGGGCGGCGCGGCGGACGGGCGGCTGACAGTGTCGGCGGCCACCGTCTCCTGTACGGCGGCGGCCGGGGCACGCCGTGTCTCGGGGCGTACGGACGTGCCGCGCTGGAGACCCTCGGCACGGGCCGGGGAGGCCGGTGTCACATTCACCGGGCCGGTGGTCACGGAGCCGCCGGACGAGGGTGCCGCTCCCACGAGGACCACGAGGGTGACCCAGACGCCCAGCAGCAGGGCCGGGAGAGTGGTCGCGGCGAGGAGACGTACGCGCTGTCGCACCTGTCTCCTCCCTTGCCGCACTCTCGTCACCGATTTCCGCGCCGACCGCGCCGTCACAGCGTAGGCGACGGAAGGGCGGTCGGGGGCCACGGTCGCCGTTCGGGAACTGTGGAAAGACCGACGAGTGGGCGGACCGGAGTCTCGGAAAGGGGCGTCGGGCCAGGTGAGCGGGGTGTGGCGGCGGGCATGGTCCGCGACACGGGTTCGCGGGGGCGGGGCCATGAGAGGGCCAGTGATCCCCTACGGCGGCACCGTGATTCCTCTACGGCAGGGGACCACGTGCGGCAGGAGGATCCCGTGCGGCGGGGGGTCCCGTGCGGCAGGAGGATCACGTACGGCGGGGAAGCACCGGCCTTCGCCGGTCCGGCGGGAGCCGAGTCCGCCGGAGCCTCGTCAGATCAGGAGGCGGAGGCGTGTGTCGGCGATGCCGAGGCGGACCGTCTGTCCCCAGGTCAGCTCCAGCGCGTCGCTCTCGACGCCGTCCCCGAAGGCCACCAGCCGGTCCGACTCGACGGCGAGCCGCAGTTCCTCCCCCGGATCGAGCGTGCCCTCGACCAGCCGGGTGCCGGTGTCGGGGGAGGGCCACGCCTCCCGTACGAACCAGACGAGCCGGGGGTCGACCGGGCCGGGCAGTGCCAGGCCGCTCGACCGCTCCTGCCACAGCGACCGCAGCCATCCGGTCGCACCCGTCCCGGTCCCGACCAGAACCCCGGAGGACGCCTGCGCCTCCGAGTCGCCGCTGGCGGGCGTCAGCCGGTAGCGGGCGCTCTGGTGGCCCGCCCCGCCCAGATAGATCTCGTTGAGCGCGCGCAGCCGCTCGGTGTCGTCGGCGACGGCCTCCACCATGGTGAGTTCGTCGAACACGGGACCGCCGGCCACCGCGGCGGCCAGCAGCCGGGCCGTGTCCCGCGCCCGGTGGCGTACCAGCACGCCGAGGCCCCGGCCCGGTTCGGCGTCGATCCCCACCACCGGCTGCCCCGACAGATACTTCGCCGTGTTGGCCACCAGCCCGTCCGCGCCGACCACGACGACCACGTCCTCGGGACCGAAGAGGAAACGGTCCAGATCCGAGCGCTCCACCCGCGCCTGGCGCCAGTTCAGCGGTACGGCCGCCGCCGCCTCGGTCAGCGCGAGCCGAGCGCGCCGGTGGCGCTCCGCGACCTCGTCGACGCTCCGGCCTCGCGAGGAGAGGAAGAAGCCCGCCTGGCCGTGCGTACCGTGCCGGGCGAGCAACTCCTCGTACTCACTCGTCCGGTGCACGAGCACCGCCCGTGGCGCGAGACTCACGCCGGCTCACCCCGCGAACCGCCGAGCCGGGCGAGCAGCCCCGTCAGGACGTCCGGCGACACGGTGACGCTGTCGATACGCGGCAGATTCTCGGCGAGCCGGGATCCGGTCAGCGCGTGGAGCGTCGCCGGCTCCACCTCGCCGTGCACCCGCAGCCAGGCGGCCTGGGCCTCGGCCCGAGCCTCGCCGACCTCGCGGGCGGCCTCCGCCTCCGCCCTGGCGAGCCGCACCGTCCGCGCGGCCTCCGCCTCGGCCCGTACACCGTCGGCCGCCGCCTGCTCCTCCGCCTCACGGCGGGCGTTGGTGCCGTGCTGCTCGACGAGCTGTTCCTCCTGACGGGCCAGTTCGATCCTGTTGGCCAGCTCGTTCTCGGCGATCGCGCGCTCCCGCTCCACGGCCACCGCCCGCCGCTCGTAGGTCGCCCGGTCCGCCTCCTGCTGGATCTGCTCGCGCGCCGGGGTGCGCAGCGCCCGCTCGACCTCCGGCTCGGGGCGGATCGCGACCACCCGCACGGCCACCACGGCGATTCCGGTGGCGCCCAGCCGGGGCTCGGCCGCGAGTCCGCCGTCGATCCGCTCGCGTACGGCCGCGACACCGTCCACGAGGGCGGCGGCCAGCGGCGTACGGGCCAGCACGTCGAGCGCGTGCTGCTGGGCGGTCTCCGCGAGCAGGGTGGAGATCTGCTTCAGGGGCGCGCCGCGCCAGACGCCGGTGTTGGGATCGATGGAGAAGTCGAGCCGCGCCGCGGCCACGGCGGGGTCGCCGATCCGGTAGGTCACGGTCGCCTGCACGGTCACGTCCTGGAAATCGGACGTACGGGCGTGGAACGCCATGGACTCCTCCCGGTCGTCGACCGGGACCTCGCACACGGCGGCGGTCAGCGCACGGAACCAGAAGCTCAGGCCCGGTCCGTCGTGGGCGAGTCGGCCGCGCTGATGGTGGCGTATGTGCGCGGTGGGGGCTGAACGGAGATGGCGCCAGCCGAAGCGCCTGATGATGTCGGCCATGCCGGACCTCTTTTCTTTCCTCTCTTTCCTCGACGGTAGAGAGATCCCCGCTTATCGTCAAGGTGACGAAATTGGGGATCGGTGATCGGTGGGCGACCCCGGTCGTGTTCCGGTCTCCTTACGCGCACCGATAGGCGAACCGGGTGAAGGCCCGGTGCGACGACGGTGAGACGATCTCCAGCTCCGCGCTCGCCTCGGACCGGCCGGATCCCCGGAACGTCCACAACAGATGCAGCCGCGCCTGCTTCTGACCATGAGTCAGTTCTTCGCGCAGTCGGCCCGACGTGGTGCCGTCGCTGCGCAGCCAGCGGTAGACGAGGGTGCCGGCCCGCCCGTTGGTGTCCACCACACCCACGATGTCGGCCGTGCTGTCGCACCCGAGCGCCCCGGAGGTGGTGCTGACGGCGACCTTCTCCACGGCGATGCCGGGACCGTGACGCTGCCAGAGCAGAAAGGCGGTCACGAAGACCAGGACGACGGCGGCCAGGGTGTACCGGCGCAGTCCGCGGCGGCGCGGGGGCCGCGGGGACGCGTCGGGGTGTCCGGCCAGGGTGCCGTGCCAGATCTCGGCGGTGGTGTGACGGGGCGTACGGCCGCCTCCGGCGAGCGCGGTCACACCCGGACCGAACCGCAGGACCTCTCCCTCCACCCGGTCGGGGACCACCGCCGCGCGCCCGCCGCCCGGCGCATGCGCGGTGTCGCCCGCCGCACGCGCCCGGTTCCCGGAAGGGTGCCGCCGCTCCGGCCGGTCGAACCAGTGACTGCCGAGAGCGGTCGCGCTGTACCCGCCTTCCCCGGTTTCCGGTCCGAACGCCGGTCCCGCTTCCGGGCCGACCCGTGGGCCGACGAGCGGTCCGGTCTCGGGAGCCGCGTCCGGGACGGCGTCGGACAGGCGCGCGGTGGTGTCCTCCGGCGTTCGGCCGTAGTCGTGATCGTGCGGGACGCGTGGATCGTTCACAGGATCACGCAGCTGTCGATCTGCTGTGTGGAACCGCCGTTCTCGGCTGCCGGATCCGTGGTGGCCCGCACGGTCCACCAGCAGGCGTCTCCGGGGAAGGTGTGCGAGACGGGGAAGGAGTACTGTGTCGCGCCGCTGTGCCGGTAGGTGTACGTGCCGGACGGTATGTCCGGACCGTCCTTCTCGCGGCTCCTGGACCAGGACACCACGATGGTGACCGGTCTCGTCCCGTCCGTGGTCACGCTGACGGTCGCCGTCGCTGTTGCTGTTGCCGTCGCTACCGCTGCCGCTGTCGCCGTCCCTTCGCTCACCGTGGGCGTCGAGACGTACACGGAGCGCACCTTGGTCGCGGGCGGCGCAGGCGGCGGGGGAGGCTTGGGCGGCGCGGGCGGTTTCGGCCTGGGCGGAGGCGGGGACGTCGTCGGATCGGTCGTCCGCGGGGACGAGGGAGTGCCGGGGGAGGACGGTGTGGGCGTGATGGTGCCGTCGTCGCCGTCCGACGCGCTCTCGGACGGCGACGACGACTTCGAGGAGGAAGCCGACGGGGTCGCCGGATCGGTGGACCGCCGCGGGAGCGGAGCACCCGGGTCCGCGCTCGTGGTGGCGAGACTCTGGGCGCTCGTCCGCACGGGGCCGCCCTGCTCCACGGCGGCGCCGACGGCGACCGCCCCGGCGACGATCAGCGCGGCCAGAGCCGTCAGCACCCCCTTGAGCCCCGGCTTCCAGACATCGCTCCAGCCTCCGCCGATCGTCGTGGTCGCCACATCGGCCGTTCCGGCGGCCCCGGCCCCCGCCGAAGGGAACAGCAGCGGCAGCAGAGCCGCCAGGGCGGCGAGCCTGCGCTGCCCGCGCTCCTCCCACTCCGGTCCGTACGCGGTTCCGGCGGCCTCCTCCAGCTCGGCCACGAACACCGCAGCGTTCGCCGGACGGTCCTCCGGGGACTTCGCCAGTCCACGCCGGATCAGCGGACGCACCGGTTCCGGTGCGTCGTGGTCAGGTACCGGAGCGTCGATGTGCTGGAGCGCCAGTTCGGCGAAGTTCTCCCCGTCGTACGGTTTGCGCCCGGTCAGACACTCGTAGAACGTCGCCGTCGCCGCGTACACGTCGGCGGCGGGCGAGGCGGGCTCCCCGTTCCACTGCTCCGGCGCCATGTACGCCGGGGTGCCGGCCACCCCCGGTGTGGTGCCGCGGCCCGCGGCGATGCCGAAGTCGACGAGTTTGGACGAACCGTCCGCCGCGACCAGCACGTTCTCCGGCTTGTAGTCGCGGTGCACCACACCCGCCCGGTGCGCGGCGGCCAGCCCGAGCAGGGAGCCCTTGAGGACCACCAGCGCCGCCTCGGGACCGGTGGCACCCTCCCGCCGGAGCAGTGCGCGCAGCGCGACCCCGTCGACCAGCTCCATCACGATGGCCGCGCCGTCCGGCGCCTCGACGTACTCGTACAGACGCACCACATGCGGCGAGTCGAGTCCGCCGAGCAGACGGGCCTCGGCCCGGAACTCCTGTACGAAAGCGGCGTCCGACCGCATTCTCCCGCTGAGGTACTTGATCGCCACCGGGACGCCGGTCGCGTCATGGACGGCCAGCACGACCCGTCCACTCGCTCCCGAACCCAGCTCCCGCGACTCCGTGTAACCGGGCACCGCCCATGTGTTCATGCCGCCCCCCCTGGCGTCCCCCGCCCGTGCGCGTTCCGGCCGCACGGCACCCCACCGGCTCTCCTCAGCGCAGACACGAATCACCGCTCCGCGGTTCCCCGAGCGGGCGACGTGCCGCTGCGCCGCGCCCGCGGCCGGACTCGGCGGTCCGGCACGGCGGCCGTGGAGGACGCGGCGGCGAAAGCCGGGCGCAGAGGACTCTCCGATGCGCCGGGGATGCGTCCGGCCGCGTCCCGAGGCACGGTGGAGGCATGCCCGCACACCCGCTGGTCATCGTCCACCCGCCGTCGCCCGGCGGCGGGCGCAGGGTGACCATCAACGGCCGGATCGCCGGTCTCGCCCACGGGCGGGGCGAACTGGCCGAGCTCCTCCGCAAGGGCCTCGGCACCCGCGACGAGGTGATCGACCTCGTCGACCTGGATCTGATCGAGTGGCGCGGCGGCGGCGTGGACGACTGGCCCCGTCCCTGAACCGCGGTGCCCCGGACCCGGCCTGGTCCCAGAGGCGGGCGGCCGGAATCGGGCGGAGCGCGTCCGGCGGGTTCCCGGCGGACGCGCTCCGGTGCGTTCAGACCGGCGGAATCCGGGAGAAGCGCCCGGCGACATGCAGATCCGCCTCGATGCCCGCCGCCGCCGCGCGCAGTTCGGGCAGCACCTCCGTCAGAGACTGCTCCGGCGTGCGTCTGCTGCTGTGCATGGCGACATTGACCGCGGCGACCGTGTGCCCGGCGAGATCGCGCACGGGTACGGCGAGCGAGCGCAGCCCCTCCTCCAACTCCTCGTCGACCAGGGCGTAGTCCTCCCGCGCCACTCGGTCGAGGATCGCTTCGAGCTCCGGCCGGGTGGTGACGGACTTCGGGGTCAGCGCGCGCGGTTCGGTACGGGCCAGTCGGTCCGCACGCGGCCCGGCCGGGAGCCCGGCCAGCAGGACGCGGCCCATGGACGTCGCGTATGCCGGGAAACGGGTTCCGATCCGGATGTCGACGCTCATGATGCGGCCGGTGGCCATCCGCGCCGTGTACTGGATGTCGTCGCCTTCGAGGACCGCCATGGACGCCGAATCGTGCACCCGCCGGACGAGAGCGGCCAGATGCGGCGAGGCGATCTCGGCGAGCGTGGTGCGTGACAGCGGCGGACAGCCGAGCCCCAGCACCCTGGGCGTGAGACGGAAGGACCGGCCCCGGGCGGCGACGTAGCCGAGATGTTCCAGGGTGATCAGGGCACGGCGGGCGGTGGCGCGGGCGAGGCCGGTCGCCTCCGCGACGGCCGAGAGGGTGAGTTCCGCGTGCCCGTCGCCGAAGACGGTGATCACGGTCAGCCCTCGGGCCAGGGACTCGACGAACTCGGCGCCCAGCTCCTGCTTCGACGCGCCGGTCCAGTCCGCGCGTCCCCGTACGGGCTCCGGTCCGGCCGGCCGGCCGGGTTCGCGCAGCCGTCGCTCCATCGCGCCCACCGCCTCCCGCGCCCGTGGCAGCAGGGACTCCGGCAGTGAGCCGGCGCTGTGCCGGCTGGTGTGGCTGGCCACGCTCACCGCGCAGACCACCTGGCCGTCCGGGCCGCGCACCGGCAGCGCGACGGCGACGAGCCCGGGTTCGATCAGCTGATCGTCCACGGCCCAGCCCCGCTCGGCGGCCCCGGCCGCGAGTTCCTCGAACGAAGGGCCGTCGGCGTGCGTCGGTGACGACGACGCCCGGCCGGGAGACGACGCCCGGCCGGCGGGGTCGGTGTCCCGCCGCGCCCGCCACCGGGCCCACTCCGCCGCACTCCACCGGGCGGCGAACACCATTCCCTGTGCGGTGCGTTCGGCGGGCAGCAGATCGCCGACACGGAAGGCCACCGACATGGAGCGCCGCCGGGTGGTCTGGTGGACGAAACGGATGCCGTCGCCGTCCGGCACGGCCAGCGATACCGACTCGTCCAGATCGTCCGCGAGGCGCTCCGCGAGCGGGCCCAGCAGGCTCGGCAGCCGGATGGCGGCCAGATAGGCGTTGCCCAGCTCCATCAGTCGGGGGGCGAGGACGGCGGTGTGGCCGTCCAGCCGCAGATAGCCCATCCGCGCGAGGGTGGCGGCGATCCGGTCGACGGTGGAGCGGGCGAGGCCGGTGGCGCGTACGAGATCGCTGACCGCCGCGCGTCCGTCCGCCTCCGTGACGGCGCGGAGCACCGACACACCGCGCGTCAGCGGCCCCACGGCCTCGGCGGGCGCGGCCGCGAGGGCCGACGCCGGAACCGGGCTCGTATCCCGGTCCGGGCTTCGGCCCTGTGCCGTCCCCGTCCCCGTTCCCGGTTCCGTTCCCGGCCTCGGCCCTGGTTCCGGTTCCGGAGAGGTGCCCGTTCGGGGTTCCCGGTTCCGGTGTGGGTCGTCGGACGCTGTCGGGACGGCCATCGGCCCCTCCGTACGGATCATGCCGCGCTGTTCCTCGCTGACGTTGACATCGGGTGCCGGATAAACGCACACTCGCCGCAGACAGAAATGAACTGTAGTTCATCTGGCGAACAGAAGGAACCTTTTCATGGATAAAGTCAGTCGCAGTGCCGCCGAGGCGGTCGCGGACATCGGGGACGGCGCCTCGCTCGCCGTCGGCGGGTTCGGGCTGAGCGGCGTGCCGAGCACCCTGATCGAGGCGCTCTTCGCCCGCGGCACCGGCGGGTTCCATGTGGTCTCCAACAACTGCGGAGTGGACGGCGCGGGGCTCGGCACCCTGCTGGCGGCGGGCCGTATCGCCCGCGTCACCGGCTCGTACATCGGAGAGAACAAGGAGTTCGCTCGCCAGTACCTCGCCGGTGAACTCGAGGTCGAACTCGTCCCCCAGGGCACCCTGGCCGAACGACTGCGCGCGGGCGGCTGCGGCATCCCCGCCTTCTTCACCCCGGCCGGCGTCGGCACCCAGGTCGCCGACGGCGGACTGCCCCGCCGCTACGGCGAGCAGCCGCTGCTCAGCCCCGCCAAGGAGATCCGCGCTTTCGGCGGACTCGACCACGTCCTGGAACACGCCATCACCACGGACTTCGCGCTCGTACGGGCGGCGAAGGGCGACCGCCTCGGCAACCTCGTCTTCAACAAGGCGTCCCGGAACTTCAACCCGCTCGCCGCGATGGCGGGCCGGATCACCGTCGCCGAGGTCGAGGAACTCGTCGAGCCCGGCGAACTCGACCCGGACACTGTGCATCTGCCCGGCGTGTTCGTCCAGCGCGTCGTTCTCCTCACCCCCGCCCAGGCCGCCGACAAGCCCATCGAGAAGCGGACGGTACGGGCCGCGGACGACGCGGCGCGAGCCGGGAACAGTGCGACGCGAGCCGGTGACAGTGCGGCCGGGAACAGTGCGACGCAAGCCGAGAACAGGACGGTACGAGTCTGATGCCCTGGACACGCGACGAGATGGCGGCCCGCGCCGCCGCCGAACTCACCGACGGTTCCTATGTGAACCTCGGCATCGGGCTGCCCACGCTGGTGCCCGGCTTCCTCCCCGACGGCGTGGACGTGGTGCTCCACTCGGAGAACGGCATCCTCGGCGTCGGCCCCTACCCCGCCGACGCCGACGTCGACCCCGATCTCATCAACGCGGGCAAGGAGACCGTCACCGTACGGCCCGGAGCCGCCTACTTCGACTCCTCGCTCTCCTTCGGCATGATCCGCGGAGGGCACATCGACACGGCGGTCCTAGGTGCCATGCAGGTCTCGGCCACCGGCGATCTCGCCAACTGGTCCGTCCCCGGCAGACTCGTCAAGGGCATGGGAGGGGCCATGGACCTCGTCCACGGAGTCCGCCGGGTGATCGTCCTGACCACCCACAACGCCAAGGACGGCTCCCCGAAGATCCTCCAGGAGTGCACCCTCCCGCTCACCGGTCGGGCCTGCGTGCACCGCGTCATCACCGACCTCGCCGTCCTCGACATCACCGACGGCCGACTGGTCCTGGTCGAGACCGCGCCCGGCGTCACCCCGGACGAGGTACGGGCCAGAACGGCCGCACCCGTCGTCGTCCCCGTTCCCGTACCGCAAGGAGCCTGACATGACCGACCGTCTGCGCGACGTGTATGTCGTCGACGCCGTCCGCACGCCCATTGGCAAGTACGGCGGGGCGCTGTCCGGCGTACGGCCCGACGATCTCGCCGCCGGAGTGCTGAGCGCGCTCATGACGCGTACGCCGGAGCTCGACCCGGCCCGTGTCGACGACGTCTTCTTCGGCAACGCCAACGGAGCGGGGGAGGAGAACCGCGATGTGGCGCGCATGGCCGTGCTGCTCGCCGGACTCCCCGTCACCGTCCCCGGCACCACCGTCAACCGGCTCTGCGGCTCCGGAATGGAGGCGGTCGTCCAGGCGGCCCGGGCCATCGCCGTCGGCGACGCCTCGATCGCGGTCGCGGGCGGCGTCGAGTCCATGAGCCGCGCGCCCTGGGTCGTTCCCAAGCCCGGACGCGGCTTCCCCGCCGGGCACCAGCAGATGTACTCCACCACGCTCGGCTGGCGGATGGTCAACCCCCGTATGCCCGAGGAGTGGACCGTCGCACTCGGCGAAGGCGCCGAACTCGTCGCCGACCGGTACGGCATCGGCCGCGAGGCGCAGGACGCGTTCGCCCTCGACAGCCATCACAAGGCGGCCCGCGCCTGGGAGGCCGGACTGTACGACGCCGAAGTCGTCCCGGTCGACGGCGTGGACCTGGCACGCGACGAGTGCATCCGAGACAACACCTCGATCGAGGCCCTCGCCAAGTTGAAGCCCGTCTTCCGCGAGGGCGGAACCGTCACGGCGGGCAACTCCTCACCGCTCAACGACGGCGCGGCCGCACTGCTGCTCACCGACGAGGACGGCCTGCGCGCCACCGGGCGCGAACCACTGGCCCGCATCGGCGCGACCGCCGTGACCGGCATCGAACCGCAGTACTTCGGCGCGGGTCCCGTCGAAGCCGTCCGTCGCGCGCTCAAGAAGGCCGGGCGGGACGTCGGCGATCTGCTGACCTTCGAACTCAACGAGGCGTTCGCCGCCCAGGCCCTCGCCTGTGCCGGTCAGTGGCCCGGACTCGACCCGGCCGTCGTCAACCCGCGCGGCGGGGCGATCTCCCTCGGCCATCCGCTCGGCGCGTCGGGCGCGCGGATCACCGGAGCCGTCGCCCACCAGCTCGCCGCGGCGGGCTCCGGAACCGGAATCGCCGCGCTCTGCATCGGCGTCGGCCAGGGACTCGCCCTCGTACTGGAGAAGTGACCCCAAGACCGTCGCCCGGGGACCGGAACCCACCCGGCGCCGGGGCAGAGCGGAAACAGCCACCGCGCACGAAGCCGCCTGGGACGCCGCCCGGGAAGCCGCGCCCAAGGCTCTCGCGCACTTTGGCATCCCGCCGCCGCGCCCCGGACCGTGGCTTCGTCCCCGGTCCCCGGTCCCCGGGCGCGGGCTTCAGGGCCGACGACATACCGCGTGAACACAACGCCCCTCTCGGACGTCCGGCGCTCCGACGCCGGCCTCACCGACCGTGCTCTCATGCGCGGCCCTCACCAGGATCAGCGATGACTCTCCACCACCGTGCCGAAGGCCCCCTCGACGGGCCACCGCTCTACCTCGGCCCTTCCCTGGGCACCTCACTCGCCGTCTGGGAGCCGCAGGCGGCCGCGCTCGCCCGTCGCCACCGGGTCGTCCGCTGGGACCTCCCCGGCCACGGCGGCTCGGCCGGGCGGCCGCACCCCACGACTCTCGACGGTCTCGGTGAGCTGGTGCTCGAACTCGCCGACTCCCTGGGCCACGACACCTTCGCGTACGCGGGGATCTCCCTCGGCGGCGCGATCGGCACGTGGCTGGCGGCACACCGCCCCGACCGGATCACCTCGCTCGCCCTCCTCTGCACATCGGCCCGCTTCGGAGAGCCGGGCCCCTGGCTGGAACGGGCCGAACTGGTACGGAGGAAGGGCCCCGGCCCACTGGCCGAAACCGCGCCCGCCCGCTGGTTCACCCCCGCCTTCGCGGCCTCCGGCGACCCGGCGGCGGACCGACTGCGCGCCGATCAGGCGGCCGTCGACCCCGAGGCGTACGCGGCCTGCTGCGAAGCACTCGCCGCCACCGATCTCCGTCCCGACCTGGCCCGTGTCACCGCGCCCACGCTCGTCGTCGCCGGCCGCGACGACAAGGCCACCCCGCCGCCCCACGCACGCGCACTGGCCGACGGCATCCGCGACGCACACCTCGTCGAACTGCCCCGAGCCGCCCACCTCGCCAACGTCGAGCGGCCGAAGGCCGTGTTCGACGAGCTGACGGCCCACTTCGGCACCGGGCGGTAGAACGCGGTACGGCGGTACGGGGCGGTACGGGGCGGTACGCGGCGAGGTACTCGGCGGCGCGCGGAAGCGCGGTCCACCGCGGGGTCCCCCGCCGCCGACTCCGCCTTCGCCGTCGCGGACGAGGAGCGCCGACCCGAGTGGTGACCGGGGCGGCGATCCGAGCGGAGAACGAGGCCCCGGCGGCTTCCCATTCGGCCGCCCCGCCCAGTCGGCGCGGCAGAACCGTCCGGCGGATATCTCACCGCATACCGTCGAAATCGCGGAGAACCACACCGGATTGCCCGCCCTCGATTCGCCTGCCTTCCCAACGGCATTGCCGCTCCCGTCGTCTTCCCGCTAGGATCACCGATGTGACTGCCGGGTCGGCCTTGGGCCATCAGCGAGTTGGGTTCCCGGCCTCGGAGTGAGTCCGGGGCGGGCGAGAGCCCCGCCATTCCTCTTTTCTCCACACCTTTTCCGCGCGCCGTGCGCGCGGTGGTCCCATGCCTGCGCTGACGCGTGTGCCGCACGCTGGTGCTTCCGCATGCTCCGGACCCCGCCTCGCCATGCTCCGAACTCGCCGTTCCCGAATCCGGGTCCACCGGAGTCCGCGGAGTCCGTGATCTCCGAATCCCCGATTCGCCGGGTCTTCGAGTTTCGCCTGCGCGGCATTCTCCGGGGCGAATTCCCTGTACCGGGATCCGCGCACACCTCGATCACCCCTGCCGTGGATTCCCCATGCCCTGAATCTCTCCGCACTGAATCTCCACCCGCTGAATCTCCGCGTCCCGGATCTCCGCGGCGGAGACCGACATGCCCGAATACAGCCCTCATACCACCGAACCCCTGGAAGAAGGCAGCGAATGCCCGACGCTTTCCAGCAGCAGATCATCGATGAGTTCCGCGCCAACAGCGGTGAAGTCGGCGGCCCCTTCGAAGGAGCCCGGCTGCTCCTGCTGACCACCACCGGAGCACGATCCGGCACCCGGCACACCACCCCCCTCGGCTACCTTCCCGACGGCGGAGACCGAGTCCTCGTCATCGCCTCGGGGGGCGGCGCGCCCCGGCACCCCGCCTGGTACCACAACCTTCTCGCCAACCCCCGCGTCACCGTCGAGAGCGGCGTCTTCACCTACGACGCGCAAGCCGAGGTCCTGACGGGGAAGGAGCGCGACAGCGCGTTCGCCCGCGCGGTCGAGGCCGATCCCGGCTGGGCCGACTACCAGGCGAAGACCACCCGCGTCATCCCCGTCGTCGCCCTCACCGCGATCGCGGAAGGCCCGCCGAACATCGCCGGAGCGACCGGATTCGGCGAGGTCCTCACCAAGGTCCACGGCGGACTGCGGCGGGAAGTGGCCCTGATCCGCAAGGAGATCGCCGCATCGGGTCCCGGCCTGGGAGTCCAGCTCCGGTTGAACTGTCTGACCCTCTGTCAGGGGTTGCGCAACCACCACACCGGCGAGGACGCGGCCATGTTCCCCATGATCGGGAGCCGTTTCCCCGAACTCGCCCCGGTCCTGGAACGGCTGGATCAGGAGCACCGGAAGATCGCCGCCCTCCTCGGCGAACTCCAGCGGATCGTCACCGCCGAAGACGCCGACCCGCTGGAGGTACTGCCCGAGGTGGACCGGCTCGCCGATCAACTGGAGGCCCATCTGACGTACGAGGAGGAGCAGTTGATTCCGCTGTTCGACCGGTAGCCCGTACCCGGCCGGGCATGGGCCCCACCCGGCCGGGCAGGGGCCCACGCCCGGCCGAAGCCGCGGATGCCCCCGGCCGGTGCGGAGCGGGGGCATCCGACGGGTGTGCCGACCGGCGTACGCCGTCAGTCCTCCCGGTCCAGGATCCGGCTGCCCGAGACGACCAGGGCGAAGTCCTGCCGGGGCGCGCCCATGGGCTCGCCGGGCCGGGCGTGCTGAGTGACCGAGACACCCCGGACCCGGATCTCGTGGACGCCCTGCTCCGGGACGGGAACCGCCACCTGCTGAACATTGTTGACGGCCGTGGGGAAGGGCTGCGTGTCCCCGTCCAGCAGTCGCCCGTCCGGGGTCAGCACCTGGAGGTACAGCTCGTTGACCAGCTTCCCGTTGCCTTCCTGCGACGGCGCGTCGGTCCAGACGAGCGTCACCCTCAGCTCCTCGCCGGGCTCGTCGGCCGCGTGCCCGGCGGCCTCGACGCGGAATCGCCGGGTCTGGCCGCTGCCCACCGCGTCGTCCCAGGCGTCCGCGAACAGCGCCCGGCGCCGCCCGTCCACCCCGACGGAACGGGCCGCGTCGACCCGCCCGAAGCCGCTCACACTGTTGGGCCCGGCCGGGACCTCTCCCGCGTACTGACCCCGCATCGGCACCGCGCCGTTCACCAGGAACGCCTTGAGCAGCGCCGACGACGGGCGGTGCGCCCGCTCCCGTACCAGGTACTCGCGGACCAGCGCCGCCGCTCCCGCCACGAGCGGGGTCGCCATGCTCGTGCCGCCCGCCCAGCAGTAGGCGGCCCCGAGCGGATGACCGGCCGGGAGTCTGCCCCACAGAGGGTTCGCCGTGTCAGGCAGCCGCTGCGAGAGCAGGGACAGCACATTCGTACCGGGAGCCACCACGTCCGGCTTGATCCGCCCGTCGTCGGTCGGCCCCCGCGAGGAGAACGCGGCCATCCCGTCCACATTGTCCGAAACATGACCAGACTCGGAGAGCGTGGGCCGGGTCAGAGCCCAGTGCTGGTCCTTCCCCGGCGTGGGGATCGAACCGCCGGGACGGTCGTTCTCGCCGGCGCCGACGGTGAGACAGTTCTTCGCCGTACCGGGCGCACCCACGGAATCGGGGTCGATCAGCCCGTCGCCGTCGAGGTCGTCCCCGCTGTTGCCGGCCGAGAACAGGATCAGCATGTCCCGGTTCCGCCACATGAACGCGTCCACGGCCCGCGCGGTCCCCGTGTACACCCCGGCGGCGGGGGAGCCCCATGAGTTGGTGTGGATACGGGCCCCGGCCCGGTACGCCTGCTCGAACAGGGGCTCCAGATCGGTGGGCAGACCGTACAGCCCGACCTCGGACGGCGGCCAGACGCCTCCGAGCGGCGGCAGGCCCGCGGCCGCGATCTCCTCCGCGGTGCGCCACTTCACCCGCTGGCTGATGGACTGGAAGTAGACATGGGCCTCCGGTGCCACACCGGCCGGAACCGTCGACTCCTTCGCGGCGAGCGCCGTACTGCCGTCGCCGAGCACCGAGCCCGTGACATGAGTGCCGTGGCCCGAGTGGGCGTCGGCGGGACCGTCGTCGTGACCCGGCGGATCGGCCGCGTACGGAGCCAAGGACAGCTTCGTCGGCCAGCTGACCATGCCCGCGACCCGGCCGCGTACATCAAGGTGGACGGTCTCGGGATCGCCGGTGTCGAGACCCGAGTCGGCGATGGCGACGATCTGGTCCCTGCCGGTGAGCTGAAGCCCCGCCACCGAGTTGTCCTTCTCCACCCCCAGGACCGTCCGCGCCTGGTCGTTGTGGAGTTCGGGCAGGGCGTACGGCAGAACCGCCTGCACGGCGGGAAGCCGGGCGAGATCGGCCGGACGGGCGCTCGCGACGACGTTCCTGGCGGTGGTGGACAGCACGGTCCCGCCCTCCGCGCGGACCGCCGCGGCCAGTTCCTGCACACTCTCCCCGGGGAACACCGACACCTCGACGAGCTGCTCCGCCGCCTCCGTCGCGCCCGAAAGCTCCTCGGCCCCGAGACTTGCCGCGGGCTGTGCGTACACCTTCGGCGACACCTTCATCGCCGCCCGGTACGGAGTCACCGCCTCCACCCACGGCAGCGCGGCCAGAGCCGCCACCCGCTCCGGCAGCACACCGATCAGCAGGGTGAAGTCGGTCAGACTGTCATGGACGGCGACGCCGCCCGCGCGCAGCTCCCGCAGCCACTGCGGCGCGGGCGGTCCGGCCAGCCGCAGCAGGTAGTAGGCGGTCCGGCCGGCCGGCGGCTCCACCGCACTCAGCTCCTGAGCGCTCATCGCGTCCTCGAAGACGAAGCTGTTGCCGGCCGCGAGGACCGGCTGCCGCTCCTCGAGCGCGGTCACCTCGGCGTCCAGCCGCCGTACCGCCGCTTCCTGGTCATCGGTCGCGCGAACGAGCATCGAATCCGGGTAGCGCGCGAGAACCTCCACCCCCGTCGCGCGGACGGCGGCCTCGTCCGCGTCCGTCCGCACGGTCACGATCAGCCTGGTCGCCATGGGCGAACTCCCCTCCTGTGGAACCTGGTTCGCGGTCCGTCACCGCCCGGGGCCGGCCGCTCCCCACGGCATGCGGCCCGGTGCGTCGGGTAGGAGTGCCCGTGGAACGGCGGGACGACCGGCGTCGGCGATATCCCCCATCGCGAACCTCCCCCCGAGGCGGCCGGATCCCCTGTGAGCCAACCGGCCGCCGATGACGGTGATATGGCGGTGCCCCCTGCGGGGGACGACCGCCCTGCCCTCCATCATCGGGGAAACGACCGTGATCGGACACGTCGTTCGGAGCATTGCTCCGCGGTGTGTCGCGGGACGGACGGGAGGATCCGGTCAGCGCGGCAGATCGACCTCCGCCCACACCTGCTTTCCCCCGGCGAACGGCAGGGACCCGAACCCCGTCGACAGCGCCTCGACGATGAGCAGCCCACGGCCTCCGGTGGCGTCCAGATCCTGGGCCCTCGGCCGCACCGGGGAGCGGGGCGACGAGTCGTTGACGGCGATCCGCAAACGGTTCTGAGTCAGCGTCAGATCGAGTCGTACCTGCCCCTGCGTGTGGGCGATGGCATTGGTGACCAGTTCCGAGACGATGAGCAGTGCGACGTCCATGCCGTTCGCCGCGTCCCAGGAACGCAGCGTACGGGCGGTGAACCGGCGGGCGTGCACGATGGCGTCGGGCAGCCGCCACACCGTCCAGCGGGCCCGGACCGGCCGCGCGTCCATCCCGTCGTACCGCAGGAGCAGCACCGCCACATCGTCGTCCCGGCGGTCCACATGGCCGAGGAGTTCGTCGGCGGTCTTCCCGGTGTCGGAGGGGTCGGCCGAGCCGAGGAGTGTGCGCAGGCGGCGCATCCCCTCGTCCAGCGGCAGGCTCGCCGACTCGACCAGGCCGTCCGTCAGCAGAGCGAGAAGCGTGCCGGGAACCAGCCCCGCCTCAGTCATCGGAAAGTAGGCGTCCGCCACCACGCCCAGCGGAGGACCGCCCTGCACCACGAGTTCCTCGGTGGCTCCGTCGGGGTGCCGCAGCAACGGCGGCAGATGCCCCGCCCGGACGAAGAGGGCCACACCCTCCTCCATGTCCAGATCGACATAGCAGCACGTGGCGAAGAGATCGGTCTCCATACCGATGAGCAGACGGTTCGTCAGACCGACCACGACGTCGGGCGGATGGCCCTCCACCGCGTACGCCCTGATCGCCGTCCGCATCTGCCCCATGATGGTGGCCGCCTCCGCGCTGTGCCCCTGCACATCCCCGATGACCAGGGCCACATGGCTGTCCGGCAGCGGGATCACGTCGTACCAGTCGCCGCCCACCTCAAGGCCCACCGTCGCGGGCAGATAGCGGGCCACGGCCTTCCCGCCCGGCAGCACCGGCAGCTTCCGGGGCAGCAGACTGCGCTGAAGGGTCCTCGCCAGCTCATGCCGGGCGTCGAGGGCGTGGGCGCGCATCAACGCCTGCCCGACGAGGCTGGCCGTCGCGGTGAGCAGAGACCGCTCCTCCGGGCCGAACCGGTGCTCCTCGTCCCAGCCCACCAGGCAGACGCCGACCTTCCTGCCGTCGGCCTGGAGCGGCAGCACGGCGAGGCCGCCCGGTCCGATGTCCGTCAGACCGGGTTCGAGGGCCGCACCCGGCAGCCAGACCGTGACCGTGCCGTCGCGCAGGGTCTTCTTGAGCGTCGGCAGGGCGTTGCTGGAGACGTCGGGCCATTCGGAGCGCCATTCGGAACGCCACATCTCGGGCCAGGAGCCGGGATCGGGAGGGTCGAGAACGGTGACGACCAGCCGTTCGGCCTCCACTTCCGCGACCGCGACCCGGCTGGCGTTCAGCGGGGCGCGTAACGCCTCCACCACCACCTCGCTGACATCGCGCACGGTCGTCGCCCCGGCCAGCTGGGCGGAGAGCCGCTGCACCCGCGAGACCTCGTCGGCGCTGGGGCGCAGATAGGACGCGTCGGCGACCACGCCCAGCATGCGCTCGGGTGTGCCGTCGGCGGCCATCAGCATCCGGCAGCGCAGGCCCAGCCAGCGCAACTCGCCGTTGCGGCACCGGACCCGGAACGCCAGCTGATGGTCCGGCGACGGCCACAGGCCCGGTTCCACGATGGACATCAGCGCGGGCACGTCGTCCGGTACGGCGCAGGCGACCAGTGTCGCCGCCCGCCCGTCGAAGTCCTCCGGCGCGAGCCCGAGCAGATCGAGGACCTGGGTGTCCGCCACCATGTCACCCGTGTTCAGCAGCAGGGTGAACGCCCCGCTGCGGAGCGGGACCAGACCGGGGCTCCGGACCCGGCGGCGCGGTTCCGGCCGCCGTACGACGCTCGACTCGAACGCCTCGACGCCCGCGGCCACTTGATCCGCGTACAGCTCCAGAAGATGCCGTCTGTCCGTGTCGAAGCCGTCGGCGTCCGGTCCCAGGAGCACGAGCGCGCCCCGCCTGCTGGCGTGCCCGCCCAGCGGGAGCGCCCCCATCGAAGTCCCCGGCGGCCAGGACTTCACCAGGTCCCGGAGATCGGGCTCCGGCGACGGACGTGCGTCGTCCACCGCGTACGCCATGAGGTCGTCCGGGCCGAGCCAGACCGGGCTGCCGGTGCGGAACACCTCGGCGACGGGGGAGCGGCCGGCGAGAGGGATGAGGGACGGCATGGCGTACGGGCCATCGGAACCGTCGACCGCCTCCGCGAGGTCAAGGCCGTCCCCGGCGTCGCCGAGCAGATACAGCGCCGCCGAATCGGCCCCGCAGAAAGCAAAGTTGTGGCTGGTCAAGGCCCGTCCGCCTCCCAAGGAGCATGACCGCGCAGCGTCTTGACGGCGTGGGAGCGGCCGGGCGTGGCCGAACGGTCCCGTAGCCGTGGTCGCCTACTCTATGCGGCGCTGTCGTCCGGGGGAGAGGGGGACGGGGTGAAGAGCGCTGCGGGACGTCACCCAGTGCCCGAGCTACCGGAGGCTCATCGCCGAGCGGGTCGGCTCCCAAGGGACGGCACACCGGCGGGCGCGAGGCGGAAAACCGCCTGCTTCGCGGGACGCTCGAGCACGACCGGGCCGACATGGATGTTCCCTCACCCCCCCGAGACGAGCGCTCAGGGCGCGTGCCGCTGCTCCGGACGCGTGCCGGAGGTGCGCGAAGGAGCCGGAGTACGGCACCGGATGTAGGTCTCGACCGTCAAGGACATGACCGCATCGCCATCCGACGACAGACGGCCCCGGTAGGTCAAAGCCGCTCTGCCGACGCGGTCCGGGGCCACGGACTCCACCAGAAGGTCTCCGCGCAGGGTCGTCCCGGGACGTACCGGCCGGTGCAGACGTACGTCCCGCAGGGCGCGAGCGGCGATGATCGCCCAGCTCCGCAGGGCGCCCTGGACGGCCAGGCGCTGGAAGACGCAGAGCGTGTGGGTGCCGCTGGCGATGATGTCCCCGAAGTGCCCTTGGGCTGCCGCCGCTGGATTCACGTGCATGGGCAGCGGATCCCACCAGCCCGCGAACTCCATGATCTCCTCACGTGAGACGGTGTACGCGCCGAGGTCGTATCGTGCGCCGACGGAAAGATCCTCCGCGTGGACGACGCCTGCCGTGGTCGGTTCACTCATGGTGCGCTCGGCCCTTTCTGAGAACGTGGGAACCGGTGACGCGGGCGAGGACCGCGCCCCTCACACGGCACGCGGGCGTGGTTCCGGCGCGGGGGCGGCCCGATCACGCGGGCGCGCCCGGCGGCGCACACGGTGAGCCGCCGGTTTCGGCGCCGGGAGGCCCGGTTGCCAGGGCCTGCCGCGCGCCGGCCGGCTGGAAGCTCAGGCGCGCAGACCCCGGATCACGAAATCGGCGAACGTCTCACCGACCTCGGCCGCCGTCGCGGGGCCCCCCGCCTGGTACCACCGGTAGACCGAGTTCGTCATGCCCAGGATGCCGAAGGACGTGACGCGGGGCTCGATGTCCTGGCGGAAGACGCCCTCCTCCTGACCCTGGCGGATGCAGTCCTGGACGAACTGGTCGTGCCGGTCGCGTTCCGCGACGATCACCGCCTGATGCTCGGGGGTGAGCCCACGCCACTCGGTGAAGAACAGGGACGACTTCACCAGGTGGGTGGCCGTGTGCGCGGTCTCCGTCGCCACGAAACGGCGGAGTTTGTCCACGACGCCGAGCTGCGAGGCGATGATCTCGTCGAAGTAGCCGCGGGTCTCCTCGTGGTAGCTGCGCACGATCTCGAAGAGGACTTCCTCCTTCGTGGAGATGTAGTAGTACAGGCTGCCCTTGAGGATGCCGAGCTCTTCGGCGATGTCCTGGATCGTCGCGGCTTCATAGCCCTTGCGGTGGAACACCTGGGCCGCCGTCTCGATCACTTCTTCTCGGCGGCGCCGGTTCTGTCCGGCCGTTCGCGCCATCTCGGAGCTCCACTTCTTCCGGTCTTGCGGCGGTGAGGTCTGTGATGCACTCTATCAAACAACCGGTTGGTAGAAAGATGGGGAGGGCCAGATGGCCAGCCATATCCTCGGCACGTCCATGACCGCCTTCGGTCGCCGACCTCGGACGTCCGTGAAGCAGTTGGTGAACGAGGCGGCGAGTGCGGCGGTCAAGGACGCGGGCATCGCGCTGAACGAGGTGCGGGCCACGTTCTTCGCCTGTGCCATGCAGGGTGCCCTTGAAGGGCAGCATGCCGTCGCGGGCCAGATCGCCCTGCGTGAGATGGGCCTCGACACCTGGCCGGTGGTGAACGTCGAGAACGCGTGTGCCAGCGGCGACACCGCGCTCTACCTGGCGGACGCCCATATCCGTGCGGGGCTGGCGGACGTGGTCCTGGTGGTGGGCGTCGAGCGGATGACCTTCGACAAGGCGGGCGCCCTCGACTGGTTCCACGGCGCCTGGGACGTCCATGAGTCCGACCGCACCGTGGCCGGCCTGCTGGCGCTCGGCGAGGGCGTCGAGACCCCGGCCGGTGTCGTGGAACCGCCGGCGGAGCGGAAGAGCCTCTTCATGGACGTCTACGGCGCGCTCACGAAGTTCCATATGCGGGAGTACGGTCTCACCGCCCGGGAGCTGGCGAGCGTCGCGGCCAAGGACCACACCCACAGCGTGCTGAATCCGCTCGCCCAGTACCGCAGCGCCTTCACCGTCGACGAGGTCCTCGCCGCGCCGGTGATCTCCTGGCCGATCACGCTTCCCATGTGCGCGCCGATCACCGACGGCGCCGCCGCGGTCGTCCTGTGCGGCGAGGAGTTCCTCGCCCGTGTCGACTCGCGCCGGGCCGTGCCGGTCGCGGCGGTCGAACTCGGCAGCGGTTCGGACCGCGACCCCCGTGACCTCGACGCCCACCTGTCGCGCAAGGCCGCCCTGCGCGCGTACGAACGGGCCGGCATCGGCCCCGAGGACATCAGCCTGGCCGAGATCCACGACGCCACCAGCTTCGGCGAGATCCTCCAGTCCGAGAGCCTGGGACTGGTACCCCGAGGCGACGGAGGCGCGGCCGCCGCGGCGGGGGAGACGGCCATCGGCGGACGGATCCCGATCAACGTCTCCGGCGGACTGGTCTCCAAGGGGCACCCGATCGCCGCGACGGGCCTGGCCAAGACCTTCGAACTCGTCACACAGCTTCGCGGGGAGGCCGGAGCCCGCCAGGTCGAGGACGCACGCTGGGGCATTCAGCAGGGCGGCGGCGGATTCATCGGGATCGAGGACGCGTCGACCTGCGTGACCATCCTCGGCGGAAAGTGAGGCGGGAGACATCATGCGTGAACTGAGCAGGATCTATGTGGGCGGAGCCTGGGCGGACGCGAGCACCGCCGCCAGGACGGAAGTGGTGAACCCGACCACCGAGCAGGTGATCGCCCTGGTGCCCGAGGGGACCGCCGAGGACGTGGACCGCGCCGTCTCGGCGGCACGACGGGCCGCACCGGCCATGGCGGCCCTGGACGTCAAGCGCCGTGCCCAGGCACTGCGGTCCCTGGCCGGGAAGCTCCAGGAAAGCCGCGACGAACTCGCCGCCACGATCACCGATGAGGTGGGTACACCGATCCGGATCTCCCAGCGCATCCAGGCGGCGCTCCCGGTGACCATCCTGAACGGATACGCCGACCTCATCGAGGCCGGCCTTCCCCAGGAGCGCATCGGGAACAGCCTTGTGCTGCGGGAGCCCGTCGGCGTGGTCGCGGCCATCACACCGTGGAACTATCCCCTGCACCAGATCGTGTGCAAACTGGCACCGGCACTCGCCGCCGGATGCCCCATCGTGATCAAGCCCAGCGAGGTCGCGCCGCTGACGGCGTACGCACTCTTCGACGCGCTCCACGAACTCGGCCTGCCCGCCGGCGCGGTGAACCTGGTGCCCGGCACCGGGAACGAGGTGGGCGAGCCGCTCGTCCGGCATCCGGATGTGGACGCCGTGTCCTTCACCGGCTCGCTGCGAGCCGGGCGCCGGGTGGGCGAGCTGGCCGCCGCGACGGTCAAGCGCGTGACCCTGGAACTCGGCGGAAAGTCCGCCAACGTCGTCCTCGACGACGCGGACCTCGCCACGGCCGTCAAGGTCGGCGTCTCCAACGCGTTCCTCAACGGCGGCCAGACCTGCACCGCCTGGACCCGCCTGCTCGTCCCCCGCCGCAGGCTCGACGAGGCCATGGCCGCAGCGGTACGCGCCGCGGAGGGCTTCGTCCCCGCGGACCCGCGCGACCCGGCGACCCGGCTGGGCCCGATGGCGACCGCGACCCAGCGGGACACGGTCCGCGGCCACATCGTCCGCGCCGTCGCCGACGGTCAGACCCCGGCCACCGGCGGACCGGAGACACCGGAGGGGCTCGACAGCGGCTACTTCGTGCGTCCGACCGTGTTCGCCGATGTCGACCCGGACTCGGCCCTGGCCCAAGAGGAGATCTTCGGCCCGGTGCTGGCCATCCTCGCCCATGACGGCGACGATCACGCGATCGAGATCGCCAACAACTCCCGCTACGGGCTGCACGGCGCGGTGTGGTCGGCGGATGAGGACCGGGCCCTCACCGTGGCGAAGCGGCTGCGCACCGGATCCGTCGACATCAACGGCGGCGCGTACAACCCGCTCGCGCCGTTCGGTGGCTACAAGCAGTCCGGCGTGGGCCGGGAACTCGGTCGTCACGGCCTTGAGGAGTTCCTGGAGACGAAGTCCGTCCAGATCTGAGAACAGGAGTACTGACATGGTCAAGGCACTGGTGGCCTTCGGCCCGGACGAGCGGCCGAAGGTCCTCGACATCGCCGTTCCCGACACCGGGCCCGGTGATGTGCGCGTGCGCGTCGACGCGGCCGGGGTGTGCCATTCGGATCTCTCCATGGTCAACGGCACCATCCGGCCCGCCTACCCGGTCGTCCTCGGCCACGAGGCGTCGGGCACGGTCGTCGAGGTCGGAGACGAGGTCGACGATATCGCGGTGGGGGACGCCGTGGTGCTCAACTGGGCACCGCCGTGCCGGAGTTGCTGGTTCTGCCGACACGGCGAACCCTGGCTCTGCTCGAAGGTGGAGGGTGTGGTCAGCACGCCCCGCGGCTCGCTCGCCGACGGCACCCCGCTGCATGTCTCGCTCGGAGTGGGAGCGTTCGCCGAGGAGACCGTGGTGCCCCGCTCCGGCGTCGTACGGCTTCCCGGAGGGGTCCCTCGGGACGTCAGCGCCCTGATCGGCTGCGCGGTCCTGACCGGTATGGGCGCCGCCCGCAACACCGCTGCGATCAAGCCCGGCGAGTCCGTCGTCGTCTTCGGCCTCGGCGGCGTGGGACTGTCCGCCGTGGCGGGTGCGGCGTTGGCCGGTGCGGCGCGGATCATCGCCGTGGATGTGAGCACGAGCAAGGAGGCGATCGCCAGGTCGCTCGGAGCCACGGACTTTCTGCCCTACGAGGACCGGATGACCCGGGCCATCAGATCCCTCACGCAGGGGCGCGGCGCGGACCACGCCCTCGAATGCGTCGGCAAGCCCGCCACCATCCGCGCGGCCTGGGGGGCCGTACGGCGCGGAGGCCGGTGCACCGTGGTGGGAGTGGGCCGGGCGACCGATGAGGTCACCTTCAACGCCATGGAGCTTTACCACTTCGCGCGCCACCTCACAAGCTCGGTGTTCGGGTCCTGCGACCCCGAGCGGGACGTGCCGGAGGTCTGCCGCCATGTGCTCTCCGGCGCGGTGGATCTCAGCCGGCTGGTGACACACCGAACCGACCTGGCCGGGGTGCCCGATGCCTTCGAACGCATGCGGCGCGGCGACGGCGTACGCACGGTGGTCGAGATCGCCTGAAGCCGCCGGTGCCCCGGGATCCGGCCGGCCCACCGTCCACCCCCCTCGCAACCGACCAGACATCATCAGACCGATGGAGTGATTCCCCATGGATGTACCGAGCCTGATGAGGCAGGCCGCCCGCTTCCACGCGCACCGTCCGGCGATCGTCACCCGCGACGCCCGGCTCACCTACGAGGAGGCGTGGCGGCGCGGTGTCCGACTGGCCAACGCCATGATCCGGCTGGGCGTGAAGCCCGGCGACCGGGTCGGCATGGTGGAGGACAACTCACTGGCGGCGGTCGACCTGATCCTCGGCGCCGCGATCGCGGGCGCGGTGCGCGTGCCGCTCTACGCCCGCAACTCCCGCGCCGCGCACCGGGCGATGATCGAATCGACCGAATGCCGACTCGTCTTCGCCGACCCCGCGTATGCCGACAGCGTGCACGGCCTGGAGACCGAGGTCGCGGCCCTGGCGCGGGTCCTGGTGCGCGACGACGACTACGAGGGCTGGCTCGCGGCACACAGCGACACCGATCCGATGGTGGAAGTGGGGCCGGACGACTGGTACATCATCCGGCACTCCTCGGGAACCAGCGGCAAACCCAAGGGGGTCGGCTACCGCCAGCACGACTGGATGGCGAACTGCCGCAACTGGTTCGTGCGTCTCCCCCCGCTGTCCACGGACAGCGTCTGCGGGCACGCCGCTCCCATCTCGCACGCCTCCGGCTACCTGTTCATTCCCACCTGGCTGGAAGGCGGGGTGAATCTTCTGTTCGGCGCTTTCGAGCCGGACGTCGTGCTGGAGATGTCGGAGCGGCATCACGTCACCCACACCTTCCTGGCGCCGTCGATGGTCGCGGCCCTCTGCGCCCGTCCGGGTGCCGCCGATCGCGACTGGGCGGCGCTGACCTGCATCATCACCGGAGGATCGCCCATCACCGACGCGACGATCGCCGCCTCCCGCGCCACCTTCGGAGACGTGCTGCACCAGGTCTTCGGGCAGACGGAGGCCACCCCCCTGACGATGATGAGACCCGGGGAGTGGTTCGCCGATGTGCCCGGATCGGAACCGCTGCGGTCGGCGGGGAAGGTGCTGCCCTACGCGCGCCTGGAGATCTGCGACGAGGACGGCGCGGTGCTGCCCCTCGGAGAGGTCGGCGAGATCAGCGCCCGGATCGAAGGCCAGATGTCCGGATACTGGGGTGATCCGCAGTTGTCGAAGAACCGCCTGCGCGGCGGGTGGGTGCGGACCGGCGACATCGGCCGGCTCGACGAGAACGGCTACCTCTACGTCCTGGACCGCGTCGACGACATGATCGTTTCCGGCGGATTCAACATCTGGCCCTCCGAGGTGGAGACCGTCATCGCCGACCACCCCGCGGTGAAGGAGGTCGCGGTCTTCGGCGTGCCGGACGTGAAGTGGGGCGAGACACCGGTGGCGGTCTGCTACGTCGACGCGTCGGCCGAGGTGACAGCCGAGGAGATCATCGCCCTCGTGGCCGAGCGTATGGGTTCCTACCTCAAGCCGTCCCGCGTCGAGTTCACCCATGAGCCGCTGCCGAAGTCCGTTGTCGGCAAGGTTCTGCGCCGGAAGCTGCGGGAGCCGTACTGGGAGGGGCGTGGGACCCATGTCTCAGGAGCGTAGGTCCGACGTGGTCGTCGTCGAGCGTCGGGACGGGTGCCTGTGGCTGACCCTGAACCGGCCCGCGAAACTCAACAGCCTCGACCCCGAGGTGATCGCCGCGCTGGGCGCGGCTCTGGACGGACTCACCGAGAACGACCGGTGTGTCGTCATCCGTGGCCGGGGCAGAGCCTTCTGCGCCGGGGGAGACCTCGACGCGGTGTCCGGTCTGACGGGCGGCGGTACGGATATCGCCGCCATCAGTGCCTTCCACCAGTCGATCTCGGCACTGCTGCGGCGCGTGGAGCTGCTGCCGGTGCCGGTGGTCTGCGCCGTACAGGGCATCGCCGTCGCCGGGGGGCTGGAGATCGCCTCGGCCTGCGACATCGTCGTGGCCGCCGAGTCCGCGTCGTTCGGCGACGGCCACGCCGTCTACGGGCTGTTGCCCGGTGGCGGCGGTTCCGTACGGCTGCCGCGCAAGATCGGTGTGAACCGCGCCAAGTTCCTCGCACTGACCGGCCGTCGCGTTCCGGCGTCGACGATGGCCGACTGGGGCCTGGTCGCCCTGGTCGTGCCCGACGACGAGCTGGACTCCGCCGTCGACGCGCTCGTCGCCGACCTCGCCGCGCGCAGCAGGGTGGGGCTGAGCCGCCTCAAGCGCATGCTCGACGACAGCATGGAGCAGCCCCTGGACACCGCGCTGGCGGGGGAGCAGACCATGGCGACCCTGCACACCTACTCCAAGGACTACGCGGAGGGGCTCGCGGCGTTTCGTGAGAAACGCCGGCCGCTCTTCGGCTGAGGTGTCCGTTGTCGCCCGGGAGCGGACCACCGGCGACATCCCGGTTCAGACGAGCCGGACTCCTGGTCCTGGGGAGGCGCGTGATGCGCCCCCCGCAGGACCTCGCTCGTCTGAACCGGGGCTGCCGCCCCCCCCGTCAGTGGTGTTCGCGCAGGCGGTAGCGCTGTAGCTTGCCGTTGCCGGTCTTGGGCAGGGCGTCGATGAACTGGACGGCACGGGGGTACTTGTACGGCGCGATGGCCTGTTTGACGAAGTCCTGAAGCTCGGCCGCCTTGGCGTCGCCGGGCTCGACGCCGGGTGCCAGCACCACGAACGCCTTGACGATGGAGCCCCGTTCGGGGTCCGGGGCGGCGACGACGGCGGTCTCCAGGACGTCGGGGTGGGTGAGAAGCGCCGCCTCGACTTCCGGTCCGGCGATGTTGTAGCCGGAGGAGATGATCATGTCATCGTTGCGGGCCTGATACCAGAAGTAGCCGTCGGTATCGCGGAGGTAGGTGTCCCCCGTGATGTTCCAGCCGTTCTGGACGTACACCCGCTGCCGGTCGTCGGAGAGGTAGCGGCAGCCGGTCGGCCCCTTGACGGCGAGCCTGCCGGGCGTGCCGTCGGGTACGGGGTCTCCGTGTTCGTCGAGGACGGCTGCCCGGAAACCGGGCACGGGTCTGCCGGTCGCGCCCGGCCGTATGTCGGTGTCGGCGGCGGAGATGAAGATGTGCAGGAGCTCCGTGCCGCCGATTCCGTTGACGATGTCGATACCGGTCGCCTCTTTGAACTGTTCCCACACGGTGGTGGGCAGGTGTTCGCCGGCGGACACGCAGTGACGCAGATGGCTGACCCGGTCTGCGACTCCGGTGGCCAGGAAGGCTTTGTAGACGGTCGGTGCGGTGAAGAGGGTGGTGACGCCGTGCCGCTTGATGGCGTCGGCCAGCTCCGCCGGGGTGGCGCGTTCCAGCAGGAGTGTGGAGGCGCCGGCGCGCATCGGGAACACCACCAGACCACCGAGACCGAAGGTGAAGCCGATGGGTGGTGTTCCGGTGAACACGTCGTCCGGCCGTGGTTTGAGCAGATGCGCGGAGAAGGTGTCCGCGACGGCCAGCACGTCCCGGTGGAAGTGCATGGTCGCCTTCGGCGTCCCTGTTGTGCCGGAGGTGGGCGCGAGCAGGGCGACGTCGTCGGCGGCCGTGTCGACGGGGGTGAAGTGTCCGTCCTTGGTGGCGCACCGGCGGATCAGGTCGTCGTCGGTGTCACCGCCGTAGCGCAGCACCGGCAGGTCCGGCGCGGCCTGCTGGAGTTCGGCGGTGAACCGGGTGTCGCAGATCGCCAGTTGTGCCTTCGTGAGGGCGAGGAGCCCGGTGATCTCACCGGCTCGCAGCAGCGGCATGGTGGTGACCGCGACGCCGCCGGCCCTGAGTACGGCGAACCAGGCGGCGACCATCCAGGGGTTGTTGGGTCCCCGCAGCAGGACCCGGTTGCCGGGCCGGAGACCCGCGTCCTCGATCAGGACCTGGGCGAGCTGGTTGCTGCGGCGCAGCAGCTCCCCGTAGGTCCAGGTCTCGGTGTCGGTGCGCAGACAGGGCCGGTCGGGACCCATACGGCGTACGGTCGCGTCGAGGAGTTCGGCGGCGCAGTTGAGCCGGTCCGGGTACCGCACCTCGGGAAGGTCGAACAGCAGCTCGGGCCATTCCTCCGGCGGGGGCAGGTGGTCGCGGCAGAATGTGTCGGTGTGCGCGGAGGGTGACAGCGGCACAGCGGTGCTCCCTTGGGGCGGGTGATCAGGACGGCCGGGAGGGGACGTCTGCCGTGGCGTACTTGCCCGACAGCAGCGAGCCGGCACCGGGCGCCACCGCGGGAAGGCCGAGGGCCCGCATGAGTTGATGCGCGGTGGCGATGGACGCGGACAGGACGGGCTTGCCCAGCTCGTTCTCGACGATCTCGATGGATTCGAGGGAGGGCATCTGCACACAGGCCGACAGCACGATGGCGTCCGCGTCGGAATGGTCGAGTCTGCGGACGATCGGGATCAGCTTTCCGGGGTCGTGTGCGGCTACGGCGAGGTTGTCGGGGATCTCGAGGGCGGTGTAGTCGGTGACGTCGATGCCTTCGTTGCGGAGGTAGTCCACGACGAGGTCGGTCAGCGGGCGCATATACGGCGCCACCAGGGTGATGTTGCGTGCGCCGATGATGTGGAGGGCGTTGACCAGGGCTCCCGCGCTGGTCACGACCGGGGCAGGGGCGCCGTTGTCCTCGGTGGCCTTGGTCAGGGCCTCCTCGGAGGTGCGGTGGTAGCCGAGGCCCATGCTCATGATGGCGACGAGGCAGGCGTAACCCAGCACGTCGACGTCGGCGTCCGAGAGTTCGGTGGCGCACCGCACGGAGTCCGCGTCCATGGCCGCCAGCTCCTCCTTGCGTACCTGCTTCATGCGCATACGGCTGGAGTGGAAGGTGAACCGCTCGGGCTCGACGGTCTCCCGGGCGCGGAACATCGCCGGGACCTCGGTCTCCATCGTGACGTTGGAGCTGGGCACGATCTGCCCGATACGGAACCGTCGCGCGCTCATCGGGCGTCCACCACCGGGTTGCGCAGCGTGCCGATGGACTCCACGGTCGCCTCCACGGTGTCGCCGGGCGTGAGGTACTGGGGCGGGTTGAGGGCCGCGCCCACTCCCGCCGGTGATCCGGTGGCGATGACGTCGCCCACCTCCAGCGTCATGCCGGCGGTGATGTCGGCGATCAGCTCGGGGATGCGGAAGAGCATGTACCGGGTGTTCGACTTCTGCATGACCTTCCCGTTGACCCGCAGGGACAGGTCGAGGGCATGCGGGTCGGGAACCTCGTCGGCCGTGATGACCGCGGGTCCGAACGGCGCGTAGGAGTCCTGGCCCTTGGAGTAGAACCACTGGCCGGAGCGGCGCTGGTCGCGGGCGCTGATGTCGTTGACGATGCTGTAGCCGAAGATGTGGTCGAGGGCGTCCTCGGCCCGCACGTTCTTGGCCCGTCGCCCGATGACGACGGCCAGCTCGCACTCCCAGTCCAGCTCGCTGGTCAGATTCCCGTTGTGCTGGATGGCTTCACCCGGCCCGACCACGGCGGTGGCGGGCTTGCTGAAGAGGACCGGCCGCTGCGGCAGTTCCTTGTCGGTGTCCAGCGAGCGGGCGGACTCGGCCACGTGCTCGGTGTAGTTCAGGCCGACACCGACGATCTTGCCGGGGCGGAGCGGGGCGTGCAGGGTGGCCTCCGCCAGCGGGAGTCCGGTCCCGGACAGTGATTCCTCGATGGCGGAGAGTGTGTCCGGTCCGGCGGCCGCGATGTCCAGCAGCGAGCCGAAGGACGGGGCGACTTCGAGGATCTGGTCACCGCGTTGCACACCGACCCGTCGAGGGCCCTCACCCGTGGAGTAGGTCACGAACAGCATGGAAGGAAGCTCCGAATCTTCAGTTGGCGGGCTGGTGGCCGTCGTTGTCCCGGTACGCCTCTTCGCGCCAGAACGCGAGGGACCGCATCACGGGAAAGTCGTTGAAGGAGAACAGCACGGCGTCGTCCCGGCCGCTGCCTTCCGCGTGCTCGTGCCACGCCCAGGAGGGCACACAGAAGATGTCGCCTTCCTGCCAGTCGAACCGCTCGCCGGCGATGACGGAGTGGCCCGAGCCCTTCGCCACGGTGTAGACGACGGAGCCGGTGTGCCGGTGTGCCTTGGTGGCTTCGCCGGGGCGGAGCATCTGGAGGTGGGCACTCATGGTGGGCATGACCGAGCCGCCGGTCAGCGGGTTGCTGTACTCCAGGATGACGCCGTCGTAGGGCGATCCGTCGGTGGCCTTGGCGGCGTTCAGCAGCGCGCTGTAGGACTGTTCCCAGGGATAGGCCAACAGCGGTGAGTAGGGCTTGGTCCACCCGTCGTCCCACCCGTAGGGACGCAACTGGCCCGCGCCGTGGGTCAGCAGCGAGGCGTTGACGACCTTGCCCTGTTCCTGCCGCAGATCCGGGTGGACTTCGTAGAAGCCGGCGTCGTGCGCGTTGACCAGCGGGATGTCCAGGCCGTCCTGCCAGATCACCGGCTTGTCCGTCGCCTCGTTGCCGTGCTCGTGCCAGGTCCAGTTCGGGGTGATGGCGAAGTCACGGGGGCCGACCTTCAGCTTCTGCCCGTCCACCACCGTCCACGCGCCTTGGCCTTCGTGGACGAAGCGCAGCGCCGCGGCCTGGTGGCGGTGGGCGGTCATCGACTCGCCGGGGCCCATCACCTGGAGGCCCGTGTAGAGCAGACCGGCCGCCGCCGAGACGTCCCGGCGCCCGGGGTTGACCAGCATGACCACCCGGCGGCCCGCGTCGTCGGGGCTGACGAGGTCCAGCGCCTCAAGCACCAGTGGGCGGAGCTGCTCGTAGGACCACAGCGTGGGCACGGATTTCGGCTGCGGGTACCAGGGCTCGATGTCGTTCGCGACCGTCCACAGGGCTCCGGCCTCGTGCTTTCCGAGCCGAGCGTAGTACGCCTTCAGTTCGTCGGTGTCGGCCACCCGTGCACGGCCGAGTACATCGTCGCTCGGTGTCATCGCCACCTCCCAGGGGATATACGTTGTTATTGACGACCGTCAGCATCACGCCATACGCTCCGAAGTGTCAAGAGGCTGAAGGAGCGAGGATGCCGACAGCGAACGGGGCCAGGAGGCCCGAAGTGACCATCGAGCGCGTGGTCGAGTGGTACGACACCGACGCCTCGGGCCATCAGCACAACTCGGTGGTCGTGCGGTGGGTTGAGGCGGCGGAGGCGGAGCTGCTGCGCCGGCAAGGTCTGGAGTGGCTGTTCGGGCGGATCCCTCGGGTGCGCCACGAGGTCAACTACCGGAACCGGGTGAGGTTCGGCGAAGCCGTGACCATCCGGCTGCGTGTGGAGGAGCTGGGAAGGACGTCCCTGCGATGGTCCTTCGAGGTGACCGGTCAGGAGGGCCCCGTGGCCGACGGCACCGTCGTCGTCGTGTGCGCGTCGCCGGACTCGCCGACCGCCACCCCGTGGCCGCCGGATGTGCGCGCCGCGCTGACCGGTGAGCGTGAGGTGAACGCGCAGTGAGAATCGCAGTTCTGGGCGGCGGGCCGGGAGGGCTGTACGCCGCGGCCCTGGCCAAACAGCTCGACCCGTCGCGGGAGGTCACGGTCTGGGAGCGCAACGCCGCCGACGACACCTTCGGCTTCGGCGTCGTGTTCTCCGAGGAGACCCTCGACGGCATCGCCGCCGCCGATCCGCAGATCTTCGCGCGGCTGGAGGAGGAGTTCGCCACCTGGAGCGACATCGACATCCACTACCGGGGCTCGGTGCAGACCGCGGGCGGCCACGGTTTCGCCGCGATCTCCCGCAAGCGGCTGCTTCAGATCCTGCAGCGCCGCTGCGCGGACCTCGGCGTCGATGTCCGTTTCCGGACCGCCGCGCCGCCGGTGGAGGAGCTGTCGGCCGCATACGACCTGGTGATCGCGGCCGATGGCGTGAACTCCGCCACCCGTGCCGCGTACTCCGAAGTGTTCTCGCCGTCTCTGGACGTGCGCGGCAGCCGCTTCATGTGGCTGGGCACCGACCGGGTCCTGGAGTCCTTCACGTTCATCACCGCCGAGACGGAGTTCGGTCCGCTCACGGTGCACGGGTACCCGTTCAGCTCCGAGGCCAGCACGTTCATCGTCGAGGTGAACGAGCAGACGTGGCTGCGGGCCGGCTTCGACCGGTTCGCGGCCCGGGAGTACCCGCCCGGCGAGAGCGACCACGACAGCATCGCCCTGTGCGAGCGGCTGCTCGGCGGCTTTCTCGACGGCCACCGGCTGCTGAGCAACAACTCCAAGTGGGTCAGGTTCACCACCGTACGCAACCGCACCTGGCGGCATGGCAACATCGTCCTGCTCGGGGACGCCGCGCACACCGCTCACTTCTCCATCGGCTCGGGCACCAAGCTGGCCATGGAGGACGCCATGGCGCTGGCCGGGAGCCTGGAGCGCTTCCCCGGCGACGTCCCGGCGGCGCTGGACCGGTACGAGCGTGAGCGCAAGCCCGTCGTCGAGTCCACCCAGCGGGCCGCGCAGGCGAGCCTGGAGTGGTTCGAGAACATCGAGCACGCCGTCGGGCAGGAGCCGGAACAGTTCGCCTTCAACCTGCTCACCCGCAGCCGCCGGGTCACCTTCGACAATCTCCGGCTGCGCGATCCCGAGTACGCCGGGTCGGTCGAGCACTGGTTCGGCCAGCGGCAGAAGACCCCGTCGAAGCCCGCCCCGGCGCTGTTCCAGCCGTTCCCGCTGGGTGGCCTGGTGCTGCCGAACCGGGTGGTGGCCGCCCCGATGGCCAGCTACGAGGCGGCCGACGGCATACCGGGTGAACGGGAGCTGATCCATCTCGGCAGCCGGGCACTGGGCGGCGCCGGGCTCGTCCTGACCGGAATGACCGCGGTCAGCCCCCAGGGCCGGATCACGAGCGCCTGCCCCGGCCTGTACACCGATGAGCAGACCGCCGCCTGGCGGCGTATCACGGACTTCGTCCACACCCACTCCTCGACCGCGGTGGGCGTACAGCTCGGCCACTCCGGGCGCAGGGGATCGACCCTGCCGCCGGGCAGTGGCGGCGCCGGGGCGGTGGCCGACGACGCGGGCTGGGAGACCGTCGGTCCCTCGCCGATCCCGTACGGCACACTGCCGGCTCCCCGGGAGCTGGACGAGGCCGGACTCGCGGCCGTCGTCGCCGAGTTCCGGGAGGCGGCGCGGCGGGCGGACGCGGCGGGGTTCGACGTCCTGGAGATCCAGGCCGGCCACGGATTCCTGCTGTCGACCTTCCTGTCGCCGCTGACCAACTTCCGCGATGACCGCTACGGCGGTGCGCTGGAGAACCGGTTGCGCTTCCCCCTCGCCGTACTCGACGAGGTCCGCGCGGTGTGGCCGGACACCAAGCCGCTGCTGGTCCGGATCTCCGCATACGACTGGGTCGCGGGAGGGACCACACTCGACGAGGCGGCGGCGATCGCCACAGCCTTCGGCGAACACGGCGCGGACGCGATCGACGTCTCCAGCGGCGAGGTGGTGGCCGAGGAGAAGCCGGCCTACGGGCGCAGCTACCAGACCCCGTTCGCCGCGCACATCCGGTCCGTCACCGGAGTCCCGACGATCGCCGTCGGCGGCATCTCCAACGCCGACGACGCCAACTCGATCATCCTGGCCGGCCGCAGCGATCTCGTCGCCGTCGGCGCGGCGTATCTGCACGATCCGAACTGGGTGCTGCACGCGGCCGCGGAGTTGGGGCACACCGGGGCGGACGGGTCGTGGCCGGCGGCCTTCGCGACCGGAATCCGCCGTCCACCGGCCGGGCGCCGGGAGCGCACGGCCACCGTACTCCGGCCGGCCGGAGTCGTCCGCAGGCGCTGGCGCGCCACTGGCAGCAGGAGCCGAGCATGAAGGAACTCCCCTCTTTCACCGCGGCGGCGGTGCAGGCGGCCCCCGTCTTCCTGGATACCGACGCGACCATCGACAAGGCCGTGGAGCTGATCCGGGAGGCGGCGGCGGGCGGGGCCACCCTGATCGCCTTCCCCGAGGTGTTCGTCCCCGGGTATCCGTACTGGAACTGGACGATGAGCCCGGTCGCCGGATCGCCGTGGTTCGAGAAGCTCGTCCGCTCCGCGATCGACATCCCGGGCCCCCACCTGGACACCCTGCGCGCCGCGGCCGCCGGCACCCGGACCACCGTCGTGATCGGTGTGAACGAACGCAGCGCGCACAGCCTCGGCCTGCTCTACAACACCGTCGTCACCATCGGCCCCGACGGCTCGGTGCTCCATGTGCACCGCAAGCTCGTGCCGACCTGGGCGGAGAAGCTCACCTGGGGCGGCGGCGACGGCAGTACGGTCCGGGTCGTCCCCTCGGCCGTGGGCCCGCTCGGCACGCTGGCCTGCGGTGAGAACACCAACACGCTCGCGCGGTTCTCCCTGCTCGCCCAGGGGGAACTCGTGCACGTCGCGAACTACATCTCCCTCCCCGTGGCCCCGGCCGACTACGACATGGCGAACGCCATCGCCATCCGCACCGCCGCCCACTCCTTCGAGGGCAAGGTCTTCTCCCTGGTGTCCTGCTCCACGATCACGGAAGAGATGATCGAGGTGGCGGCGGGGGACGACGCCGAGATCGCCGAGCGGATGCGCCGTCCGCGCAGTGCGCTGTCCGGCGTCTTCGGACCGGACGGCAACCCGGTGGTCGAGCCGCTGGTCGACAAGGAGGGCATCGTCTACGCCGACATCGACCTGGGACGCTGTATCCAGCCCAGGCAGATGCACGACATCACCGGCCACTACAACCGGTTCGATGTGTTCAGCCTGCGGCACGACACCCGGCCGCAGCGGCCCGTGGTGCTGATCGACGAGCCGCAGACCGCCACGGCGGCCGAGGACCGCCCGTTCGAGCCCGTCCTCGGGCCGTGGGAGCCGCCGGCGCGGTGAGACCGCACGGCCGCACGGCCACACGGCCTTCCGGCCCGGGAAGCTCCGATGGATCGTCAGGCGGTCGGGGCGGCGGAGCGCGGGCGGGTGACCGCCTCGACATGGCGACGTGCCGCCGGGGCGAGCCGTTCGTGCAGTTCGAAGAAGACGTCCGCGGCACGCGCTCCGTGCCAGTCCGGAGGCAGGAACTCGGCCGGAAGGCCGGGGTCGTGATAGGGCAGCCGCCGCCAGTGGGTGAGTGTCGACACGAGGTCCGCGAACGCGGCTGCCCAGCTCTTCTCGTCGTCCTCGGGAGACCGCTGCTGCCACCGGCTCAGCGTCGGGCCGTGCTGGGCGATGAACTCCTCGTACATCCGCTCGAGTTCGCCGAGGTCCCACCAGGAGGTGACGGCCTCGGCAGGCGGCCGGAACGCCACATGGTCGGCCCGGAAGAGGTCGACGTACTCGGTGAGCCCGCTGTCGGTGAGGGCGCTCCGGGCCTCGTGCTCGACGTGGGCCGGGGCGACCCAGACGCCGGACGCGACGGTGCCGAAGCCGAGCCCCGACAGCTGCGAGCGCAACTGGTGGCGCTTCTCGCGTTCGGCCTCGGGGATGCTGAAGACGACCATCACCCATGCGTCGTCCGCCACCGCCCGCGTCCGCCGGAAGATGCGCTGGTCTCCGTCGAGGAGGATCGTGCGCGCACTCTCGGACAGCGCGTAGCCCGCGGCCCCGTCGACCCTCTCGGCGACCAGGATGCCGCGACGCTTCAGCCGGGAGATCGAGGACCGCACGGCGGTCTCGTCCACGCCCACGGTGCCCATCAGCCGGATCAGTGAGCTGACGCTCAGCCAGCCACCGGCGTCCCTGGCATAGAGGCCGTAGATCGTCACGATCAGGGCGCGGGGCTTCGCGCCCCTGGCCGATCCCGGCTCGTCGTCGTACTGCGCGGTAGACACACCGGGTAGTGTACTGGTTTCGTGTCGGCCGTCACGAGGTGACCCAGCGACGGGCTGTAGCCTCTTCGTTGCGGTCGTAACGATTGTCGCACATGACGCCTCGCCGTCCCCGCGCATGTCCCGGCCGACGCCTTCGGCCACCGGCGGATCGCCGGGTGAATGGTGAACGACCCGTACTTCTACGGCAGCCACATCCCTGACTGGACGGTGATCAAACCCGTCTTCCACCAGGGCAAACCGGTCTTCTTCCCCGGCGTCCGCGCGCATATGGTGGACGTCGGCGGGCCGCAGGCCGGCGGATGCAACGCCGACGCGCGCGATGTCTGGCAGGAGGGCTTCCGGGTGGCCCCGGTCAAGCTGGCCGCACGCGGCGAGACACGGCACGACATCCTCGAACTGCTGAAGGCGAACAACCGGCAGCCGGACATCATGGAGGCGGACCTCAACGCGATGATCGGCGCATGCCGCATCGCCGAGCAGCGGGTGATCGCCCTGCTGGACAAGTACGGCTTCGAGGAGACCCTGGAGGCCGTGCACTACATCCTCGACTACAGCGAGCGCCGCACCCGCGCGGAGATCGCCAAATGGCCGGACGGCGACTACCGCGGCAGGGCCGTGCTGGACTCCGACTTCGCCGACACCCGCGACATCAACGTCGACTGCACGATCCATGTCCGCGGTGACGAGGTGGAGGTGGACTCCACCGGCAGCCGCCCGCAGACCTCCGGGTTCGTCAACAGCCGCCCCGGCAACACCGGCTCATAGGTGTTCAGCTCGTTCAGCACGGTCTTCGACGACATCCCCATCAACTCGGGCTTCTTCCGGCCGATCGCGCTGAACATGCCCGAGGGAACCGTCGTCAACGCCGCCGCACCGGCACCGGTGGGCAAACTCGACCATCTGTATCGGCAACGACATCGGCCAGGCGACCGTCCAGGCACTCGAACAGATGGTGCCCGAACGCGTCGGCGCCTCGACGATCGACCTGACGGTGGACACCTTCTACGGTCACGACACCCGCCAGCCGGACAACCCCTTCTACGTCTCCTTCGACTACCTGGCCACCCCGATTTCCTCCGGCGCGGCCTATGGGACGGACGGCTGGGGCGCCTGGTCGACACCGCACTGCACGCTCAAGCTCACCACCGTCGAGCTGTCGGAGATCCAGTACCCGTCCCTCTACCTCAAGGCCGAATACGCCACCGACGCGGAGGCTCCGGGGCGCTGGCGCGGCACACCGGCCTTCCATATGCGCCGTCAGAACCCGGACGGCACCACCGCCACGCACAGCATCTTCGTGCAGGGCCACCGCAACGCGCTGATGGGATGGGCCGGCGCCGGCAGCGGCGCCGGCAACTACGTCATCCTCGACCAGGGCGGGCCGAACGAGCGGCTGGTGACCGAGTTGGCCTTCAGCTACGAGAGCGTCCCGGGCGAGATCATCTTCGCGCAGAGCGGAGGCGGTGGCGCCTGGGGCCCGCCACTGGAACGCGACCCGGCCGCCGTCCTGGACGACGTGCGCAACGAGCTGGTGAGCGTCGAACGTGCCAGGAAGACCTACGGAGTGGTGATCGACCCCTCCCGTATGACCGTGCTCGAACAGGAGACCGCCGTGCTGCGTGACGCCATGCGCGGAGCGCCGGAGGTGACATAGGGACTCCCGCGAGCCCGCGCCGGCCCCCGCACGGCGAACGGCGCGTCGAGCGGGGGACCGGGGGACTGGACGGCACGCCGGCGTGCCGTCCACCCGCGTCAGGAAGAAGATCACCGGTACGGCGCGGTCGGCGAGCCGGTGGTGGCGGTGGTCTGGGGAGGGCCGGTCCGCGGGCCGATGAGTTATCGACGCGGCCGCGGTCTATACATGCATGATGACCCGGATTCTGAAGACTCCCGAGGCGGACCTCGCCTACGACGTCCACGGCCCCTTGCCGAGCGCGGACTCACGTTCACCGCTCATGATGATCGGGCAGCCCATGGACGCCAGCGGCTTCAAGGCGCTGGCGTCGTACTTCCCGGAACGTACCGTGATCACCTATGACCCGCGTGGCCTCGGCCGCAGCACGCGCAAGGACGGCTCCGTCGAGCACACTCCGCGGACCCAGGCCGCCGATGTCCACGCCGTCATCGAGGCACTGGGCGCGGGTCCGGTCGAGATGTTCGCGAGCAGCGGCGGCGCGGTGACCGCGCTCGCCCTCGTCTCGGCGTACCCCGACGATGTGGTCACCCTGGTGGCGCACGAGCCACCGCTGATGACCGTGCTGCCCGACGCCGGAGCCGCCGAGCGCGCCAGAGCCGGTGTCCGCGACGCCTACGAGGACAAGGGCTGGGGCGCCGGTATGGCGGCCTTCATCATGATGACGTCATGGCGGGGCGAGTTCACCGACGACTACTTCGCGCAGCCCGCACCGGACCCCGCCATGTTCGGGATGCCGACCGACGACGACGGTTCCCGCGACGATCCGCTGCTCTCCGACCGGTCATGGGCGGTCAGCGGCTACCAGTCGGATGTCCCCACGCTCCTCGCGGCGCCCACGCGGATCGTGATCGCGGTGGGCGAGGAGTCCCAGGACACCTTCACCGGCCGCACCTCGGTGGCCGTCGCCGCGCTGCTCGGCCGGCAGGCGACCGTGTTCCCCAGCCACCACGGCGGCTTCCTCGACGGCGAGTCCGGCTATGCCGGCCAGCCCGAAGCCTTCAGCCGCAAACTGCGCGAAGTCCTCGACGACAACGGATAACACACCCGCCGGCAGGCTTACCGGTCGATGGGCGGGCCGAGCGGGGTGTGCTGTGCCTTCGAGCCTTCGAACGTTGCCGCAGGCTGTCCGGGACGGGTGTGCTCACCCGGTCCCGGACCCTGTTGCCCAGGGGCGACGCTCCTGACGCGGTCGGCGTGCCTCCCGCACCGCGCGGGTGCCACGGCGACGATCGCCGCCGTGGCACCCGCGCGGGGTTGGTCATCTGTCCTCGGGAAGGATCACGCCCTCGATGATCTTGATCTGTTCCCGCGCGGTTCCGTATTCGTACGGGCGGACTCTCTGCCTGTGGGATCGCGACGGACCGCGACGGACCGTGGGCCGCGCTCAATCCTGTGCGGCCATCCGATGTCCGATCTTCGCGCGTTCGATCAGCGTCTTTCTGCCGATGCCACGGCGCTCCCGTGTGGTGTCGGCTTTCTGGGCCGCTCGTTCGCGCTCGGTCTCCTCCTCCAGCACGACCCAGGTCCGCGGGTCGATGACGACGCCGTAGTCGGCCTTCGCCCCTTCGAGGGAGACGTACTCGTCGAGAACGTCGTCGAGGACCATCTGCGGGTCGCGGTCGAGGGGGTCGCCCCATCCGCCGCCGGCGCCGCTCTGCCCGAAGACGGTGACCGACGGGTCGAACGCCTGGAAGACGTTGCCGTCCGCGACGATCAGTTCGGCGTCGCCGCCCTCGTCGAAGATGGTGACATTGCCCGTTCCCTCGTAACCCCCGGCGTACCCGGGAAGCGGATGCACGATGCCTCGTGGGTCGGAGTACGCGGCGGTGTCGCGGGCTCCGCGCAGGGTGCGGCGCATGGCGAAGGCCGGGCTGCCCCGCCACTGGCCGGGTGCCGCCGAGTCGGTCGCGTACTCGTCCTGGTAGTAGAGGCCGGGAAACTGCCATTCGTTGATCTCGACGTTCACTGGGCGGGCGACGCTGAACGGGGCTGCCCAGCCGCCCCAGCCGTCGACGCCGTACGTCGCGCTGCCCGAGGTGGCGGTCACCGAGAACTCCCAGTACAGGAAGAAGCTGTCGCCCGCTTCGGGGTCGGGGCGATCCTGGTCGGGACGCTGGTCGAAGCCCCTGACGTAGTGGATGGGCAAGGGAACGGAGACGTTGCCGACGCGCTCGGGCACGAACTGCTCGCAGGCTTTCATGACGGCCTGCCCGATCTGGCCGCCGCAGCACAGGGTGGAGTCCATGGTGGCGGCCGGCGGGTTGGCGTTGACCAGGGTTCCCTTCGGGAGGTTGATGGTCAGCGCGTTGAACAGCCCGGAGTTGACGGGGATCTCCGGGCAGAGCACGGAGATCGCCACGGAGACCCAGGCGATCGAGTTGGCGGCGACGCTGTTGATGGTGCCGCTGGTCTGCGGGTCGGTTCCGGTGAAGTCGAGCGTCATGGTGTCGTCGGCGACCGTGAGGCTCAGCTTGATCTTCAGGTCCCGGTGATCACGGTTGTCCGTGTCGATGAAGACCTCGGAGTGGTAGGTGCCGTCCGGCCAGCCGCGGATGTGCTCACGGAGCTTGCGTTCGGAGTAGTCGAAGATCCACTCCAGGGATTCACGGATGGTGTCGAGGCCGTAGCGGCCGCACAGTGCGCGGATGCGCTCCTCACCCTTCTGGCATGCTCCGATCATTCCGACCAGGTCGGCTTCGAGGAGCTCGGGGAGCCGGTTGTTCCGCTTCAGCCAGTCCCAGAGTTCGCGGCGCCGCTGGCCCTTCTCGACCAGCTTCAGGGGGGCCGGGCGGAAGCCCTCGTGCCAGATCTCGCAGCCGTCGGGGTTGCCGCCCCCGGGGAACGGGCCGCCCTGGTCGGCGACGTGCAGCCGGGTGGCCGTGAAGAACAAGGGCCGGCCGTCGAAGAAGATCGGCAGGAGCACCGTGTAGTCGCCGATGTGGCTGCCGCCGGAGTACGAGTCGGCGACCAGGAGCACGTCGCCCGGGTCCAGGTCACCGCGGAAGAAGTCCAGGCTGACCTGCGCCGCGCTGAGCTGGGCGAAGGAGTGCAGGATGATCCCGTCCCGCGCGACCATCTTCGCCTCGACCCCGTCGTAGCTGTAGACACCGGCGCCGCAGTCCTTGGACTCGGCGACGACCGGATGCTCCGACGAGCGGGTCAGGGTCTCGTAGATCTCGGTCGCCGTGGTGTCCAGGGCGCTGCGGACGATCGCCGCTGTGATCGGGTCAGCCATGCTGGACACCGCCTTCCTGCCGCGCGTGGTCGCCGTGATTGTCGTGGTCTACGGAATCTTCGGGATCGATTCCGTAGACGTTCCGGGCTGTTCCCGGGGTGATGAGGCCGTCGGCGAGGTCGCTGAGAACGGCGGCCCGGTCGCGTGCGCCGGGTGAGCCGTATCCGCCCCCTCCGGGCAGGCGTAGCCGGAGCCGGTCGGCGGCGAGGGGCTCCTCGACGGCGACGGTCGGCGCGGGTTGCCATCCCTGCGGGGTATGGAACGCGACCCCGCCGGGCTCGCCGGCGACCGCGCCGTCGAGTCCGTCCACGACGCGCGCCGCGGTCGGGGTCCAGAGGGTGTACTCGTGGCCGGGGGAGAGTCCGATGACGGCCTCGACGCCGGGAGCGCCCGCCCATTGCCCCGCGCCGGCGGTGTCGGCGGCGTACTCCAGTCGCTCGATCCGCGTGCCGGTCTCGATCTCCCACTGTTCGGCGGAGGGAAGTTCGGCGCGGCTGGCCAGGGCGGGCCCGCCCCAGCCGTCGTGACCGGGGGTGGCGCTTCCACCGCCGACGCCCCAGCGGACGAGGTCGGTCTGGTCGCTGCGGTCGGTGGCCGGCCGGCTCAGCACCAGCGGCCGAGGAGCGGTCAGCGTCGGCAGCGGCCTCGGGGCCGCGTTGCGCAGGGCGGCGGCGACGGCCTCGGTGACCTCGCTGCCGCAGTGGTGGACACCCAACCCGACCGGAGCGGGGTCGACGGCGTGGGTCGCGCTGCCGGGCCGGGTGCGCACCTCGACCGCCTCCAGCAGCCCGCTGTTCGCCGGTACCCTGTCGCCCAGGGCGGCGAGGACGGCCCGCAACGCGCAGTCCGCCGTCGTCCCCGACGAGCTGTTGACGAACGAAGGCCGCTGGTCGTCGGTGTCGGTGAAGTCGAGTACGAGCGTGTCCCGCTCGACCGTGGCCGACACCCGCACGGTGAGCGGCCCGGCGCCGGAGGGATCGTCCTCAAGGGCGCGGGCGGCGGTGTAGGTGCCGTCGCGCCAGTCGGCGATGGTCGCCCTGACGAGCTGCTCGGTGTAGGTCCGGGCGTGCGCGAGCCCGGCGCGGACCGCCTCGCTGCCACGGGCGCCGACCAGTTCGGCGAGCCTCCGCCGGCCCAGCGAGAGCGTTGCGCTCGCGGCGTCGACGACCCGCCGGGTCTCGTCCGGGCGGCGGCCGTTGAGCAGAAAAGTGGTGAGTACGTCCCGGGTCTGCCTGCCCATGCGCTGGATCTTGATCGGGGTGATGGGTACACCCTCCGCCAGGATCTCCGTCGCGCGCGGGTAGAGGTTCCCTCCGACCTGCCCGCCGAGATCGCGGATCGGGACCCGCACGACGAGGTGCAGGAGCATCTCGCTCTCCACCACCAGCGGGCTGAGCAGTGTCAGGTCCTGCACCCGGGTGCCCCCGCGGTGGGGGTCGTTGGTGACGACGATGTCGCCGTCCTTGAGGTCGAACTCGAAGTAGTCGACGATGGCGGCCACCGTCTGTGCCATCGAGCCCAGCTGCAGTGGGTTGTCCACCGCCACGATCCGGCCCGCCGCGTCGGCGATGGCGACGCAGAAGTCCCGGACCTGGCTGATCTCGGAGATCGGAGCCGCGTTCGCGAGGACCGTGGCGAGTTCGTCGGTCTGGGCGATCAGACTGGTGCGCAGGATCTCCAGATCCACGGCCGATGTGCGCGCCGTCTGCTGGCCCTCGGTGATCGTGGGCATCAGCTCACCACCTCGATGACGTAGGTCTCGTGCTGGTCCAGCATGGCTTCCTGGCCGTCGTAGATCACGATCGTGGTGCCCGGCTCATGGATCACCGCGGGACCGGGAATGACGTTGCCCGGTTCGACGAGGGCCCCGTCGTAGATCGGGGCCTCGATGAAGCCGCGGCCCTCGAAGTAGGCGTCCCGGGTGCCGACCAGCGCCGCCGCGGGGTCCTCCTGGGCGAACTTGCGTCCCGCCCCCGTGGCGTTCATGTTCCGCAGGCCGGTCATCTCGAGCCGCACGGAGACGATCTGGACCGGCTGGTCCGGCCGCTTGTGGGCGTAGAGAGTCTCGTGCATGTCGTGGAAGTCGCGGATGGCCCGGGACACACTCACCGCGGAGATCCGCCGGGTGCGGGTGTTCAGGGGGACGATCACCTCCTGCACCTGCCCGTTGTAGCGCAGGTCCAGATAGCGTTCCAGCCGCACCGAGTCGGTCGCGGGCAGCAGTTTCTCCGCCTCGGCCTGCATGGCCTGGAAGGTCGCGGTCAGGTCTTCCGGGTCGACGCGGTCCGCCGAACGCAGGAACGTCTGCACCCGCGAGACCTTGAAGTCGGCGACCAGGCCGCCGAACGCGCTGAGCACGGGGGCGTTGCGGGGCACCAGGATCGTCTTGATCCCGAGGTCGACGGCCTGGACACCGGCGTGGATCGCTCCCGCCCCGCCGAACGCCATCAGAGCGTAGTCGCGAGGGTCACGGCCTCGGGAGACCGATACGTACCGCAGGGCGTTGGACATGTCGCTGTTCGCGATCCGGAACACTCCGATCGCCGCCTCGACCGCGGAGATCCCCAGCGGTTGGGCGACATGCGTCTCGAACGCCGCGATGGCGGCCTCCCGGTCGAGGCTCATCTTTCCGCCCATGAACCGGTCCGGGTCCATGAAGCCGAGCACGAGGTTCGCGTCCGTCACCGTGGGGCGGGTGCCGCCGCGCCCGTAACACGCGGGTCCGGGGGAGGCGCCCGCGCTCTCCGGGCCGACCCGCAGCGCGCCCGCCTCGTCGACCCACGCGATCGACCCGCCGCCCGAGCCGATGGTGTGGATGTCCACCAGCGGGACGGCGACCCGGTAGCGGCTGATCCAGTTGTCCACGCCCACTTCGGGTTTGCCGTCGTGGATCAGGCATACGTCGTAGCTGGTGCCGCCCATGTCGGCGGTGATCAGGTTCCGGTAGCCGGAGCGCTCGCCGACCGCCACCGCGGCGACGACCCCGCCCGCCGGACCGGAGAGGACCGCGTCCACACCGTGGTCGGCGGAGTAGGCGACGTCCATGATGCCGCCGTTGGACTGCACCACCAGCAACGAACCCGCGAACCCCGCGTCGCGCAGCCCCACGTCCAGCCGGTGGAGATAGTTCTTCAGCATCGGGCTCGTGTACGCGTTCACGACCGTCGTGGAGACCCGCTCGAACTCGCGGACCTGCGGCAGCACATCGCAGGAGAGCGTGACGAAGCACTCCGGGTGCTCCTCGGCGATGATCTCCGCGATCCGGCGCTCATGCGCGTCGTTCACGAACGAGAACAACAGACACACCGCGATCGAGGAGATCCCCGCCGCCTTCAACTCCCGTACCGCGGTCCGGACCTCGTCCTCGTCCAGCGGGATCACCACGTCACCCGCGTAACTGGTCCGCTCGGTCACCCCTTTGCGGAACCGGCGCCGCACGATCGGGTGCGGTGCGGGCAACGACAGGTCGAACAGGCTCTCCCGGTATCCCCGGCGCAGCTCCAGGATGTCGCGGAACCCCTTCGTCGTGATCAACCCGGTCGGCACCCCGTCGTACTCCAGCATCGCGTTGGTCACGACCGTGGTGCCCAGGATGACGAAGTCGGTCTCCGCCAGGAGATCAGCGGTGTCGCGGCCGAAGTGCCCGGCGATCACATCCACCGCCTCCAGCACCGCCGCGGCCTCGTCGTTGGGCCGCGATGACACCTTCCCTGTGAACAACTCGGATTGATCCGTCGCCACGAAGTCGGTGAACGTGCCACCCACATCGATCGCAACCGTGTAACCCATCTTCATCACCGTCGATCAGGTACGTGGGCTCGGCAGAGCCCGGGGAACGGACATGGCTTCACTGCTGTGACTGGGACGACCGCGGCAACCGGTTCAGGGCCGCTTGGAGTCGCGGGTGAGCAAGGGCCCCACGGCCCGCACCTGGAGTCGGGCGGAGTTGCCGGGCATATAGCTCATGGGAATCTCGTTCACGGTGGTGATGCGGATGCAGGCCGGGTCGGCGCCCGCCCGGATCGCGGCATCGGTGGCCTCCGCGCTCGCCTCGGCGATACAGGCTTCGCGGCTGCTGGACTCGTAGCGGAAGGCGCGGTCCACGGTGCCGGACGCCTCGGCGATGGCCGCGCCGATGGCGTTGGCGACGCCCGCGTGCCGGTGGCGTACGACCTCGGTCACCTCGGGCAGTTCGTCGGGCAGGAGCATGGCGCCGCCGCCGACGGCGATCAGCGGGAGCGCCGTCCGGGCGGCCCTGATCCGGTCGGCGAGGGTGGCCACCCGCTCGTCGATCCACGCGACGGCCGCGGCGGCCGTGCCGGCCGCGAGCCTCTCCGCGGGGTTCCGGGTGCCGAGGCTCGCCCGCCCGGCCGCGACGGCGGCATCGCTGAGCGTCACGGTGTCGCCGCCGAACGCGAGCGCCCGATGGGTGAGTTCGTGGCCCACGCTGTCCGGGCCCACCGCGAGTTCCGGTTCGGTGCGGATGATCGAACCGCCGCCCATGCCGATGGAGATCAGGTCGGGCATGCGGTAGTTCGTGCGTACACCGGCGATCTCCACCGCACTGGCCGACTGGCGCGGGAACCCGTCCACGAGTAGCCCCACGTCGGTGGACGTACCACCGACGTCCATCACGATCGCGTCGGTGAGTCCCGACAGATACGCGGCGCCGCGCATCGAGTTGGTCGGACCCGACCCGATCGTCAGGATCGGCCGGCGGATCGCTTCGGCCGCCGACAGCAGCGTGCCGTCGTTCTGGGTGAGATACACCTCCGCGCGCAGCCGGTGCTGCTCCAGAGCGCGCTCCAGCCCATGCACGATGTCGGCGCCGACGAAGGTGAGCGCGGCGTTGAGCACCGCGGAGTTCTCCCGCTCCAGCAGACCGAGGCCGCCGACCTCGTGCCCCAGGGTCACCGGCACCTTCTCGCCGAGAGCCTCGGTGACGATCGCGGCCGCCCGGATCTCGTGGTCGGGGTTGGCGGGGGAGGTCGTGCCGGTGATCGCGATCGCGTCCACCGTGTCACGGCAGGACTCGGCGAACTCGCGCACGGCCCGCTCGTCGAGCGGGGAGATCTCGGTTCCGTCGTACTCGTGACCCCCGTGGACGATCTCGACGCGCCCGCTCACCAGCGCCCTGAGATCCTTGGGCCACGCCACGAGCGGCTCGATCGCCAGCGTGGCGGGCGCGGCGAGCCGCAGGATTCCGACCCTGGCCAGACCCTTCCGGCGGATGATCGCGTTGACCGGATGGGTGGTGCCGAGCATGACCTGGCCGACGGCGTCGCTGTCGACGCCGACCAGCACGGCGGCGAGCGCCGCGCTGATGCCGTCGAGCACCTCCGGGGTGGTGGCCGCCTTATGCCAGGTCAGCACCTGGCCCGCGTCGTCGACGACCACCGCGTCGGTGTGCGTGCCGCCGACGTCGATGCCGACCCGCAGCCCGCTCATCGGGAAGCCTCGAACGGCACGTAGTCGATGTCGTAGCCGAACGCCCGTGGCCCGGTCAGCGCGACCCCCTCGGGGGTGCGCCACCTCTCGTCCGCGGGCATCGCGATCATGTGCAGCCGCTGCCCGTACGCCAGTCCCTCGGTGGTCATGGGTATACCGGTCTCCATATCCAGGAAGGTGATCAGGTCGGGGACGGTCACACGCGGCACGCCGTCCTCGAACGCGACCAGGTTCTCGTTCTGGATCTCCACCCGCATCGCCCGCGTCGGATCGTCCACGTGCTGGAGCGACACCGTGCCTCGTGTCCAGCCGTCCGTCGTATAGCGGTCGATGTCGATCACCTTGCCGGTGAACAGGATCTGCGCGTCGCAGAAGTCGAGGAACCGCTCGTAGGCGTTCGGCTCCCCGTTCTGGACGGCGCGTACCAGGCGGCCGATCTCGATGCAGTAGGTCAGCGACCCGTTGGCCGCCGATTCCACGCACTGCTTCGCGGTGAGGGGATAGGCGCTCGCCATCACCGCCATGCCCATCTGGGTGATGCAGGCCCTGACCAGCTTCTCGGCCGTCATGTTGTCGACCGCGTCGAGCATCACATGATTGCCCTTCACATCACACAGGCTGAACGGGCTCGCGCTGATGCCGGCGAGGTGCGTCAGCGTCATCTCGATCTGCGGGAACGCCCTGCGCATCATGTCCGCGTCGACGACCGGAAGGCCCAGCTCGGCGGCGGCCGCCGCGGGGAACAGACCGTTGATCCCGCCGACCTCGACCGGCATGATCGCCACCCCGCGCCTGCCCAGCCGCGCTTCGAGCGCTTCCAGGACCTGGCCCAGCTCGCGGCCGTTCGGAATCCGCTCGGTCATCACGGTGGGCGCGCCCGCCATCGCGACGGGGAGCAGGAGCCCCTCGGGATCCAGCTCCTCGGCGCGGACCAGCGGGACCGGGCCGTGCCGCTCCAGCGCCTGGAGCAACATCAGCTTGCCGATGTGCGGGTCGCCCCCACCGCCCGTACCGAGCACCACGGCGCCCAGAGCGAGGTCTTCGACGTCCTCGACGGTGATTTCACGCACCTCGACTGCCTCCTCGTAACGGCGATTGACATGGGAAGGACACCACGCAGGTGAGGACGGCGTCATTAGGCGCTCTGCTGAAGATACCGGCCGTAGCTGTGCGCCGTGCCCAAGCAGGAATCGGCTACCCGGATTCCGTCGCCGCGTGCACGGCCAGGCGCACCGCGAGCCGCTGATCGGGTTGGGTGAGATCCACCGTGAGCAGCCGGCTCACCTTCTCCAGCCGGTTCAGCACGGTGTTGCGGTGTACGCCGAGCACCGCGGCCGCGACGGTCGTCGACGACTCGTTGTCGAGGTAGGCCCGCAGTGTCTGAAGGAGCTCGCCGTTCGGATCCGCCGAGCGGACCGGCTCCAGCAGCGCGTTGACGATGTCGCCGAGCGGACCGGTCGAGTACCAGGCCACGAGGAGCCTTTTGACGCTGGCGGTGTCGACGTGCTCGACGGGAGCGTCGATGTCCTGGGTGCGGGCGAGCAGGCCGGCCTGTTCGGCCTCCTGAAGGGAGTGCCCCAGCCCGTCCGTACCCGAGTGGGCGCCGCCGATCCCGGCACAGAGCCGCAGCCGCGGATCGTCGTGCTCGGCGCTCAGCAGCGCCCGGCGCACCAGCTTGGCCAGCGCGGCGGCCGCGTGGGGATGGGGTTCGGCATCGACTGTGGTCCAGAACGCCCAGCCGGTGGGGCGTTCGACGAGGCTGGCCGTGAGCCCGTGTGCCCGCAGCGCCTGTTCGAGCAGGGCCGCCGTGCCCGCCGGGTTGGGCGTGGGCTCCGCCCCTCGCCCGGCGATCTGCACCGCGGTGTGCCAGCCGGACAGCCGCCAGCCCAGCGTGGTGGCCTGCTCGACGGTCTGCCTGCGGGGCGTCTCCGGGTTCTCCAGGATCTCGGTGAGCAGCAGCGTGCGTTGCCGGCTCTCCCGTTCGAACTTCAGCGAGCGTTCGCTGAGGTAGGCGGTGTAGGCGAGTGCCGCCACGGCCAGAATGCGGGTCTGGGCGTTGAGTACATGGCCCGAGCTGGCCGACGGGGGCCTCGCCACCAGCCAGAGGTTGGGCGCGGCGCCTCCCGCCACCGTCGCCGCGTGGACCAGGAGCAGTTCGTCGCCGTCGCGCAGGGTGCGCGGCGCCTGTGAGGGGGAGGCGGCGAGCTGGGCCAGGCCGGCCAGGAACTCGGTGGACAGCGGCTCCAGGGCGCCGGCGATGAGGTGCCCGTCGGTGTCGACGAGTCCGACCGGGCTGCGCATGACGGCCGCGAGGCGGCGCAGCAGCTCTCCGGTGTCCCCGGGGACGCTCGACAGCGCGGTGACGGCATCGTGGAGCAGCTTGGCTCCGACCAGGGCGGGCGCTCGCACATGCGGTTCGAGTTCCGCCACCACGCTGCCGACGTCGACCCGGTCGAGGAGCACGATCGGCAGGTCGAACTTCTCGGCCAGGTGCTGGGTCGCCGCCGGGATGCGGCGTTGTGGTCGCTCGGCGACGATGCCGGCGATCCGGGTACGGAAGCCGGTGGAGATCGCCAGCTCGATGGCGACGTCCTCGGCGGCGAGCTGGCTTCGGTCGAACACCACGAGCGCGCCGGGTGGCAGAGTGGAGATGGCCCGCACCGTGGTTCCGGGCACGACGCAGTCGACGCGCCGTAGCATCGCCTTGTCGCCGCCGATCACCTCGTGGTCCGGCGTGACGCCCAGTGCGAGCAGTTGGCCCAGGGTGACTTGTAGGCCGTGGTGGGCGCTGTGCATAGCGGTGCCCTCACATATCAGCAGAGTGCCTAATGACAGGCATCATGGTCTGCGGTTCGCTTTCCGGCAACGACGCCAGCCGCAATGCAGGAGGCGATATGAAGCTGACCGTTGTGGTGCCCATCATCGACGAGGGATTCACCACGCAGGTTCGTGAGGAAGTCGCCGCCTGGGCGTCCCCGAACACCACGATCGAGGTCCGCCGGATCGAGCGGGGCCCGGCGTCGATCGAATCCGCCTACGACGAAGCCTTCGCCGTACCGGGGATCGTCACCGAGGTCGAGGCGGCGGCCCGCGACGGCGCCGACGGCGTGTTCGTCACATGCTTCGGCGACCCGGGGGTGCACGCCGCCCGAGAGGTGGTCGACGTCCCCGTGGTCGGCGGCTTCGAGCCCGCGGTGCTCACCGCCCTCTCCCTCGGCGAGCGGGTCGGAGTCGTCACGATGCTCCCCAACGTCGTGCCGACGGTCCACCGCATGGCGCGCCAGCACGGTATCGCCGAACGCTGCCGGTCCGTGCGGGCCGTCGACATCCCCGTCCTGGCGCTGCACGATCAGGACGTGCTGCTCGGCCAGCTGGCCGAGCAGGCGGCCGAGGCCGTCGCGGCACAGGAGGCCGACGTGATCGTGCTCGGCTGCACGGGCATGATGGGCGTCGCGGCGGCGCTGCAGACCCGGCTGGAGCGCGAAGGCGTCTACGTACCGGTCGTCGACCCCACCGGCACCGCCCTGGTCTGGCTGGAGAGCCTGGTGCGGCTCGGTATCCGGCACAGCCGCACGACCTACTTTCCCCCGCCCGCCAAAGAACGCCTGCTCTGATCCGCACTTCGCCGTCAAGGGCGCCGGCGGGGCAGGCCGACGGTCCGCCCTTCCTCACGCGATGACCAGGTACACGTCGGCGTGTCGCCGAACTCCCCTTCCCTGAACCCGTAGCGGACGAGAGCCGGCTACGGATGCCCTCGCCGTCCCGCATCGCGACGTCGAGATTCCGGTCGCCGCGGGTGCGTACGCGTGTGTCCCGTTGAACGACGCCCGATTCCCCTACCGGCGTGGCTTGCCGCGGGCGTGGTGCCGGAGTCGCTTTCCCCTGCTCGACCGAACAGACCGCTCCTTGGTGAATGACGACTCCGGGTGGCTTCCGACGGGCGTGACCGCGCCCGTCGGAAGGGTCGTCGCAACGTCCCGTTCCCCGCGCGACAAGCAGGAGACCTCATGCAACCCACGACCCCCCTGTCCACACGATCACCGGCGGCCACAGTCCGGCGCGGCTCGGCCAACGGCGCTCTCTTCGCCGTCGTCACCATGTTCTTCGGCTACATGATGCTGGAGAACGCGCTTCCGACCGCTTTCCCGACCATGCAGCAGGCCCTCGGTGTCTCCACACCGGCGATCGCATGGGTCTTCACCGGCCTGATGTTGTCCAATGCCATTCTGACCCCGCTGGCCGGCCGGCTCGGCGACATCCGGGACAAGCGGACCGTGCTCATCGGTTCCATGGTCGCCGTCGCCGTGGGAACTCTGCTCCCCGCGCTCGCCGAGAACATGGTCCTGCTGACCGCCGGGCAGATCCTGCAAGGCGCGGGCGGGGGGTACCTGGCGCTGTCCGTCGGCCTGCTCAACGACACCCAGACGCCGAAACAGGCCCGGATGGGCAACGGCTTCCTGTTCGCGGCGGGGGGTGTGGGGACGGTGACGGGCCTCCTTATCGCCGGGATCATCCTCACATCGCTGCCGTACACCACGCTCTACTGGATCGCCTTCGCGATCATGCTCATCGCCATCGCGGTCGCCTGGAAGTACGTCCCCTCGGCCCCACCGGTCAAGCGGGGCAAGGTCGACTGGTACGGCGCCGTCCTGCTCACCGTCGGTCTCGCGCTCGTGTTGCTCGGGATCACCCTGGCCGCCGACCACGGATGGACCTCGCCGAGGGTGCTGGGGCTGATCCTGGGCGGGGCCGCGGTCCTCGCGGTGTTCGCGACCGTCGAGTTCCGCATCCCGGAACCCCTGGTCGAGTTGCGCCTGCTGCGCGATAGACCGGTGCTGTTGACCTGCGTGGTCGCCTTCGTCGTCGGCTTCGGGACGACCGCCCTGCTCGTGTCCATCCCGATGCTCGTCGCGCTGCCGACCGCCACCGGTTACGGACTGGGTGGCACGGCCACGCTCACCGGTCTCTACCTGCTCCCGTTCGGTGTCGTGGCGCTGATCGCCGCACCGCTCACCGGGTGGCTGGAACGCCTCATCGGGGTCCGCTGGGTGATCGCCCTCTCCAACGCCGCGATGCTCGCCGGTGCCTTGATCCTGCTCGCCGTGCCGGACGGTCCCTGGGTGATCGCGGTGGCGTCCGGCCTGGTGGGGCTGACCATCGGCGTCGGGATGACCCAGGGGATGAACATCGTGATAGCGATCGTTCCCCCCGAGCGAGTCGCCAGCGTCAGTGCGCTCTCGGTCGTAGCCCGGGCCGTGGGCGGCGCGCTGGGCTCCCAGATCACCGCCGGGCTCATCGCCGGCACCACCATCGCCGGCACCCCGTTGCCGGCATGGGACGGTTTTGTCGCGGCCTTCTCCGTCCTCGGGGTCGTCGGCTTCGTCGCGCTCCTGCTGAGTCTGGTGTTCCCCGCCCGCCTCACACCGCGTCAGGCGTGAGGGATTCGGACACCCGGTCAGGGCGTCAGCGGCCATGGCACAGGCCATGGCCGCTGACGTGCTGGGCACCTCCACCCGCGAGGTCGCGTGGCCCTGGTTCGCTCAGGCTCCGTGGCCTCGGTCGGGTTGAGGGGCCGGGGTGCGCCGCGGATTGTTGGTGACTCACTCCAGGTGGGTGTGGGTGGAGATGGTGTGTTGCTCGTCGATGCCCGTCCGCTGGTCACCGCCGGTACGTGCCGGGCTGCTCGGGAGCACAGCCCGCCTGTTCCGCCAGGCGCCCCCCTTGCGTGGTCGCAGCGTGCACCGTCCCGTCGACGAGGGTCGCGACATCGTCGGCGAACCGTTCGGCGATCCCGGGGTCGTGGGTGATGAGCAGCACGCCGAGCGCTTCCCGCTCGCACAGCTCGCGTACCAGTTCCAGTACGGACGCCTGAGTCACCGAGTCGAGAGCCGATGTCATCTCGTCGCACAACAGCACACGTGGCCGGGCCGCCAGCGCGCGGGCGATCGCGACCCGCTGCCGCTGCCCGCCGGAGAGTTCCCCGGGCCTCCGCCGCATATGGTCCGCAGGGAGTTCCACCAGGGACAGCAGCCGGGCGACCTCCTCGTCGATCTGCTCCGCGTGCGTCATCCCCCTGAGCACCCGCAGCGGACGGGAGAGGGCGGTGTGCAGGGTCTGCGCGGGATGCAGGGTCAACGCCGGACTCTGCGGAACGAGTTGGACCGCGGCCCGGTCGGTGAGCGGTCGTCGCCGGGCGTCGGGGGCCAGCGTCCTGTCGTCCAGGAGAACCACCCCTTCGTCCGGGGGGTGCAGGCCGGCCAGGCAGCGTGCGAGCGTGCTCTTCCCGGAGCCCGAGACCCCGGTGAGGGCGAGGGCACGCCCGGGTACGAGGGCGAGGTCGACCCCGCGCAGCACCGGCCGGGAGCCCAGGGCGACCCGCAACCCGGACGCTTGGAGAACGGGTGCGGCACCACCGGCGTCCTGTCGGACGTGGTACGCCCCTCCGCGCGCCGCGGCCATCAGGCGACGCGCCGCCGGGGAACGCGGGGACCGGACCACCCGCGCCGTCGGCCCGTCCTCGACGATCCGCCCCTGGTGCAGAACCACCATCCGGTCGGCGAGACCGTCCAGGGAGGCGAGGTCATGGGTGATCCACAGCAGTCCCACCCCGGCCGACCGTAGCCGCGCCAGCTCTTCGCGTACGTGCGCGCGGGACCGGGCGTCGAGCGCGGACGTCGGCTCGTCAAGGACCAGCAGCCGTGGTTCCCCGGCGAGGGCCATGGCCAGCGCCACGCGCTGCTGCTCGCCGCCGGAGAGTTCCGCCGGGCGGCGCCGGCCGAGGGACGGCGCGAGTCCGACCCTGTGGAGCAGCGCCGCTACCGCGGCGCGGTCACGGGTACCGAGCGCCGTGCGCAGGGTCGTGGCGATCCGGGGGTAGGGGTTGAGGGTGCTGCCCGCGTCTTGTCCCACATAGGCGCAGGTCCCGCCGCGCAGCCCTGGCGGGGGCTCGGGGAGTACGGAGCGTCCCCCGACGCTCACCTGACCCGAGCGGTGGGTGATGCCGGGACGCAGGTGTCCCAGGACGGCCAGGGCGAGCGTGGTCTTGCCCGAGCCCGACGCACCGACGACGGCCAGGGACTCGCCGGGAGCGAGGGTCAGCGACGCCCGGTCCAGCACCGGCCCCTGGGGCGAGTCCAGCATCAGCTCCGCGACCCGCACCAGCGGGGGCGCGGCGGTGAGTCCGGCGGCCGACCGGGCGGTGGACGGTTCGGTCTCCGGCGGGGGTACCGCGACGTCGTGCCCGGTCGCAGCGGGAAGGGGCCCCGGCTGTCCGGCCGCTGGTGCCGAGGGTTCCGTGCTCGTCTGTCGACCCGGTGTCCGATCCGTCCCGGTCGACCTCGCTTCGGTCATCGTGCTCCCCGTGTTCTGTGGGTGATGGTGTCGAACAGCAGGTTGACGCCGACCGTGAGGACGGCGATGAGCAGCAGCGGGGCGAGCAGCGCCACGGGTTGGAGCGTCGCTCCGGGAAGCGCCTCGACGATCAGGGCGCCCCAGTCCGGACCGGTGTCGCCGACTCCGAGGAACCCGGCCGCGGTCACGAGGTACAGCGCCAGGACGAACCGCAGCCCGAGGTCCGCGGCCACCGTCGAGGAGACCAGCGGCAGGACCTCGTGGCGCAGCAGCCACGGCCAGCGCTCCCCACGAGCGATCGCCAGTTCCACATGGGGCCGCCGAAGTACTGGCACGGCAGCGGTGTGGATCACCCGAGCGGAGAGCGGGGCGCTCACCGCACCGACCGCGAGGACGATGCCGGACCGGCCGGGCACCGCGGTGAGCACGAGCAGCAGCGCCACCACCGGGGGTATCGCGGCGACGGCGTCGAGCGGGCGTAGGACGACGGCCTCCATACGCCGCCGCCGGTGCCCCAGCAGTGCGGAACAGAGCCCCGCGACCGTGCCGAGGCTCACGGCCAACGCCGCGGCCGCCACCGTCGTCAGCACGACGGCCGGGCCGCCGGCCAGGAGACGGGACAGCACATCGCGTCCCAGATGGTCGCCGCCGAGCCAGTGGCCGGGGGCAGGAGCCGCGTACGGGGCGGTGACGACGGCGGTGGGGGAGTGCGGAGCGAGGACCGGGCCGGCCAAGGCGATCAGCAGGACGGCACCGATCACCGTCGCGCACAGGCGGGCGCGGACGGGCCACCGGGCGCGGAGGGTGCCCGCAGGCGGCGCGGCCGCGCTCACGCCGGCTCCGTACGGCCGTCGGCGACGTTGACGAGATCGGCCGCCAGGGTCGCCAGCAGCGTCAGCGCGCCCGTGATCATCGCCAGTGCCTGGACAACGGGCAGATCCCCGTTCTGTACCGCTGTCACCAGGAGCTTCCCTGTCCCCGGATAGCTGTAGACGATCTCCACCAGTACCGCGCCGCCCACCAGACCGGCGGCGGTGATCAGCCAGATCTGGGCCGCCGCCGGAAGTACCGCGGGCAGCACGGCCTGACGCAGGATGGCCCGTTCGGGTACACCGTTGAGCCGCATGAACTCCACATGCGGTGTCTCCAGTGCGGTGGCCGTCTGGGCCCGGATCACCCGGCTCGCGTACGCCATGCTGACCAGGAGCAGACTGAGCACGGGCAGCACCAGAACCTCGGGGTGCTCCAGCGGATGCTCTCCGGCGGGTACGAGCGAGGCGGCGGGGAGCCATCCCAGGCGACCCGCGACCAGCAGTGCGAGCAGGCTCGCGACGATGAACTCCGGTACTGCCACGGTCAGCAGGAGGGCCGCCGACCCCGCACCGTCCAGCCGGCCGCCGGGCCGGCGGCCGAGTTCCACCCCGAGGGCGAGTGACAGCGGCACCAGGAGCATGACCGTGAGTCCGGCGACGACCGCGGTGTTGCCCAGCCGGCCGGTGAGCATGTCGGCCACGGGCGTGCCGTTGGCCGAGGTGCCCAGATCCCCGCGGACGAGGCCGGCGGCCCATTCCCCGTAGCGGCTCGCCAACGGCTCGTCGAGGCCGAGGCGGCTTCTGGCCAGGGCCGCCTGCTCGGGGGTGGTACCGGGACCCAGTCGCGCGGTGGCCGGATCCCCCGGCAGCAGGTCGACCCCGACATAGACGACGAGGGAGAGCGCCCACAGCAGACCCGCGGCCACCGCGAGCCGGCCCGCGACATAACGCACGGTGGCCCGGCTCACGCGACGAACCCGACCCTGCCCACCCAGGGGTACTTGGGGGACTCCCGCCCGTCGACGCCGGTGAGCTTCTCCTTCGCCACGCTGACGACGTCGCCGCGCCCCCAGGCCACCCAGTTGCCGCGGTCGACCATGACCTCCTGGGCGGTCCGCCACGCGTCGGCCCGGGTGGCCTCGGAGGTGGTGGATATGGCGGTGCGGACGGCTTCGTCGAGTTCCGGGTCGGGGAAGGCGAGAGTGGGGTAGGCGGCGGAGCGGGTGTAGGTCAGGGCCAGGGAGAAGGGCCCCAGGGGGAAGGCCATGGCGTCGCACGCCTTCATGCCGTCGGGGTCGAAGCCCTCGTTCACGCCGACCTTGACCAGGGACGCCTTCAGGCCGAGTCCTCGCAGTTGCTCGACGAACAGCTCCGACGAGGAGTTCAGCCCCGACTCGTACTCCGCCGTCCGGACGATGAACGGCTTGCCCAGCGCGCCCGCCTCACGCAGCAGTCTCTCGGCCCGCGTGGTGTCGCGCCGGGGGATGGGCACGCCCGTGAGGAAGTGTTCGGCACCCGCGCCGAAGAGGTCGTCGGCCACCGATCCGAAGCCGAGGAAGACCGATCGGACCAGGGCCTCGCGGTCGATACCGAGCCGGATGGCCTTGCGCACCCGAGGGTCGGCGCAGACACCCCGGGTCACGTTGAGGACGAATCCGTAGGTGGTACGCATGGCCTCGCCCGCGGTGCGGACCTGGAGCCCCGCGCCGGGAGCCCCGGCCTTGGCGGTGGCGAAGGGGACGTCCGAGGCGTAGTCGGCCTGGCCGCCCTTGACGGCGTTCACTCGCGCCTGGGGGTCGTCGATGCTCAGGAGCGTGACCCGCTCGGCGTGGCCCGCGCCGTCCCAGTACGCGTCGTGGCGTTCGAGTCGGGTCTCGACGCCCGCCTGGAAGTGGGTGACCCGGTACGGGCCGGTGCCGACGGTGTCCGCGGCGGTGAAGGATGTCACGCCGTTCTTGATGACGTACAGCCCGGCGCCGGCCAGCAGGGTGACGGGGTCTCCGACCGGTCGCACGGTCGGCAGGACCACCGTGTGGTCGCCGGTGGCGCGGGCCGCCCGCAGATCGAAGTACGTGGACAGTTCGCTCGGGAACCCGCGGTCGGGCGAGGCGCGATGGCGGAGGGTGTGCACCACATCGGCCGCGGTGAAGGGCGATCCGTCGTGCCAGGTGACCCCCTGGCGGAGCGTCAGGGTGCACTTCTCGCCTTGGGCGCCGGGTTCGGCGGCGGTGGCGAGCGAAGGTCGGGCAGTGCCCTTGTCGAAGAAGAACAGCTGGTCGAAGACGATCGCGTACCGGGCGAGATCGCAGGGGGTCTGACCGACGGTCGGATCGAGGGACTCGCTCGCACCGGAACCCGCGAAGCCGAGCCGGACGTCGCCGCCGCGCCGCACCGCGCCGGTGGGCGTGCCGCTGGTGACGGGCGCGCCGCCCTTGCCCGGTGAACAGGCGCTCAGCACGGGGGCCATGGCGGTGGCGCTCAGACAGGCGAGGGCGAGCACGCTGCGCCGGGTGAGGGGGGCGACGGTCGGTCGAGGGGACTGGCTGCCCGTGAGGCGCGTTCTGTGGGACATGGCACTCCGAGGATTTACGATCAGCGGATCGATGCGTACGGTGTTCGCGTAAGGCTAACCTAACTTAACCGCCTGTTCTGTGGCGGTCGTGAGTGTGGAGTGCAATGAAAATCATTTCTATCGAGTTGGTCAGGCCCCCGGGCGCCTTGGAGGGAACGCATGTCCACTAGAGGCGCCGTCACCGCGGCCCAGGACGGGACGGACGGCGTCACGTCCGCCGACGACAGGGGTGCCGGCGGCCGTTCGGCCCCGACGCCCGGCCAGGACGGCGGAGCCACCCGCGGCGGAGATCCGCTCCTCGCCCTGCTCGGCGGCGTCCGCGGCCGGCTCGTACTCGCCCTCACGGTCGGGGCCTGCGGTGGCCTGCTCGGTGTGACCGGACTGCTGCTCGTCGGCTCCGCTCTCGACGAACTCTTCTCCGCCGACCCCTCCGGTACCGCGGTCGGCTGGTCGCTCTGCGCCGCCGCGGCAGCGATGATCGCCCACTTCGCCCTGCGCAAACGGGCCTTCGACCTCTCCCACATCGCCTCATTCGAACTGGAGGCCGGACTCCGGCGTGACCTCGCGGCACATCTGTCGACCGTCCCGCTCGGCAAGGTCCAGGCACTCGGCTCCGGAACCCTCAAGAAGGTGCTCCAAGACGATGTCCGTGCCCTGCACGGCGCGGTCGCCGACTCCACACCGATGCTCGGGGCGAGCCTGGCCCAGCCGCTGGCCGCCCTGGCAGCGCTCGCGGTCATCGACTGGCGGCTGCTGCTCGCGGTGCTCGCCATCGTGCCGGCCGTGGTGGTGGGCTTCCGGCTCGTCACCAAGGACTACGCCGACCAGCGACGCGCCTACGACCAGGCCGGCGAGGCCATCAACGAGGCGGTGGTCGAGTTCGTGCAGGGCATGCCCGTCGTCCGGACCTTCGACGACGGCACCACGTCCTTCGCCCGATTCGCCGACCGCGTGGCGGAGTTCACCCGGGCCACCGAGCGATGGCAGAGCCAGACCAGGAAAGCCGGGATCCTCACCCGCGCGGCGATGACCCCGCTGCCCACCCTGCTCATCGTCGTGGCCGTGGGCACCTGGCTGGTCTCCAACGGCTCGCTCTCCGTCGTGGACCTCGTCCTCGCGACCCTGCTCGGCACCATGCCGATCGAGTCGGTCGTGCCGCTGATGTACCTCAGCCAGTTCATCACCGAGTCCCGGGCCGGCGCGATCCGCATCGGCGAGATCCTGGCCATCCGCCCGATGCCGGAGCCGGCATCCCCCCGACAGCCCGCCGACGGCTCCATCACCTTCTCCGGCGTCGAGTTCTCCTACGACTCCGGTGAACCCGGCGCCCGCAAGGCCCTGGACGGCGTCGACCTCCACATACCCGACGGCTCGGTCTGCGCACTCGTCGGCGCGTCCGGCTCCGGCAAGTCGACTGTGGCCCGTCTGGTGCCCCGCTTCTGGGACGTGGACGCCGGAAGCGTCCGAGTGGGCGGCGTCGACGTCCGCGAGATCGCCTCCGATCAGCTCCTGCGCCACATCGGACTCGTCTTCCAAGACCCCTTTCTGCTCGACGACACCATCGCCGAGAACATCCGCCTCGCCCGCCCCGACGCCTCCGACGAGGAGGTACGCACGGCCGCCCGCGCCGCCCGGGCCGACGAGTTCATCCGCGAGGAACTCCCCGACGGCTACGACACCAGGGTCGGCGAACGGGGCGCCCTGCTCTCCGGCGGCCAACGCCAGCGCATCACCATCGCCCGCGCACTCCTCGCCGATTCCGCCGTCATCGTGCTCGACGAGGCCACCGCCTTCGCCGATCCGGAGAACGAGGCCGCCATCCAACGCGCCCTCGCCGAACTCACCAAGGGCCGCACGGTCCTGGTCATCGCGCACCGCCTGAGCACCATCGTCGACGCCGACCAGATCGTCGTCCTGGACCGGGGGCGCGTCGCGGAGAGCGGCACCCACACCGCGCTCCTGGCCGCCGACGGCGCCTACGCGGCCATGTGGCGACGGCACCTGGAAGCCGACGCCTGGGGCCTCCCGGCCCGTGACCAGGGCACCGCGCCGACCGACACCACCAGCGAGGTCTCCTCATGAAACGGCTCTTCCGCCTGATGATGGTCGCCGCGGGTTCGCGCGGCGCACGTTTCCTCACCTCCCTGCGGGCGTCGCTGATCGGATCGGTCGCCCAGGCCGCCGCCTACGGCGTCCTCATCGGCCTCATCAACGAACTCGCCCAGCCGGACGTGGACGTCGCCGCCGCGTGGACCTGGTTCGCGGCCTTCGCCGCCCTCTACGCCGTCGAAGCGATCTGCCGGCTCGTCGAACTGCGTTTCCAGTACGAGGACTGGGCACGGGTCATGTCCGACCTGCGCCTCGGACTCGGCGAGAAGCTGCGCGCCATGCCCCTGCGGGATCTGGAGAAGCGCACCGCGGGTGACCTCAGCGTCCTGATCGGCGGCAACGTCGCCGGCGCGTCGATGGGCGCCTCCCACATCGCGTTCCTGTTCGTCCAGGCCGCGGTCGTCCCGCTGGTCCTCGTCGTGGTGGTGCTGGCGGTCGACTGGCGCATCGGACTGGTGCTGGCGGCGGTCCTGCCCGCCGCCCTCCCCTTCGTACGCGGCGTCCAGCGCCGGGCCGGCACCGGACTGCGAGCCTCGAACCGGGCCGACAGCGCCACCGCCGCGCGGATCGTGGAATACGTACAGGGACTGCCGGTGCTGCGCGCCGCGGGTCAGGCCGGCGCCTCCTCCCGCCGGCTCGACGACGCACTCGAACACCAGACCCACGTCATGACCGAGTCCCAGCGCTCGCTCACCCTGCCCAGCATCGTCGTCACCAGCGCCATGCAACTCGCCATCGTGGCGGCCGTCGCCGTCGGCACGGCCCTGGTGTTCGACGCCCGGCTCACCGCGCCCCTGCTCGCGGCCCTGGTCGTCGCCGCCGTCAAACTCGCCGAACCCCTCGCCAACGCCACCGCCATGATCGCCGTCTTCGAACTGTCCGAGGCGGCGCTGGAACGCATCGACGAGGTGATGGAGAGCCGGCCCCTGCCGGTCGGCGACCCGGACGCCCGGCTCGAAGCCTTCGACATCGCCTTCGACGATGTGACCTTCCGCTACCGCCCCGAAGACCCCGTGGCCGTGCTCGACCGGATCTCCTTCACCCTCCCCGCCCGTTCACTGACGGCATTGGTGGGCCCCTCCGGCTCGGGAAAGACCACCATCTCCAAACTGATCACCCGTTACGCGGATCCCGACGGCGGGGCGGTACGGATCGGGGGAACCGATCTGCGGGATCTGTCGCCTGCCGAGATCTACCGTCATGTCGCCGTCGTCTTCCAGGACGTCTATCTCTTCGACGACACCATCCGGGCCAACATCGCCATGGCGCGCCCGGGCGCCACCGACGAGGAGGTGGAGTCCGCCGCCCGCGCGGCCCATGTGCACGACTTCGTCAGCCGGCTCCCCCACGGCTACGACACCAGGGTCGGCGAGATCGGTGGGGCGCTCTCCGGAGGCGAGCGGCAGCGTGTCTCCATCGCCCGAGCGATCCTCAAGGACGCCCCGATCGTCCTGCTCGACGAACCGACCGCCGCGCTCGACAGCGGCGGCGAGATCGCCGTCCAGCAGGCCATCGACGCCCTGGTCGCGCGGAAGACGGTCCTCGTGATCGCCCACCGGCTCTCCACCGTCACCGGCGCCGACCAGATCCTGGTGATCGACGACGGGCGGATCTCCGAGCGCGGCACCCATCCGGAGCTGCTGGAAGCCGGTGGCCGCTACGCGCGGATGTGGGCGGCCCAGACCGGTGCGCGGCAGTGGCGGGTCGCCGGTGCGAGGACATGACCCGAGGCCCCGCCGGGGACCGCGGCCCTTTCGCCCCGGTGCGCCACGGAGCGGATCGGTCAGCGGGCCAGCAACGCACCCAGCAGCCTTGCGACCGGGTCGGTGAAGGCGTCCTTCGGCGTCTCACCGGCCGCCTCCGCCGCACGGGTCGCCCGCAACACGCGGGAGAAGGCCGGCAGTCGATCCGCATCCACCCGTTCCAGCGCGAGACTCCGCTGACTCGGCTCCCGCGGCGGGACCAGCGGGTGCTGCGCGAGCAGTTCCCCGAGCATCAGATGCCAGCACGCCCCGTAGGCGGCCATCGCCTCCCGGGGCGAGAGCCCCGCCTCCATGAAGTCGTCGAAGCACGCGTCGGCGAAGGCGAAGGCGGTCTCGGCGACGAGATCGCCACGGATGAGGATGTGCAGCACCCATACGTGCCCGGCCAGATAATCGTGGGCGTCCACCAGCCGCCGCAGCAGCCGCTCCCCCGGGGTGGCGCCCGCCACGTCCACCGGCATTCCTTCGGCGATCTGCTCCAGGATCGCCAGCAGAAGCTCGTCCCGGTCGGTGACATGCCGGTACAGCGACGTCGCCGCGGTGCCCAACTCCCGGGCCACCGCGCGCATGGTCAGCGCGTCCAACCCGTCCCGCTCGATCACCCGGCGCCCGGCGGTCACCACCGCGGCCGGAGTGAGCCCCGGCCGGGGGTGACGACGGCCGTAGCGGCCCCGTTCCTCACGACCGGGCTGGTGATCCATGGGCCCATCGTTTCATGGACGGGGAACCGGCTCCGGCACGGCACTGCCCGCTCGGCGCCGTACGAGCACCGAGAACGAGCCGGCTCCGTCCCCACCGGCGCGCCCCGATCGGTGCCGGAGTCCGCCCTCGCGGGTCAGCCGCGGCTCGCCCGCTCCCGGGTGAGCCGTTCGGTGATGGAGCCGACCGAGTCGTGCACCTGAGTGCGAAGGTGGTCCAGGTCGACGCCGACGAGGCGCCCCGCCCACTTGCGGAGGCGGCCCGCGATCCAGACCGAGGTGATGTTGGCACGGTCGGCACCGAGCACGAGCGTCCCGATCGGGTCGTGGAGCGGCATGGTGTTGAGATCCTCGGCGTCGACGACGATGAGATCCGCCTGCTTCCCCGGTGTGAGGGACCCGGTGACGTGATCGAGCCGGAGCGTTCGCGCACCGGACAGCGTCGCGAAGTCCAGCACATCGCGTGTCGTGATCCGTACGGGCACGTCGTCGGTGCCGTAGGCGGAGTGGACGGCGCGCATGCGCTGGACGGCGAGCAGGGTGCGCATCTGCGTGAACATGTCCGACGCGAGCGCGACCTCGACGTCCACCGACAGGCCGGGCCGGATGCCGTGAGCGAGGGCCTCGTCGACCGGCGGGACGGCGTCCTCCAGGCCGATCTGCGTGTCCGACGTCGGCGCGAGCGACACGGCGACGCCCGTGGCGCTCATCGCGGACCACGCGTCGGCGGACAGGGCGGTCGAGTGAATCGACTCGATGTGCGGCCCGAGCAGTCCCTCCCGCTCCCACCGCACGATCGCCTCGGACGCCGCCGCCCCGAACATGACGTCGAGGCTCACCCCGATGTCGAGGTCCGCCGCGACCCGTGCCAGATCGTGTCCGTAGGCCAGGCGCGCCCCGGCGATCTCGGGGGTGGCGAGGGCGGCGAGCCGCAGCGTGACCAGCTGGTCGTCGGTGGGGAAGTACGTCGACCGAAGCCGTGCCAGGTCGTGCGGCCACTGCTGGTCCCAGTCGCCGAAATGCGGGCCCATCGACGCGTGCACGCCTCGGATGCCGGCTTCGAACAACGCGGTGATCGCGGCGTCGGAGTGCTCGGCGGTCCGGGAGTTGTGGGAGAAGTCGAGCATCGTGGTGATTCCGCCGTCCAGCGCCGTGAGCGCCGCCAGGCGCGTTCCGACGTACATGTCGTCCGGCTGGTACACCGGCGCGACCTGCATGAGCGTGGACTGGAGATAGCCCACGAGGTCGTCGACGTCGGGGATGGTGCGCCGCATCTGCGCCTGCCACGCGTGCCGGTGCGTGTCCACGAAACCGGGCGCGACGATGGACCCCGATACGTCGACGACGACCGCGTCCGCCGCGGTGAGGCCGTGGCCGACCTCCTCGATCCGGTCGCCGCGCAGGAGCACGTCGGCGCGCTCGAGCGTCTTCAGCACGGGGTCCATGGTCACCACGGTGCCGCCGGTGAGCAGGACGAGGCGGTCCGGATCGCGCTCCGCGGCCGTGAGCTTCGCGAGGGTGGACAAGGGGTGCTCTGTCATCGGGCTGTCCTGGGAATGTCTGCCGGTCCGGGCGGACCGAGCGTGGCTGATCAGGTGTTGTCGTCGTCCGACCGCGGATGGAGCGCCGCCGTCATCGGCGGCCGAGGGGCCGTCGGCGGTGTTCTCCATGCGGTGGACGTGCTGGATACGGCGGACGGAGTGGCGTGCCCCACCCGGTCATCGGGATTCCCCGCGGCGCATCGTGTAGCCGGCGTGGTGCAGGGTGTCCCCGTCGAATCGGCCGAAGGCCCAGAATCCGAGATCGTCGAGATAGTCGATGCGGTCGCCGTTGATCCAGTAGCGGCCTTGGAACGCGTGTGCGCGCCCGCCGCGGGTCTCGTCGTAGCGGCCGTCGGCTGTCAGCTCCTGGTGCAGGAAGTCCTCGGTGTCGATCCAGACGCCGAGCCGGTCCGGGGCGACGCCGGCCTCGCCGTCCTGGTCGCCGTCCTGGTCGGCGTCTTGGTCGGCGTCCGGCGTCGGGGGACGCTGCGACGCCGGGGCGAGCACGGTCCCGTTCCACATGACCGGCAGGCCGTCGAGCAGGACCGCGCGCAGCCGCTCCGGGTCGGTCAGTGCGGCGTGCAGCGCCGTGGACGTGTCCGGGAAGTCGGCGTCGTTCAGGACGGCGAGGTGCGCCGGGGCGCCCGGAGCGAGTGTGCCCGGACCCTCGCCGCGCGGGGTGCCCGGAAGCGCGGCGCTCATGTTCAGGACGGCCGGGACGATCGTGGTGCCGGTGGCATGGATCACCACGGCGCCGTCGTCGTCGGCGGCCGTGACGATGCCCGGGCCGACGCCGACGACGAGCCCGCCGCCGATCAGCACATCGGCGTGCCGCAGGGTCCCGATGACCGGGTCGAGGGTGTGCACGGTGGCATCGGTCAGCAGCAGCGGGCGACCGGCGCTCTCGAGTACGGCATCGAGGCCGGCGGCGGTGAGGGTGGTGGGGATGTGAGCCATGTTCCCCACCTTCGACGGGGCCGGAGCAGGGGAGAAGACCGCGTCCGTCCTGGGAGTACTGGGACCAGGCTCCCCGCCGCCGGAGGGCCTAGCCTCGTCAGCATGACCACCTCGAGACTTGGTGACTACCTACGGAGTCGACGCTCGCGGGTGACGCCCGCGGACGTCGGCCTGCCCGAGGACGGACGGCGACGCGTCCCCGGCCTGCGGCGCGAAGAGGTCGCGGTCCTGGCCCGCATCAGCGTCGACTACTACCTGCGTCTGGAACAGGGGCGTGAGCGGCGGCCGTCGCCGCAGGTCCTGGACGCCCTGAGCGACGCGCTGCTGCTGGACGACGACGGCCGGCTGCATCTGTACCGGATAGCGGGGATGACCCCGGTCCCGCGCCACGAGATCAGCGTCGAGCGTGCGGACCCCCAGCTCCTGGCGATGGCCGACATGTGGGACCGCACACCGGCCCTGATCCTGGGACGGGCCTACGACGTCCTGGCCGCGAACACCTTGGGGCGCGCGGTCTTCCCCCACCTCCGGCCGGGCGTGAACCTGCTGCTCACGATGTTCCTCGATCGGTCGGTCCGCTCGTTCCACGCGGACTGGGAGACGGACGCGGCCAACACGGTCGCGGGATTCCGCTTCCTGGAGGGCGCCCGACCGCACGACCCGCGGATCCAGGAGATCCTGCGGACCGCCACGGAGAGCAGCCGCGAGTTCGCGGAACTCTGGCGGCGGCGGGACGCGCGGGGCAAGAACGTCGCCGTGAAGGTCCTGCTGCATCCGGAAGTCGGCGAACTCGCCCTGACCTTCCAGGCTTTCGACGTACGCTCCGCCCCGGGGCAGCAGCTGATCACCTACCACGCCCAGGAGGGCACCCGGACCGCGGACGCGCTGCGTCTGCTCGGCTCGCTGGCGGCGACCCGCCCCGGCCTCCGGGACGACTCGACTCGGAGGACCCTGTGAAAGCCGGCATCGGAACCATGCTCGGCGGCGCGACCGTCGCCATGTTCATCGTCGCTGGTCTGGCCGCATGCACCGTGGGGTCGGACGGCGGCGGACCCTCGGGTCCCGACGACACCGCCACGACGAGCCGGCAGCAGCCCCCGTCATCCGCCACCGCGCCGACGCGCACACCGACAGCGGGGGAGCGCGCGGCCGAGAACGCGTCGCCGCACCCGTACGTCGGGATGTGGGTGACCGCCGACGGGCACATTCGCCAGGAACTGCTCGCGAACGGCCGCTACGACGAGGCCCGCGGCGAGAGGGAGAGCGCCTACACGGGTTCCTACCGGGTCTCCGGGAACCGGATCGACTACAAAGACGACACCGGATTCAGCGCGGACGGGACGTTCGACGGAGACGTACTGCACCACGGGGGCTACCTCTTCTACCGGGAAGGCAGCGACGCGCACCGACAAGCCACGCAGTCACCATGACCGACGGCATGCCACGGCCCACCGCACCTTCGCGCCCCTGCCGTCACGGAGGCCATGACTTCGGTGAAGGCCGTGCGCAGGTCATCGGATGTGGTGCCCGCACCACTTCGGAGGTGAGTGGTTGAGACCAGGAGAAGCGCGCGGGCTCACAGGGAACCGGGGAGGGCGGTGTTCGTGCCGACGCGGTCTGCCACCAACTGCTGGAAATGGGCGCACTGGGTCATGTCATCGCGGCCGCAGCCGAGGGCGCATTCGAGGAGTTCGAGGGCTGCTTGCGCGGCCGCGATACGGGAGCGAAGTGCCTCGGCCTCCTGGCGCAGGGTGCTCCGTCGCCGCACGGCGTCGGTGGCGGCGACCAGCGAACGGATGGTGTCCAGAGAGAGCCCGGCCTCCTTCGCACGCAGGATGACCGCGACGCGCGCGAGGTCGGCGGTCCGGTAGCGGCGGTGGCCCGCGGCGTCGCGGGCGGGGACGAGGAGCCCCATCGCCTCCCAGTGACGCAGGACATGCGTGGCCAGACCGAAGCGTTCCGCGAGGGCGCCGATACTCATCGACGTACGCTCGTTCCCCACAGTCACCCTGTGCTCGCTTGACTTCATGCCGACATTAAGTCGGAGCCTTGCGCTCATGACCAGAGAAGCGGACCGGGCGAGCCAGGCGCCCGACAACCTCATGGCACGGCTCGACGCGGCCGAACGGCTGCCGGGCGCCGGGGAACTGAGGGCCTTGACCTACGACGCGCTCGGCGCGACGCCCGGATCGTCCGTGGTGGACGTGGGCTGCGGTGCCGGACGGGCCGTAGCGGAGTTGGCCCGGCGGGACGTGCGGGCCATGGGTGTGGACCCGAGTGAGCGGATGATCGCCGTCGCCCGGGGACGGTGGCCCGAGGCGGACTTCCGGATCGCCGGAGCGTACGAACTGCCGCTGCCGGACGCCTCGGTGAACGGCTACCGAGCCGACAAAGTGTTCCATGAACTCGCCGATCCGGAGCGGGCCTTGGCGGAGGCCCGCAGAGTTCTCGCGCCCCGGGGACGCATCGTGCTGGTCGGCCAGGACTGGGACGCCTTCGTCATCGACTCCGGTGATCCCGCTCTCACCCGCGCCATCGTGGCGGCCCGCGCCGAACTGACCGTTGGCCCGCGGGCCGCCCGTCGGTACCGGAACCTGCTGCTCGACGCCCGATTCCGTGACGTGACAGTCGAGGTCCACACCGGCGTGTTCACCGGACCGACGGCCCTGCCCCTGCTCGCCGGACTGGCCCAAGGAGCCTGCTCCACCGGAGCCGTCACCCGTGAGCAGACGGACCACTGGGTCGCCGAGCAGGGGGCGCGGGCCGAAGCCGACCGCCTCTTCCTGGCAGTGCCGATGTTCATGGCGGCGGCGACCGCCCCGCGGTAGGCGGCGGTCGCCTGCGGTCGCTGCGGCCCGTCTCATGCCGCGGCTGCCGTCAATCCGCGACGAGTTCGACGAGATCGCCGCCCGGGCGCTGCGGTGCGAGGCTTGATCCGGCGGCGAAGCCGCCGTCGACGGCGAGCACATGGCCGGTCACGAACGCCGCACCCGCCGAAGCCAGGAAGGTGACGGTGGCGGCGACCTCTTCGGGCGTCGCGTACCGCTTGATGGCCAGCAGGTCGAGCCACGACTGTCGGACCTCGGCCGGGTGCCCGGCCACGAGCGGTGTCTCCACCGGGCCGGGCGCCACCGCGTTCACCGTGATGCCGCGCGACCCCACCTCGACGGCGAGCGCCTTGGTCAGGCTCACCACACCGCCCTTCATGGCGCCGTAGGCCCCGCGGTCGGTCAGACCGCGGGTGCCGGCGGCCGAGGCCATGTTGACGATGCGGCCGTCGCGGCCGTCGCTCATGACCGCCAGTGCCGCTCGGCACATGTAGAACGTGCCGGAGAGCACGGTGCCCAGCAGAGCGTCCCATTCCTCGTCGGTGGTGTCGGCGATGGGCTTGAGCACGGTGAAGCCGGCGTTGTTCACCAGGATGTCCAGGCCGCCCAGCCGGTCGACCGTCTCCCGCACTCCTGCCTCGCACGCGGCCGGGTCGGCCACGTCGAGCGCGATGGCGATCGCGGTACCGCCGGCCTCGGTGACCGCGGACGCGACGGCCCGGGCAGCGGCGTGGTCGCGGTCCGCGACCGCCACGGCGATGCCGTCGCGGGCGAGGTCCAGAGCGATGGCCCGGCCGATCCCGCCGCCGCCCCCGGTCACCAGAGCGGCGCGGGCCATCAGCGCTCCACCTCGACGTCGAGACGCGGTTTGCGGGAACGGAACAGCCACCGGCCGTCGTGGCGTACGACCTCGTCGTGGTAGACGTAGTGCGCGGTCAGCCGTGGCTCGGCACCGCTGACGTCGACCGTCATCCCGTAGCAGGTGCCCTCGACGTGGTCCTCGCGCGGTGTCAGTACATGGTTCCCGGTCCAGATACGGGCCTTCGGGTAGTTGTCCGGCCGGGAGTCGGCGAACTCGCGCAGTGCGTCGTGCCCACGGTAGATCGTTCCGGCGGTCGGGCCGACCGACGGGCTGAACTCGCCGTCCGGTACCCAGCACGCCGCCCAGGCGTCGCCGTCCATCGCGTCGACCGCGTGCGAGTAGCGGGCGTAGAGGTCGAGGACCTCCAAGCGATCCGCGGTGCCGAAGCCGATCAATCCGGTTGCTTCCGTCATTTCGGTTCCCTCTGATCTTTCTGGTCCTTCTGACCTTTCTGGGCTTTCTGGGTTCTGTCGGACAGCGCGTCGAGTTCCCCGGCGAGCAGGCCGCGTGTGAGCGGCGGCGTCCGTGAGGAGCGCGGCGGCGGCGTCCGCGAGGAGCGCGGGGCGTCCGCGACCGGTGCCACGGTCAGGCTGTGAACGGCGACGGCGAGCCGGAGACCGGCCTCCGCCGGGACGGGATCGTCCGGATCGTGCGGCAGCAGCGGCGTCCCGCTGCGCGGGTTCAGCAGGTCGGGCACGGCCCGCTCCCGATGCAGCTCGGCGAGGCCGAACAGGTCCACTCCGGCACGGGTCCCGAGATCGTACAGACTTTCGAGAGCCGTGAAGGCCGGGTGGGTCGTCGGGACCTTCGCGAAGTGCACGCCGGTCACCGACCGCGGTACCGGCAGCACCGCGGTCAGCACGTCGGCCAGTTCGGCCCATGTCACCGGCCGGTCCGGCTGGAACCTCCACTCGGTGTCCCGGGGAACCCAACCACGCAGCGCGAGGCGCTGGACGGCGGTGAACAGCTCGCCGTCCGCCGCGGTGACGTCGCAGAAGAAGGTCGCCGGCGTGCCCTGGGCGATGAGCCGCTCCTGAACGACGGGCACGTCGACGGCGGCCGCCGGCACCCCGCGGCGCAGCGCCTCGTCCGCGGCGACGGCCGCCGCCATGCCGAGGTTGATCCGGGTGGACTCGACGCGAACGGCGCCGAACGCGAGGTGCGTGGCACTCACCGACCCGCAGACGAGCAGGTTGTCGAGACCGGGCGGCACCATGCAGGCGTAGGGCACCTGGTGGGGAGCCCGTGTGACGCTGCCGAAATACCAGCCCTCCGGCATCGGGTAGTCGTGTTCGAGCCGGTCGGCGCAAGCCCGTGATTCCACCGGCCAGTTCCCGATCGCGACGGAATCCGGGCGCAGTGGGGGGCGGGTTCCGTCGCCGGTGAGGAACGGGGACACGTCGGACTCGGTCAGCGTCACGTCCGCTCGCAGCCGGCGTCCTTCCCGCACATACAGCCGGTACGGCAGATGGCCGTTGTCGGCGAACTCGTCGTCGGCCAGACCGAGGCCGGGGCAGCCGCCCGCAGTCTGGATGTAGTACAGGAAATCCAGTGCGTGCGTGATGAACTTGTCCCGCTGGACGCGGCGGTCCCGAGGGTGGGCGAGGATGTAGTCCCTGGTGGGCCCGGCCAGCTCGTTCCCGGCGACGGTGCGGTTGACCAGGACCTTTCCACCGGCCAGCAGATAGATTCCGCCGAACCAGCGCGGGTTGCCGTCGGCGTCCACGCCCTGGGGGCTCCAGCGGAACCGCGAGGGGTCGTAGTGCGGTGACGGCTCGCGGATCCGGTGAGGCGCGTCCGGGCTCGTGTCGTCGTACCACCGGCAGTGCAGACGGCACGCGAACGCCATGACCGCGTCGTCGCCCTCGCCGGTGCTGTGCGGCAGCACCGAATGCGGCAGCACGCCGCCCGGCCCGAGTGCCGTGTCGGTGGTGTAGACGCGGCCGGCGTGCGGCTCCTGGGGGCTGCGCGGTTCCCGCCCGATCCGGTACGGAACGTTCAGCCATTCCAGCAGGTCGCCCTCGTAGCTGGCGTCGATGACGAACCGCGGCCGGATCTCGAAGACGTCCGCGGCCGTGTCCGCTCCGGGCGGGTCGCCGGCCGGGGTGACCGCTCGCTGCCACGAGACGCTGACCACACGACCGTTCCCGGCGGTGGCGGCTACGGGCACGGCTCCGGTGAGAGCCTGGAGCCCGTCCGTGGCGTCGGTCAGGGCGCGCCAGGCCGCCGCGTTCACATGGCTTTCCCACACCGGGTCCTCGCGGGCCTGACGGACGGGGTCCGGCTCCGGCTGCGCGGCGTAATGCGCGTCGATGAGGTCGCACACCTCGGTCGCGATGCCCGAGAGACCGACCGGGTCCGCGGTGTCGAAGGCGAACACGCCGTTGGCGTTGTTGCCGCCGAGCGTCGCGGTGGGTTCCAGCAGGATGACCGACGCACCCGAGCGGGCCGCCGTGACGGCGGCCGCGCACCCGCCCGGGTTGCCGCCGAGGACCAGAACGTCGCAGTCGTACGTCACAACTCACTCTCCGGCGGAAGGTCGAGACGGGCGGCGCGGCCCACCAGTTCCGGCGCGGCCGCGGGGAACCGCTCGATCACGGACGCGTCATGCCCGGGGATGACGTGGTCGGGGCTCTCGGACAGCGCGGTGATCTTGTCGTAGTCGCGGAAGGTGTCCTCCAGGCTGGTGTACAGGGGGTACGGCCGGCGCTGTTTGAGGTTGGCGTGTACGTGGACGGCGTCGCCGGTCAGCAGGACCCAGCCTCGTCGGGTGAGGACCCGCACGGCCATGTGTCCGGGTGTATGGCCCGGGAGGTGGATGAGCTGGATGCCGTCCCGTAGCGGGGTGTCTCCCTCCAGCAGCCGGAGCCTCCCCTCGTGGCGGGCTCGGCCGACGGCGGCGACATGGTCGGGTTCGTAGGCGAAGGACACCGCGGGTTCGTGGGCGTGCCAGCCGGTGGCCGGACCGAGTTCCCGCTCGTGGAGGTGGAGCCGGGCGGCGGGGAAGTGGTCGAGGTTGCCGGCGTGGTCGTAGTGCAGATGGGTGAGGACCACGTCCGTCACGGCGGCGGGGTCGACGCCGACCTGCCGGAGCAGCGCCATCGGATCATGGAGGAAAGTACGGCCCCGGCGGGCCGCCAGCTCGGGCGAGTAACCGGTGTCGACCACGACGGTCTCATCGCCCCTCCGGAGCACCCACAAGGAGTAGTCCATCTCCAGGGGCCGGCCGGCCAGCGGTTCGGGGCACATCAGCAGGGCGTCGCGGTGGTGGCGGGACAGCCGCGCGAACCGCAGCGCGGTGATCTCCCACGGCGCAACGCCGCTCTCGGTCGGGGCGGCCATCAGACGCGGATCACGAACGGGTTCAGCGGTTCGGTGCCCAGCTCGCACCACACGCTCTTGGTCTGCAGGAACTGGTCCATGGCCTCCAGTCCGTTGTTGCGGCCGGTGCCGGAGTCCTTGAACCCGCCGAACGGCGAGTTGTAGGCGAGCGACCGGTAGGTGTTGATCCACACCGTGCCCGCTTCCAGCCGCCGTGCCATCAGATGCGCCCGTCGCACGTCCCGGGTCCAGACTCCGGCCGCCAGCCCGAACGGCGTTCCGTTCGCGCTTTCGACGACCTCGTCGCCGTCGTCGAAGGGAGTGATGGTCAGCACGGGGCCGAACACCTCCTCGCGCATCACCACGTTGTCGGGTCCGGCGTTGTGCAGGATGGTGGGCGCGTAGAAGAACCCGTCGGTGAATCCGGCGACGTCGACGCGGTGCCCGCCGGTGAGCAGCTCCGCGCCGCCGTCCAGTGCGGCGGCGACCATCTGCTCGTTCTTCGCCAACTGGTCGGCTGTCGCGGCGGGTCCCATCTGCGTCGTGGCCGCCAGCGGGTCGCCGACCACGATCTCGGTGGCCCGCTTGACGAGACGGTTCACCATCGTGTCGTAGAGCGAGCGGTGGACGTAGGCACGCGAGCCCGCGATGCAGGTCTGGCCCGTGGCGGCGAAGATGCCGGCGAGGATGCCCTGCTCGGCCAGGTCGATATCCGCGTCGTCGAAGACGATGTTCGCGCTCTTGCCGCCCAGCTCGAGGGTGGAGGTCACCAGCCGTCGGCCCGCTGCGGCGCCGACCGCCCGACCCGCCGGCACGCTGCCGATGAACGAGATCTTGGCGACCTTCGGGTGGTCCACGAGCGCCTGCCCGCACTCGCGCAGTCCCGTGACGACGTTGACCACACCCGGTGGGATGCCTGCCGCGACGGCCAGTTCGGCCAGGCGCAGGGCCGAGGCCGAGGTCACTTCGGACGGCTTGATCACGACCGTGTTGCCGGCGGCCAGCGCGGGACTGATCGCCATCACCGTGTGGAAGGTGGGTGAGTTCCACGGCAGGATCACCGCGATGACCCCGAGCGGTTCGCGCACCGTGTAGTTGAGCACGGTCTGCTGCGGGACCGGGATCACCGCACCCTCGATCTTGTCGGCCAGCCCGCCGTAGTAGCGCAGCCACCCTTCGGACGCGGTGACCTGGGCGACCAGTTCGGCCACCACCTTGCCGTTCTGGACCGACTCGACCTCCGCGATCGCCTCGGCGTCGCGGGCGATCAACGCGCCCCATTCGGTGAGCAGGCGGCCGCGTTCGGACGGCGTCATATCGCGCCACACCGTCCGCCAGGCACGGTGGCCGGACTCCACAGCGGTGTCGACGTCGGTCGCGGTGGACAGGGCGAAGCGGGCCCAGCCCTGCCCGGTCGTGGGATTCACCGACGTGAACGTGGCACCGTCGGCCGCCGGCGCGGACTGCCCGTCCACGAGATTACCGAAGGCCGCGGTGCGTGGCTGGTGAGGGTTTGTCATAGGTTTCTCCGGGTCGGGTTGATAGTGGTACGGGTCAGGCGAGACGTCTCACCTCGGCGGCGACCGGCAGGCCGGCGCTCGCGAGGGCGGGATCGTGTCCGGGAACGATGAGGTCCTCCGCGTCGGCGAGCCGCTCGCACAGGTCGTAACCGGCGAACATCTCGGCGACATCGACGACCAGCGGGAAGGGGGAGCGGGCCGTGCGGTTCTCCGTGTAGTGCAGGGCGTCGGAGGCGAGCACGAGCCAGCCGCGCGCGGTGTGCACACGCACCACCTGCGTTCCGCCCGTGTGCCCGCCGACACGGTACAGCTCGACACCGTCGCGCAGTGTGTGCTCGCCCTCCACCAGGTGCACGCGGCCCTGCTCGCCGGCCTCGTTCAGCCGGTCCAGGTCGGCGGCCTCGAACGGTGCGCCGAAGAACTCGTGCGACATGAGCGGGCCCGTGGCGAACCGGAGCTCGCTCGCCTGCACGTGGAAGGTGGCGTGCGGGAAGAGATCGAGGTTGCCGGCGTGGTCGTAGTGCAGATGGGTCAGGACGATGTCGGTGATCGACTCGGGCGTGGTGTCGAGGTGCCGCAGCAGCTCGGGCAGCTCGGCGACCATGGTGCGTCCGCGTCGCTCGCCGACCGCGCGGCTGAAGCCGGTGTCCACGAGCAGCCGCCCCGCGGGCCCGTCGACGAGCCAGACGAAGTAGTCCATCGGCATCGGCGCGCCCGGTTCCGCCGTCTGGACGAAGTTCTCGCCGCGGGTGCGGCCGGGAAGTGTCGCGTAGCGCAGGGAGTAGACGCGGTGCTCGGGGACCATCAAAGACATCCGTAGAGGGCGTCGAGGATTCGGCGCGACCGAGGTCCGTTGTCCCGGCTGGGGTGCATGAGGTTCATGCCGTACGCGAAGCCGATGCGCGCGTCGGGGTCGCACAGACCGGTCGCGCCGCCGGCGCCCACGTGCCCGAAGCTGCGCGGGTTCGGGCCCATGTACGCGTCCGGGCTGTTCAGCGTGAACCCCAGACCCATCCGGTAGTGGTGCGACAGAACCGGCTCGGTGTCGAACCACTGCACCTCGATGGCTCGTTCGAGCGCGGCGTCGCCGAGCAGTCGGCGCTGCGTGAGGGCCCCGTAGATCCGGGCCACCGCTCGGGCGTTTCCGTGGCCGTTCACACCGGGGATCTCCGCGGTCCGGAATCGGCGGCTGTTGTAGTCGTCGTCCGAGGCGGGGTCGAACTGGGCCCAGGCGCGGACCAGCAGGTCACTCGGCCCGTCGTCGCCCTGGCCGCGGGTGTTGTACCCGGCCCACTTCAGGAACCGCGCGCAGCGGTCGAGGTCGGAGCCGGTCAGCCCCACGTGGTAGTCGGCCTCACAGGGCCCGGTCACCAGCTCGCGCAGGACCCGCCCGTAGGTCTTGCCGGTGACTCTGCGGACCAGCTCGCCGATCAGAAAGGACATGGTCACGGTGTGGTAGGCAGGCTGGGTGCCCGCGGGATGCAGCGGGGTCTGCCGTTCCAGGGCGCCGATCATCGCCGCCCAGTCGTACACCGCGCCCGGCCACAGCGGTTCGGTGAGGACTTCGAGGCCGGCGCGGTGGTCCAGCAGATGCCGGACGAGGATGTCGCCCTTGCCTGCCTGGCCGAACTCGGGCCAGTACTTCGCCACCGGGGCGTCGAGCTCGAGATCGCCGCGTTCGCTGAGCATGTGCACGGTCAGCGCGGCGAAGCCCTTGGCCACCGACATGAGGTTCACGATGGTGTCGGCCTGCCACTCCGCGCTGTCCGCGGGCCTGTCGACCCGGCCTCCCCATACATCCAGCACACAGCGACCGTCGATCACCACGCTGCAGCTCGCGCCCACCTCCAGCCCGGCCTCGAAGTTGGCCTCGAACGCCTCGGCGACGTCCTTGAAAGCGGGATCCCAGGTTCCGGAGACCATAGTCATTCCTATCTTGGACAGCTAGCTGCTGTAACTTGTCGGACAGCTGACAGGATGTTAACGTGAGGGTCTACCGAGGTCAACTACTGCCAAGGGGTCTCATGTCTGACACATCCGCGGAAACCGGCGAACTCTTCCAGAAGGGGCTGCAGATCCGCCGAGATGTACTCGGCAAGGAGTACGTCGACGGCTCGCTGGCGGCTGCCGATGACTTCATGCACGCCTTCCAGCGGATCACCACCGAGTGGTGCTGGGGCTACGCGTGGTCGCGTGACGGTATCGACCGCAAGGCGCGCTCGCTGATCAACCTCGCCATGCTGACCGCGTTGAACCGGAGCGCCGAGATCAAGCTGCATGTGCGGGGAGCACTCAACAACGGCGTCACCGTGGACGAGATCCGCGAGACACTGCTCCACGCCACCGTCTACTGCGGCATCCCCGCGGGCCTCGACGCGTTCAAGGCCGCGCACGAGGTCCTGGTCAGCGAGGGGGCCCTGAAGGAGCCGACGAAGTGAACACACCTCCCGTGATCGGTTTCATCGGCGTGGGCGCCATGGGCGCCCCCATGGCCGCCAATCTGATCGCCGCGGGCTTCCGGGTCGTGGTCCACGACGCCGACGCGACGCGCGCGGCCCGGGTCGCGGAGGAGGTCGGCGCGACCGCCGCCTCCCTCGCCGACCTGGCCGCAGAGGCCGGCGTCGTGATCACGATGCTGCCCAGCAGCGACATCGTCGAGGACGTGCTCGTCGGTGACGGGCGGGTGCTGGCTCACCTCGCACCGGGAGCCCTGGTCGTCGACATGAGTTCGAGCGACCCGGTGCGTACGCGGGCACTCGCCGGGCAGGCGCGGAAGGCGGGCTGCCGGTTCATCGACGCTCCGGTGTCCGGGGGAATGCTGCGTGCCCGGAAAGGTGATCTCGCGATCATGGTGAGCGGGGACGACGCGGACATCGAGGCGGCGCAACCGCTCCTGAGCGCCATGGGCTCACGTGTGACCCCGGTCGGCGACGTCGGCAACGCGCATGCGATGAAGGCGCTCAACAACCTGTGCTCGGCCGGCGGCATGCTCATCGGCCTCGAGGTCCTGATGATCGGCAAGCGCTTCGGCCTGAACCCCGAGTTGATGGTGGACGTGCTCAACGCGTCGACCGGCATGAACAATTCGACGAAGCTGAAGTTCAAACAGTTCGTGCTCTCCGGCGCGTACGATTCCAACTTCCGACTGGACCTGATGGTCAAGGACCTCAAGACGGCTCAGGCCGTCGCCGCCGCGGGAGGTGCGGCAGCGCCGTTCACCGATGCCTGCGTCGACCTGTGGGAGCAGGCCCTGGACTCCCTCGGCCCCGACGACGATCGTGGCCATGACCACACGGAGATCGCCAGATACATCGAGATGATCAACAGCACCGCATACGGCTGAGAGCCGCCCTGCGCACCGTGTCCGACGGCGCGCGCCGTCGGACACGGTGCACCGTAAGGCGGAGGGATGTTCGCCGCGCCCGGTAGACGAGTCTTCCGGTGTTCCGGCAACGCGGCGTGGGGGCGCCTCCCCCTGGGGCGCAAGGCCCAGGGGGAGGCGCCGTCGTCGTCGCGCGCCCGCCGGGGATCAAGGGCAGTCTTTGGTCAGTCTGTCAGTCAGCCGCTGTATGCTAGATGACAAATGCATCCGAGGTATCCCGAGGTGGCAGCCCAATGAACGACATGCGGGTCCAGCGAGTCGAGCCGATCCGTCACCAGGTCGCTCGGATGATTCGCGCTGCCATTACCGATCTCAGGTTCAAACCGGGCTCGATGCTGATCGAGCGGGAGCTGTGTGAACTGACCGGGGCGAGCCGGCCGTCGGTCCGCGAGGCGCTGCGCCAGCTGGAGTCGGAGGGGCTCGTCGTCTCGATCACCGGCAAGGGCACGGTGGTCGCCTCGGTGACGGAGGCGGAGGCCAAGCAGCTGTACCAAGTACGTGCGGTCCTCGAAGGGCTGGCCGGGCGTCTGTTCACCCTCCACGCGTCCCCCGAGCAGCACCGTGAGCTGGCCGCGGTGGTCGATCGGTTCGAGGCGGAGATCGAGGAGCAGGGCAACCTGCTCGCGGTGAAGGACGACTTCTACCGGGTGCTGTTCGACGGGGCCGGCAACGAGGTCGCGCACCAGATGCTGGCCTCGCTTCAGCGGCGCACCAGTCTGCTCCGCTCGAAGTCGCTCTCGGCGTCCGGCCGCCCTCGGCAGACTCTGCGGGAACTGCGCGCGATCCTCGCGAAGGCGGAGCTCGGAGAGGCCGAGGCGGTCGAGCGGCTGTGCCGGGAGCATGTCGCCGAGGCCGAGCGGGCGGCACTCGCGCGCCTGGCCGAACCGGAAGGCGGCCAGCCCGGCCCCTCCCGGCACACCAGCTGACTCACCTGGCGGAACGGCGGCGCGGACCGGACCGGACGACTGCCCGGAGACCGCGCTGCCGGCCTTCGGCCGGCGGTGGCGGTCCTAGGAGAGGTTCACCCTGGTTCGGACGGCTCGGGACCGGCAGGCTCGATGCCGTACTGAACGAACCGCCGAAGGGTGAAGAATGCCTGACACGACAACGCACGCCGAAGCCCGGATCGTAGCTGCGTTGCAGCGCGACTGGATCTTCGAATGGGACAAGGCGGAGGGCCCTGACACGCGTGAGTTCCGCACCGCCTTCGACCGGTTCTACGACTTCGACGCCGAGGTGATCCTCTTCGACGAGGCCGATCCGGAGCGCCGGACGTTCCGCACCGTTCGCGAGTACGGGGAAGCGTTCTGGCCGATGTTCATGACCATGCGGTCAGCGGAACACGCGATCGCCGAGGGGCCGGAAGTACTGGTCTCCGGCGACTTCGCCTCCGGATGGATGATCTTCATCGCGATCCTCACGGCGGCCGACGGGAAGAAGACGACCCTCCTGTGCCGCAATTCGCTGGTCTGGCGACGCACCGAAGACCACGACTGGCACATCGTTCGCGATCAGACCATCGTTGAACCGATTTCCCATGAGGAAGCCCTCCGATACTTCGGCTGAGTGCCTCGGCCGATTGCTCAGCGCGCCGATCGTGGGTTCAGCGACACCGTCGCTGAACTCGCGGTCGGCGCACTGCTGTGTGCCCGACGGCCGGTTCCTCCTGTGACGACGGCCGTCCAGAAGGCCGACGCGAGCCAGATCGCGGATGGTGTATCGGTGCGGGGCAAGCGGCTGAGCTGGCGGTCGTCGGCCCGCACCCTGTCGGTCCCGGTGAATTGACTCATCCCCTGTACGTCAAAAGGCACGTGCCATGTGCCGGTACCGTCCGGAATACTCCCTACTGTCTGGTAGATAGGTGGAGGACTGCTAGGTTCTTGTCTGACAGGTATATATCTGTCACAGTGGCTCTGCTCAATGCTCAGCCGGGGCAGTCTCCCCGTGCGGGCGCTCCGCCGTGTATCGATGATCTTGGAGCCGCTGTGACAGCGAATGCCCAATCAGTTCAAGCCGACAGACCGGATCTCAAGCACCGTCTTCCGCGCAGGAAGCTGTTCGCCGCGAGTGTCGGTAACGCTCTTGAGTGGTATGACTGGACGATCTTCGGATTGTTCAGCATCTACTTCGCGGACCAGTTCTACCCGCCTGGCAACGAGACGCTGGCCATGCTCAACACCTTCGTGGCGTACGCGCTGGCCTTCTTCTTCCGTCCGCTCGGCGGACTCCTGCTCGGACGCCTGGCCGACGTGAAGGGGCGGCGTCTGGCGCTGCTGTACTCCATCACGCTGATGGCGGGCGGCTCGCTGGTGATCGGCCTGCTGCCGACGTTCGATCAGGTCGGCTGGTTCGCGCCGCTGCTGATGATCGTCGCCCGGATCGGCCAGGGCATCGCGGTGGGCGGCGAGGCGGCCAACTCCAACGTCTACCTGGCAGAACTCGCTCCCCCCAGCCACCGTGGCCGATACAGCTCCTTCTTCCAGATCTCCACCGCCAGCGCGGTGCTTCTGGCGTCCTTGACGGCGTTCTTCCTCGCACGGGGGCTCAGCAGCGACGCCATGGAGGAGTACGGGTGGAGAATCCCCTTCGTCGTCGGCGGGGTACTCGGACTCCTCGGCATCTGGCTCCGCCGCGCTCTGTCCGAGACGGAGCTGTTCGAGCAGCGCAAGGAGGTGGCCAGGCGAGTGCCTCGGCCGCTGGTGACGACCCTGCGACGCCATCCGATGAGCGTCCTGCAGATCGTCGGGATCGCGACGCTGTCCACCCTGTGCTTCTACACCTTCTTCGCCGCGGCGACACCGTACGCGGTCAAGGGCCGTGGCGCCGATCCGACCGATGTGTTCTTGGTGTTGTCCATCGCGACGGCGATCTTCGTCGCACTTCAGTATCCGGCAGCGGCGCTGTCCGACCGCATCGGACGCAGGCCGGTGCTGCTCTTCGCCGCCGCGGCCATCGCCCTCACGATCGTGCCACTGTCCTATCTGGTCGGATCGGACATGGTCGGGCTCGTCATCTTCTTCACGGTCGGCCTGGGCTTCTACAGCCTGATCACCTCCATCCTGCCCGCCATCATGAGCGAGCTGTTTCCGACGGAGGTCCGCGCACTCGGTATCGGCGCCTGGTACAACCTGACCGTCGCCGCCTTCGGCGGAACGGCGCCGCTGATCCTCACCGCGCTCAACGCGGCCGGCCTCTCGACGCTCTTCTTCTGGTACGTGGCGCTCAGCGGTGTGGTCATGTTCGTCATCATGCTTCGACTTCCCGAGACCCGGGGCAGCGAGCTCACCTGACGACATCGGCCGGTGAACGCCGTGCACCGGGCCGGTACACAGCGGGCAGTGCGAGGACGCTCCCGGCGGACGTCGGCGAGCCGGGAGCGTTCTCACGCACGCGACTCCCCGCAGCGGCGGCCGCGCACCGGGCGGCGGCGGGGGAGCGTGGCGGGACTGCGGCCTCCCTCCGCGGTCGCCGCGCCCGTTCCGCGAACGCCCCGTCGTCATCGGATCCGGCCCGGCCGAACCGTACGCGGTCTGCTCCGCCTGGCCTGTTCCCGAGGCCCCTCCGCCGGGCCGATCGTTCCCCGGTTCTCCTCGGGGCCGATGTGCGCGGGCTTCGGCGCGGTGCACTGACAGTGACGGCCGGCTTCGGAACACCGCAGGCCACCGCCGCTCCGGTGACGGTGTGACGGAGGGGGCCCACAGAGTGGACAGGGGGCGGACGGAACCCGGCGGCACCTCGGCGTTGCCCGTTCCCGGTGGGAACACCGACCGCACACACCCATGGTCGGTGGCCGAAAAGAAACCGTGCCCATCCGTTCTCCGCGCACGGACCTGTACCGGACTTCCCGTGCTCCTTAGCATGGGCCCCTTCAGTTCATGCTATCTACAGACACAGGTGAGTACTGGATGCAAGGGGAGTCGTGGCGCCCGGACGCCATCGACACGACGGTGCCCAGCGTGGCACGTATGTACGACTACTACCTGGGGGGCAGCGACAACTACCAGTCGGACCGTGACGCCTGTGAGGAACTGCTGAAGCAGGTGCCCAGCACCAAGGTGCTGGCGGTCAACAACCGGCGGTTCCTCCAGCGGGTGGTGCGGCTGCTGGCCAGCGAGTACGGCATACGCCAGTTCATCGACCACGGCTCCGGTCTGCCCACTCAGGACAACGTCCATCAGGTCGCCCAGGAGGTGGACGCCTCCTCGCGCGTCGTCTACGTGGACAACGATCCCATCGTGCTCGCGCACGGCCGGGCGCTGCTCGACGAGAACGACCGCACCGCCGTCATCCAGGCTGATATGCGCGACACCGACGGCATTTTCGGTCATGAGGAGACGGTTCGGCTGATTGATTTCAGCCAACCCGTCGCGGCCCTTTTTGTGTCGGTCATGCACTGCATCCCGGATGAGAGCGACCCCGCCGGCCTGGTCCGCCGGGTGGCCGATCGGCTCGTGCCGGGCAGCTTCCTCGTCGTCTGCCAGCTCGTCAGCGACCGGCCGGAGATCCGGAAGTTCGTCACCGACTTCATGGCCGAGGCCACCGGCGGCAACTGGGGCCGGGTACGCGAACAGCGCGAGGTCACCGAGTACTTCAAGGATCTGCGGATCCTCGAACCCGGTCTGGTGGAGGTCTCGACCTGGCGGCCCGACAGTCAACTGGCACCCGTCCAGCAGACGGACGAGTGGATCGAGTGGGGTGGAGTCGCCCGCATAGAATGACGCCTCCACGCGAGCGTCGCCGCGGCCCGTGTGCCGCTCACCATCCTGGTGAGCGGCACACGGGCTGCGGTCGTTCGGCCCCGGTGCGGCAGCCGGTCGTCCGGCCTCGGACGCGGGCGTCCGGAATCAGCGGACGCCGGGTTTCCCGAGAGGCGGCTCAGACGTCGCGTATCCGCGCCCGCAGCACCTCGCGCGACTCCCCGGGAGTGAGCGAGCACGCCCCCAGCCGGTCCAGCATGTTCCGGTACTCCTCGACGACCACGGGCTTCTGGGTGAAGGTCGAGTCGGTCAGATGCTCGATGTACACGGCGTCCTTGAGATCGCCCAGGGCGAAGCGGAGATACGTCACGCCAGTGCCGAGTCCGACGGCGGCCGACACGTCCAGGGGAGCGATCTGAAGAGTGACCCTCGGGCGTTCCATCAACGTCAGCAGGTGCTCCAGCTGTGCCCGCATGACCTCCCTGCCGCCGACCGTCCGCAGCAGCACGGACTCGTCGATCACGGCCCAGATCCGTGGCGCGTCCGGATGATCCAGCTGACGCTGGCGTTCCTGCCGCAGTTCGACCCGGCGCATCACCTCGTGCGGCAGGAGCCTGCCGGGACCGGCCTTGATCACGGCGCGGGTGTAAGCGGAGGTCTGGAGCAGACCGGGCACATAGAACGGCTCGTAGGCGCGGACGCGCTCGGCGGCACCTTCCAGCGCGACGAGCGGTGTGAAGAAGTCGGAGAGGACGTCGCTGAACGAGCTCCACCAGTCGGTCCGGTGGGACTGCTCCACCAGCCGGAGGAACTCGTCCACCCGCTCCGCGCCGTCGACCTCGTACAGACGCAGAAAGGCGAGGGCGTCAGCCCGCTTGCAGCCGTGCCGGCCCAGTTCGATCCGGCTGGTCTTCGACCGGGAGAACCCGAGCCGGCCGTCGACGTCGGCGGGATCCAGCCCGGCCGCGATGCGCAGCTCGCGCAGCTTGCCGCCGAGGATCAGCTTCAGCGCGGTCGGGTTCTTCTCCACCGCCCCCAGCGATCGTGGAAACAACGACTCGTTCGGGTCGCTTGCAGCCATCGGGCGCTCCTGCGGACGCGGGGAAAATAACAGTATCCACCATCCACCCGTCCCCGGGGGCGAGTCGACCGGTTCGGAGACGGTTTTCAGCCGATGACCGAGTCGAAGTCGCCACCCCTTGCGCCCGCCACGAACGCGACCATCTCCTCGCGCGTATAGATCAGCGCGGGACCCTGCGGATCGCGGGAGTTACGGATCGCGACGGAGCCGTCCGGCAGCGCGGCGAGTTCCACACAGTTCCCCGTCGCGTTGCTGTGACTGCTCTTGGTCCAGGTCACCTGGTCCAGTGCAGTCGCCCGCATGCCGTTGACGATTCGTTTCACAGCAACAGCCCCTCACAGTACGCCTGTTCGTTCGCTCCACTCTCCAACGAATGCAATCTCGAATGCAATCCCGGATGCAATTGCATTAAGGGGCGGACCTCGACCATACTCGTGCGCACGGTGGCTGACACCGCGTCAATACCGACCTTCAGGGGGACACGGCCAGTGACGACCCATGCGTCAGTCTCATCGAGAACGAGCACCGTGCGGGGAAACCATTCCCCTGGTGCCGGGCCCGGTACGGAGTGGACGTCCGGGCCGGACTCACCGAACGACCTCCCATGGAGATACGGCGCCGGTCCGACCGGATTCGCCGCGTGCGGTCTCGACGGACAGCTCCGCAACGCCCCCCAGGCACGGAACTTCGTCGCCAGCACCCTCAACGGATGGGCACTGGAAAGCCTCGTCCCCGACGCGACCCTCGTCGTGAGCGAGCTCGTCACCAACGCCGTTCAGCACGCGCTGGACCCCATAGCCGCCGACGAGGGCGACTACCCCGTCTGGCTCGGTATCTTCCTGCACCCCGGAGACCTCGTCTGCGCGGTCACCGACCCCAGCTCCACTCCGCCGCGCCCCCGCGACGCGGAGGACGGCGCCCTCGGCGGCCGCGGCCTCGCCCTGGTGACCGCGCTCAGCGAAACCTGGTCCTGGGAGCTGACACCGCCGCGCGGCAAGACGGTCTGGGCGGCGCTGCCCCTTCAACCGCCCCTCCCCTCCACGGCGTGACCCCTCCGAGCACAAGCCGGGACCCGGCCACGCGCGAACGCGCGACCGGGTCCCGGCTTGTGCGGTGGACTTCCCCCGGCCTCAGCGGGAGGCGACGAGGTCGTGCGGGGGCACGGTGACCGTGCGGGCGCCCGGCTTGCCGCCCAGGACGACCTTGCGCAGTGAGGTGTTGTTGTTGAGGTTCGACTCGTGCAACCGCTTCTCCGGGTTGGCGACGACCTGGATCCAGTACGTCCCGTTCGGCACGTCCGTCACATCGAAGGACTGGCCGGGAAGGAATCCGAAGTAGGTGTCACCGGAGCCGACGTCCAGTGACTGCCGGACGGACAGCGCGTTCCGCTCACCGCACGCAGAGCCCAGATCGGTGCTGCCGGGGTGCCAGTTGGCGTTCTTCACCGTGTAGTCGACGGCGTCCGTGTTCACCAGGCAGAACGCCTCCTTGTCGCTCCGGACGACCGCCTTCTTGTCGGCCTTGAGTAGCCGGTACGCGGCGAAGTCCGTGAAGTGCCAGTGCAGATGACCCTCGCGCGGGTCCCACTCCATGGTGCCGGAGGGCGCGTAGCCGACCTGCTTCCCCTTCGCGTCGTAGAAGTACTGATAGGCGTCCATCAGATCCTTGCCGGGCTTGCGGAACCCGTCCACGACCAACGGCGCCGGGCCCGCGTTCCACGTGGTGCTGCCGAAGGCGAGATGGTCCCGTCCCGGAGCCTCGCCGCCCCGGCCCGCGTCGATGAAGATGTCCCAGGCGGGCAGTGCGCGGAGGTCGGGCTTGGGCACGTTCTGCGGCACCCCGGCCCGGCCGGCCGGGCGCTGTGCGGCGGGCTTCAGCGCGGGCCTGCTCCTCGATCCGTCCGTGCGCCCCGGTCCGTCGCCCACGGCCGCGGCCCGAAGGCTCGCCTTCTTGAGGGCGTACGGCAGCGCCGGCGGTGCGGAAGCGTCTATTCCGTGGCCCTTGAGCTGAGCGGGCCCCACGCCGTTCACCGGTCCCGGCGTCCCATGCCCCGAGTGACCCGCGGAGTGGGACGCGTGCGCGCCCGCGCTCCGGGCGGGGCCGCCCTCGCCGGGCGGTGTCACCGGTGTCCGCACGGTCACCTTGAGGCTGTGCGGGCGGTCGGACATGCCGAAGAAGGCACGGTACGGCTTGGCGACGGACACCTTCGCCGTGTAAGTGCCGTCCGGCACGTCGACCGGAGTCGAGTAGAAGCCCTGATACGTGTTGGACGCCCAGCCCCGTTCGATTCCCCACACCGAGCCGAGGGTGAAGGGGTTGGTGGGGCAACCCTGCGGATACTTGGGGTTGTCCGGGGCGTCGGGGCGGATCCGCCCCGACGCGTTGTTCGGGCAGAAGGGCTCCTTCTTGGTCGCGACCGTCCGTCCGGACGAGTCGGTGAGGGTGATCTGCAGGAAGTCCGGCAGCCCCGAGAAGTCCTTCACCATGTGCTTCGGCAGGGTCCGGGTCCGGGTCTTCTTCCCGTCCCGGACGACCTGCTGGGCGACCACGGGGTCCTTGTAGGACTTGCGGGTCACCTTGAACTCCAGCGGGCCGCCCTCGGCGCTCAGGTACGTGCCCAGATCCAGATAGACCCCGGACGCCTCGCCGGGTTCCCCCTCGTACCGGTCGAGTATCACGGAGTCGGAAGCGGCGATCAGACTCAGCTTCGGTGCGGACGCCTTGGGCTGAGCCACGGGCGCGGCTCCGGCCACGCCGGCCACCACGGCGAGCGAAGCGGAGGCGGCGAGGCCGGAACGCCACAGGCGGTTGCGTTGAGATCTGCTCATGATTCCTCGTTGACGATTGCCACTGAACAGGAAGGTCGAACGGTTCGCTCACGGACGGTCTGCCCCTGCCGCTTGGTCGGGCGGCGGGATCCGTGGCTGTCCCTTCAGAGGAGCGGAGCAACCTGTGGGTTGTCTGTGAAACCGTGATCTCACCGATCGTGGCCGAAAACTGACGTCACATCATGATTCCAGCCGCCGATGGGACGACTCGTCTCCGACGAACTGTCGCCTGTGGTAGAGGAGTTCGCCACCGGTCGCGGACGGCGGTGACGAGGCCGTACCGTCAGGCGATGCCGACGACCCCTGCCGGCATCGCCTGCCGGCACGTCACTGCGTGAGGACGACGAGTTTGCCCGTACGGCGGCCCTGCTCCATGTCGTGGTGGGCCGTCCTGATGTCCTCCATGGCGTAGGCATGGACGGGGCCGAGGGAGATCTCGCCCGCGGCGATCCGGTCGAGGAAGCGCTGGAGCACCTCGGCGGGCAGGTCGTCCGCGTCGCCGCCGTACGCGGTCAGACGTACCCCGCGGGGCAGATACGCGATGGGGTAGAAGTCGTGGACGATCCACTGATTGGAGAGCATCCCCGCGAAGCAGACGGTCCCGTGCACGCGGGTCGAGGCCAGGGTGTCCGGCAGGGTGGGCGTGCCGACCAGCTCGAGTGCCGCGTTCACCCCGCCGGGGACGATCGCCCGGACCCTGCCCGCGATCTCGCCGTCGTCGACCAGGGGATGGTCCACCCCGTGCTCGGCGAGCGCGGTGGTGCGGTCGGGGTTCCGGGTCGTCGACAGGACCGTCGCCCCGAGCGCCTTGCCCAGGGCCGCGGCGGCCAGCCCCAGCGCGGAGGTGCCGCCGCGGATCAGCAGGGCCTGACCCGCTCTCAGGTCCAGGCCGGTGGTGAGGGATCCGTACGCGGTCTGAAGGGTCTCCGGTACCGCGCCGAGGGTCGCCCAGGGCAGCGGTGAGTCGAAGGGGATGATCTGGGACCGCGGTACGACGGTGTACTCCGCGTACCCGCCGTCGAAGGTCCGTCCCATCCCGCCCATCATGGCCGCCACCTGCTGTCCCACGCCGAGGACGCCGTCGGGATCCGCGTCGACGGTGCCGACCGCCTCGATCCCGAGGACTCGGGGGAGGACCACCCCTTCGGCGAGCCCGAGCCGGGTGTGCAGCTCGGACCGGTTCAGCCCGAACGCCTCGACCTTGATCCTCACCCATCCGGGTCGGGGCTCGGGAATGGGGATGCTGCGCAGCTTGAGCCGGTCGACCCCTCCCGGTTCGTCGAGGACGACGGCTCTCATGTTTCCCGCCAACGGTGCCTCCTCGGTCATGTTCGCCGAGGTCATGGTGGCGCAACGCCGCAGGAGGACGGGGGAGCGGTGCGCCGACGGGTCCGGCGGGGTGCACCGATGGCGGTACGCGGTGTGCGGAGCGGCCGCGTTCGAGGGCGAGGGAGGCGGCGGCCCGTGGAGTTCCCCGCACCCCGGAGGCCGTCAGTCGGACGACGGCGACCGGCTCGGCGTCACTCGAACCGTACGGCGCCGGGTGCCGAGCACCGCCGGTTGTGCCGTGTGTTGTGTCAGAGCTTGCGTGCGACGGCTCCGTACATGGCGATGTCGCGGTCGTCGAGGGGCCCCGCGGGCTTCGCGATCGCGCGGCGAATTCCGTGCCCTCCAGCTACGTTCCCCCTCCGCGTCCACATAGCCCCGGTGTTCACTTCAGGGTGCGTTCGGGCCCCGGTGAACGATCACCGACGCCCGGACTCACCGGCTGGTCCGGTGCCCTCGCGCCGCGGGTGGGGGCAGCCATCCGGCCCGGCCGGTGGCTGCCCCCAGGTCCTGGCGGACCGTCAGCGTCGCAGGGGGCGCGGCAGCCTGACATGGGTCACCTTGGTGTTGAGGCCGCTGTCCACCAGCCTGCCCTGCTCGTCGAAGGCTCCTGGACCGTCCGACATCCCGAAGTCGTTGTCGTTGATCAGTGCGAGGGTGTCGCGGCCGACCGCGGCGATCCCTTCGATCTTTCCGGGCACCCCCGGCACCTTGCCGAAGTCGACGACCAGTTCCTTGGCCAGTACCGGAACCCCGGCCGCCGCCGGATCCTCGGTCTGCTCATAGCTGGGGGAGGTCTCCGGATCGTCCCAGCGGGTGTCCAGGATGCCCTCTCCGCGCGGCAGCCGCACCCGGTGCAGCCGTGAGGACTTGTCCGTGCGCTCCTGCACCAGGACGGTGTCGTCGCCTATGGCGACGAGGGAGGAGAGCTTGAGCTCCGATGTGGCTGTCTCGGCGGGATCGACGACGTCCACCGGGTCGAAGCGGTACGCGTACTCGGCCGTCACCTCGCCCTCCTCGGGCGAGAACCGCAGCAGCCGCACATTGCGCGAGGACTCGCCGGCGGCCTTGTCCGGCACCAGGAGCGGGCTCTGCAACGCCATCAGCAGATCCCCGCCGGGCAGGAGCGTCAGCGCCTCGAAGCCTCGGTTCTGCTTGCGCTGGAGCAGGATCGACGGCAGGGCTTCGACGACGGGATAGCCCGTATCCCGAAGGTTCAGCCCCTCGGGTACATACCGGGCGAGCACCTGGCCGCGGGCGGAGACATGGACCAGTGAGGGTCCGTACTCGTCGACGAGCCAGAAGGACCCGTCCTCGGCCCGGACGAGGCCCTCGGTGTCGAGCCCGTCCGGATTGAAGGCGAGCGGGACCCGCGCGTCGAAGGTGAACGGCGCCTCGTCGCGCGTCGACTGGTTCGGCAGACCGGTGACCGGCTTCCCGGACCTCGTGGTGACAGGGATCGCCTTGAGTACCTGAACACGCTCACCGGAGACCCGGATCCGGACGATCGCCGGATTGAACTCCGGCACGGCGAAGGTACGGCGCTTCACACCGTCCACCGTGATCAGCCCGTTGGGGCCGCGGTCCGTCAGGGCCCAGAACTCGTTCTTGCGGTCGGCGGGATACAGATCGCTGCCGATGCCCAGGTGGACGCCGCGGTCGTTGCCGACGGATCCGGGGAACAGGGAGTTGCTGAACTCCGCCAGCGGGATCTCGTCGAGTACGGCCGAGCTCACCACTTCGGGCTCGGCGGACTCGGCGGGGGACGGGGAGCCGGTGGCGGTCGCGGCCACGGCGATGGCCGCGACCAGGGCCACCGGCACTCCCAGGGCGATGGATCGGCGCAGCGGGTGGGACGGACGTGCGTGGGGGGACATCGGGCCTCCTGGTGGGGGTCAGGCGGTTCGGTACGGTCGGACGCGCGGAACCAGAGAGTTCCGGTGGGGGGGTACCCACACCGAACACACCTGAGAACGGGTTTACGCGCCCGGATGAACCCTGCCCCAAGGACCCGGCCCGTGGGGGCCGTTCCCACGGGTTCGGCCGGTCTCCGCCGGAGGGACGGGCGATTCGTGCGGGATTTTGTGATCACGTGTTCCCATCGGTCCCACTTGTGCCGGGTGTCGATAGGGGAGGCGACGGTCCGCTGAAGGGGCGGGAGGCCGAGCGTCCGGTGGGGCGCGGCCGGATCCCGTGCCCGCGGGCGTGAGCGGGGCGAGCCCGGCGACGGCCCGGTGGGGCCGGCCCGCAGGGACCGTCCCGGCGGCGCGTTGCCTCAGTCGTGTGCCGGGCGGCCGTGCCCCGTGCGTGACGACAGATACGCGTCGATGATGGCCCGCATGCGCTCGGGTCCGAAGCTCGCGCCGTGGCCCGCGTGGACGGTGGCGACATCGAGGCGGCGCAGCCGGTTCATGGTCGCGATGTACTGGCCGATATCGGAGCCCTCCAGGGTGTCGAGGAGTTCGTCGTCGTAGAGGACGTCTCCGGAGAAGAGGGTTCGGCTGCTCTCGTCGTACAGGCCGATGCTGCCGGGGGTGTGACCGGGCAGATGCAGTACGCGCAGCAGCCGGTCGCCCAGATCGATGATGTCGCCGTCCTCCAGGTGCCGGGTGACGGCCGCCGGGCGCAACTCGTAGGCGTGCGGGTCGTAGTCGGCCGAGGGAACGGCGTCGAGCAGCACCGGCGGCAGGACCGTGCCATCGGACGGGTCCGCGCCGAGGATGTCGTTGAGGACTCGGGTGACCAGTGAACCGCGGCCGGGGACGCCGACGGGTTCGGCCGGGTGGGCCCAGCACTCGGTGAACTCGTGTGCCGAGCCCATGTGGTCCAGATGGGCGTGGGTGAGGACCACGACCGGTTCACGGTCGGCGAAGAGTTCCGGCAGTGCCCGGCGCAGAGATGTGATCCCGAGACCGGCGTCGATCAGCAGATCGTGGCGGGCGCCGCGGATGTGCCAGGTGTTGGCGCTGAGCAGCGGGTCGACGTGGGGCTCCTGGATCAGGGTGAGGGATTCGTCGACGGCGGTGACGGTGTACCACTGATCGGCGACGGGAAGCGGGGTGTAGGCGGGCATGGCTGGTCAGTTTCCCTTGGCGGTCGTGATGGGGGTGGGTGTCTCGCGTACGGGCGCGGCCTCGTCGCCTCCGTTCGCGGTCCGGCTGCGCGCGATGGCGTACTGCTTCGGGTAGAAGGCCCTGATCAGGGTGAGGTAGAGCGTGGCCGCGACCGTCGGGCCGATGACGAAGGTCAGATCCGCTCCGCCGAGGGCCTCGGAGACGGGGCCGGTGAAGAGGGTGGTGTTCATGCAGAGCGCGCCGGCGGTGGTGCCGGCGACGAGGGCCGTGCAGCCCGCCCAGTTGGTGCCGGCGGTGAACCAGTACGGGCCGGCGGGGGTTTCGTCGTGCAGTTCGAAGCCGTCGTAGCGGTTGCGCCGCATCAGCAGGTCCGAGGCGATGATGGCGATCCACGGCCCGGCGAAGGCGACGGAGAGTTCGAGGATGTTGCTGAGGGCGTCGGTGAAGTTCGAGATGAAGAGCGCGTAGCAGGCGATGCCGGTTCCGAGGAGGCCGCAGAGCAGGACGGTGACCATGCGGGGCAGGCGCAGACCGACCGACTGGAGGCAGAGGCCCGAGCTGTAGAGGGTGATCACGTTGTTCGTCATCGAGCCGATCACGATCACGAACAGGAACACGGGGTAGAACCAGCCCGGCAGGATCGCGGCGAGGGAGGTCTGCGGGTCGGTCATGTCGACGATGCTGCCCGCGAGTACGCCCACGGCCCCGAGGAGGACCGCCGGGACGACTCCCCCGAGAGTCGTCCAGAGGGCGACGGCCTTCGGGGAGGTGTTCGCGGGCAGATAGCGCGCGTAGTCGGGGCTGATCGCCCAGGACAGCGGCGAGGAGGCGGTCAGCGACACACCGGCGGTGATCACGGCCCACAGCGCGCCGCCGGACAGCGCGGACTCGGGTGCGGGGGCGTAGTCCCAGCGGGCCTGGGTGAGAACGTAGCCGGCGAGCACGGCCATGCACAGGGCGAGCGCGGTGGTGATGACCCCGCTCACCTTGAGGATGGTGCCGTACCCGTAGACGCTGATCGTCAGGGTGACCGCGGCGATCAGGAGCACGATGGCGATCTGTGCCGGCCGGTCCGCGGACAGGCCCACCTGCTCGGCGAAGGCGAAGGCGGCGAGGCCGCCGACGGAGAGGTTGATGGCTCCGTACGCGATGAAGCTCGGCCAGCTGAACACGCCGACGACGAGCCGGTTCCCGCGGGTCCCGAACATGGCGCGGGTGATGACGCCGCTGGGCGTTCCGGACACCGGGCCGCTGGTCGCCAGCAGGCCGATGGCGGCCCAGAAGACATTGCCCACGACCACGACGGCGAGCGCCTGCCACACGGTGAGCCCGAAGACCATCAGCAGGCCGCCGAGCAGGATGTACAGGTAGTTCACGCTGGCGAAGGCCCAGATGCGGAGCAACTCGCGTGGATGGCCGTGGCGTTCGTCGTCGGGGATGCGGTCGATGCCATGAGCCTCGACCTTGCCGAACGAGCCGGAGCCCGCTCTCTCGGGGTCGGTTCGCGCGGTTGTGGACATGAAGCCTCCCAGGGCCGGGGCGTGGTCTGCCACGGAGCCTTACTGAGCGTGTGCTCAATTGACTGTTGAGCGAGCAGTCAATAGAATCCGGGGCGTGACGTCAACCCCCCGAGGCAGAGTCCGCCGCAAGTCCGCCGAAGACCGGCGCGCCGAGATCGTGGCCGCGGCCTCGGCCTTAGCCCTCGGTGAGGGCCTGGAGCAGATCACGCTCCGGAATGTCGCCGACAGGCTGGGGGTGGCGGGCAGTCTCGTCAGCCACTACTTTCCGTCGGTGGACAGCCTGCTCGCCGAGGCGTTCAAGGCCGCCGCCGAACAGGAGTCGCACGACATCGACGCCGCCATGGAACGCGCGGCGGACGGCGGGGCCGACGGCGCGAGCCTCCCGGTCGAGCGCCTGCGCGCACTGCTGCGGTTCCATACCGCCGGGGACCGCGACAGCATGAGCCTGCTGTGGCTGGACGCGTGGCGGCTGGGCCGCCGACGCCCCGCGCTGCACACGGAAGTCATCGCCCAGATGACCGCGGACGTCGGGCAACTCGCCGCCCTCATCCGCGAAGGCATGCGGTCCGGTGATTTCACCGCCGCCGACCCCGAGGCCAGTGCCACGCGTATTCTCGCCGTCCTCGACGGGCTCAGCGTCCAGGCCGTCATGCGGAAAGCCGTCACCTACGGCACCGTCGAGGAACTCGTCTTCATCGTCGCGGAACGCGAACTCGGCCTGCCCGTAGGAACTTTCGGAATGCGGTGAAACCCCTTCACGGTTCTCCGCCGCCCGCACATCTGGGACTTCGCCGGTCGCGGACCGGACCGGCGCGGTGCTTCCCGTATCCCTTCACCCTGGGTGTATACGTGTATGTATACTGCGGTTATGTCTGATGCCATGATCCGGGTTCCGTCGGAGGTCCGTGACCGGCTGGCGGTCATCGCGGAGTCGCGGGGGACGTCGATCCGCTCCCTGGTGCAGGAGTTCGCCGAGGCGACGCTCACCGAGGAGGAGCGCCGGGAGCGCGCAGAGGCCACGCGTGCCTACCTGGCCGAGCACTTCGGGGTCGACGTGACCGACGAGGAGAGCGCGGCGATGGGCCGCCGCCTTCGCGATGCCTTCGGCGACGGACCGGGCGCAGCCGTGTGATCCGGCACCACCTCGTTCTGGACACCCCCTCCCTCCTGGCGCTCTCCGGAAACCGGCAGGTGTCCGCCCTGATCCACCGGGCCCACTTCGAGACGGACACCCGACTGTGGACACCGGTCCTCTCCATCCTGGAAGCCGACGCCGAAAAGCCGGGAATCACCGAACACATCGGCCAGCTCGACGTCATCCACACCGCCGACCTCGACTACCCCGCCGCACTCGCCGTCGCCCGGCTGCGCCGGGACGGTCTCCCCGCGGGGATCGCCGCGGCGGTCCACGCGGTGCGGCACCTGCCTGCATGGGACGCCGACGCCTTGATCGCCACCGTCGCCCCCCATGCCTACGACGGGCACACCGTCCCCCTGCTCGACCTCAACCGCTGAGTGGCGACCGTCCACGGCGTCGGCGGACAGTTCCGCCGACGCCGTGGACGGACAGTTCCGTCGGCCCGGACGGTGCGGGGTGCGCCGGCGGGTCTGGTGCCCCGGACGACGAGGAGACCGCCAAGGCGGCCCGGCACGTGGTCCTCGACATCGACCTGGACAAGTCCCTGCTGCTCTTAGTAGTTCTTCCACTCATGGCGGGTGTACTCCAGGACCACCGGGTCCATCAGCGTGCTCGCGCGTACGTTGCGGGGGCGGCGGTCGAGGGGGAAGACGGCTGACGCCCGCAGGACGGCCGTGTCCAGGAACCGCAGGCGCGGGGCGTTCTCCGCCAGAAGCAGTGGCGGCGGCGGGCCGTCCGCGCCCGGAGTGGCGAGGAGGAAGCCCCAGTTCCCGAAGCTGGGAACGTCGACCTGGTAGGGCGTGGTCGAGTAGCCGGCCTCGGCGATCGTCGTGGCGATGGACCAGTACGTCTTGGGCGCGAAGAACGGGGAGCCGCCCTGCACCAGCACCTGGCTGTCCGGGTTCAGGACCCGGCGGAGCAGGTGGTAGAACTCGACGCTGTAGAGCTTCGCCAGCGAGGCGGTGTCCGGATCCGGAAAATCGATGAGGACGGCGTCGTAGCGCCGGGAGGCGTCCCGCAGCCAGTTGAAGGCGTCGGCGTTCACGGCCGTGACCCGCGGATCGCCGAGCGCGCCGTCGTTGAGGTCGACCAGCGGTGGAAAGGTACGCGCGAGCCTCGTCATGGCGGGGTCGAGGTCGACCAGGGTGACCTCCTCGACATCGTCGTAGCGCAGGACCTCCCGAAGCGCGAGCGCGTCACCGCCGCCCAGGATCAGTACGGACGAGCGCTTCTTCGCCAGGGCCGGGTGGACGAGCGCCTCGTGGTAGCGGTACTCGTCCACGGAGGAGAACTGGAGATCGCCGTTCAGGAACAACCGGATGTCCGGTGAACCGGTGAACGCCGTGGACCGGGTGACGACGATGTCCTGGTACGGCGTCGTCTCCGTGTGGATGATCGGGTCGCGGTAGAGCTGCTGACGCGCGCTCACCTCGATGTCGTCGGCCAGGACGTACACCGTGCCGAGCACGGCCAGGACAGCGGCCATCCCGGTCAGCAGGCCGATGCGCACGATACGGCGGGTCTCGCGGCGGAAGATCCACAGCACGACGACGACACCGGCCATCGCATTGACCCCGCCCACCACCAGCGCACCCTTGAGCTGGCCGAAGGCGGGCAGGAGCAGGAGGGGGAAGGCCAGGCCCCCCACCAGGGCGCCGACGTAGTCGACGGCGAACATGTCGGCGACCGCGCTCCCCGCCTCCTGCCGCCTGATCCGCTGGAGCAGCGTCATCAGCAGGGGAATCTCGGCCCCGATGAGCAGGCCGACCGAGAACGAGACCACCACCATGGCCGGCATGTAGATGCGCAGCCACGCGAACGACACGTACAGGACGAGCACCGACAGGCCGCCGACGAGCGCGAGCACTCCCTCCACGAGCGCGAATCCGCCGACCGCCCGCTTCTGCAGCGGCTTGGCGGCCAGCGAGCCGATTCCCATGGCGAAGACCATGACGGAGATGACCACGGAGGTCTGCATCACGGAGTTGCCGATGAGGTAGCTGCCGAGCGCCGTCAGCGCCAGCTCGTAGGTCAGGCCGCAGGCCGCGCAGATGAACACCGCGAGCAGCAGGAGGAACCGCGCTCCCCGCGACTGCGGCCCGCGCACGGGCGGGGCGGTCGTGGTGGCGCCGTCGGCGGTGACGGTGCTCATGGCGTTCAGGAGACGGCGGCACCGACCATGAAGGCCGTGCCGAGGTACATGGCGGCCTGTACCCAGGCGGCGGGATGGGGACGGTCACCGTTGTCGTCGAGTACGGCGGCGCCCAGGCGCCCAGGGGTGAGGAGGCCGACGACGCACGAGATCAGCGTCATGACGACCACTCCGGCCAGGCCGTACAGGAGAGTGCTGGCCAGCCCGAGGCCGAGGCCCTGCTCGGACTCGCTGGCCCGGATGGACTGCTCGATGACCAGGCCGATGGCGACCGTCTGGCCGGCGAGAAGAACGGCGGCTCCGCGGTTGCGCTCGGTCCACACCACGTGGAAGAGCTTTCCGGGGGTGACGAGGTCGAGCGCGACGAAGCCGACCGCCATGACGACGAAGCCTACGAGGCCGTAGAGCAGGGCGGTGCCCGCCGACTCCAATATCTCTGCCACGGGGTGCCTTTCAGTGAGTTCGTAGAGGGGCTCGTTCGGGCTGTCGATGGTGGTTCACTTACCGGAGCCGGGGCCTCCGCCTCGGAACTGGGCGCTGTCCGGGTGCGGCCATGCGCTGGGGAGGCTCTTTCCCCACCGGTAGTAGCCGGTACGGTAGTCCGCGACCTCGATCACGCTGCCCCGCTCGTGGGGAGCGATGGCCACGATGTCGTCGCTGTAGCGGAGGAAGACCGTCGTCCCTCCGGTGCTCCGGTCCCGCGCCGACGCATGGCCGTTGATCTCGTCCGCGACCCTGTCCGGCAGGTCCACCGTGTCGACGTAGCCGGTGACGCCCGCGGTGTACTCCTGCCGAATCCACTGGTACGGCACGCTGTTGGACTTCTCCGGAGTGTCGGAGCCGGAGCACGCGGCGAGCGCGACCATGGCGAGCGCCGTTGCGCAGATGTGTCGTGCGGACTTCATCGGGCCTCCAGCCGGGTGTGCGTCGCCACGATCCGGCGGCTCTGCGGATAGGTGTGCCATGTGCGCCAGCTCAGTCCGTCTCCCAGCGGATCCACGACCAGGGCCGTGACCGCCTCCGGGACGCCGGGGAAGACTCCGTACAACGCTCGGGGGTGGGCCTCGGACGCCCGGCGGATACGGGTCACCTCCTCGCTGAACTCACGCGAGGTGAAGCCGCGGACACGGGCGCCGAAACGGTACTCCCAGGCGTCGAAGTCCCGCGCCGCGTCCGGCAGACCCCCCGTGACGCCCGGCAGGCACGCCACGGTCTCGCCGACCGGCCCCGCGAAGACCTGGTGGGACGCGCCCAGAAGCCTGAGCTGTACATCGAGCCCTCCGACCGTCAGATCGCGCACCGCGAGGGCGTCACGGGCGGAATGGCCGAGAGAGAAGGAGAGCTGGTCGGCGTCGGTGTCCAGATAAGGGACCGTGAGGGCTATTCCGGCTATATCGGCTGTACCGCTCATGCGAGACGGTCCACCCGAGCGGCCGGTACGGCCGTTCGTCCGTGGGGAGTGACCCCACACGCTCTGCCCAGGACGGCAGCCTCGAACACCACAGTGATCCCCCCGCTTCAAGATCGTGCAGAATTGCCGCTGAGTATGCTACAAGCCGTTGGCCAAAGTGCTTCCGGGTGGGCGGCCGTCCCGTTCGCGACGGGATGGCCGGAGCGCGGTGGCTGTGAACTATGCGGTGTTCTCAGGCGGTTGCCGCGGAACCGGCGTTGTCGGCGCCGGTCACGCCATCAAGGATCCGCGCCCGGATCAGCCCGATGTTCACACCGCGACCGGGGCTTTGATGGCGGGGTGGTGCTGGTAGTCGAGCACTTCCACATCGGAGTAGGCGTAGGCGAAGAGTGAGTCGGCTCGGCGCAGACGCAGTTCGGGGAAGCCGAACGGGGTGCGCGAGAGCTGCTCGGTCACCTGCTCGACATGGTTGTCGTAGATGTGGCAGTCGCCGCCGGTCCAGATGAAGTCACCCGGCTCGAGGCCGACCTGCTGCGCCACCATGTGGGTGAGGAGGGCGTAGCTGGCGATGTTGAACGGGACGCCGAGGAACAGATCCGCGCTGCGCTGGTACAGCTGGCAGGAGAGCTTGCCGTCGGCGGCGTAGAACTGAAAGAAGGCGTGACACGGCGCGAGTGCCATTTCGGCCAGATCGGCGACGTTCCAGGCGGAGACGATCATCCGGCGGGAGTCGGGATCCCGGCGCAGAGTGTCGAGGACCTCGCTGACCTGGTCGATGTGCCTGCCGTCCGGGGCGGGCCAGGAACGCCACTGTGCGCCGTAGACCGGACCGAGTTCCCCGTTCGCGTCGGCCCATTCGTCCCAGATGGTGACGCCGTGCTCATGCAGCCAGCCGATGTTCGAGTCGCCTCTCAGGAACCACAGCAGCTCGTACGCGATGGACCTCATGTGCACCTTTTTGGTGGTGACCAGAGGGAACCCCTGCGAGAGGTCGTAGCGCAGTTGGTGGCCGAAGAGACTTCGGGTACCAGTGCCCGTCCGGTCGGCCTTGGCCGTCCCGGAGGTGAGTACCAGCCGCAACAAGTCTTCGTACTGAGTGTCCGCCACAGTCGTCGAGTCTAGGGCCTGTCTGATCAAGGGCCGCACGGCAATCGAACGTGAGCATTCATGGGTGTCGGGTGGCCAAGCCCGGCTTCCGAAGGGTGACTGCGGGATGTGGTCCGGCCGGGGCGTGGTTGTGCGGGCGGGGCGCGGTGGTGTGGTGTTGTGTGCGGGTGACCCCGGCCCGATTGCGGCGGGCCGGGGTCACCATGCTGTTGCTGTTGCTGTCGGAGTCGCGGTTGGTGTGGCTACTTGCCGCGCTCTTCCTCGTGGTGCTCCTCCTCGTGGTGGCGCTCCTCCTCGTGGTGGTCGCCGTGGTGGTGATGACGGTGGTGGCGGTGGTGGTGGCGCTCGTGGTGGTGATGACGGCGCTCGTGGATGACGCGGAAGCTGCCGACGACGCCGTGGCGGACGTGGATGCCGCCGTCGTCGTTGTGGCCTTCCTTGCCTTCCTTGCCCTCCTTGCCTTCCTTACCGTGGTGGTGGTTGTGCTGGTGGGGCATGACGCCGTTGCTGGAGCTCCAGGGGCCGACGGTGGCGAGGGGGGCGCCGTTGTCGCAGGTGGCGCCCCGGAAGACCTCGACGGTCCGGTGGCTGTTGTTGCGGATGTTGAAGGTCTTGGCGCCGAGGCCGCTGATGACGGTGATGCAGCCGCCGGGGTGGGCGGAGTAGGTCCGCTCGTTGAAGTCGATCCGCCCCTCGTGGTGGCGGTGGTGGTGATGGTGGTGGTGGCGGTGGAAGTGCTTACGCTTGTGTTCCTTGTGCTCCTTGCCGCGCTCGTGCTCCTTGCCGCGGTCGCGGTCCTCGTCCTCCTTGTCGCCGTAGCCTCCGATGTCGCTGCCGGCGGGGATCGCCGTGAGGCTGGGCTGGTGGACGGCGGAGGTCGTCTCGGGGGCCGCGGCAGCGGAGGCGTAGGTGACGCCTGTGGCGGCCAAGGCCGCGGCGGCCGCGACTGCGGCGGTGACGGCGATATTGCGCCTGGTCATGTCGTTCCCTATCTCTGAGACATCGGCTGAGGGGCCGGTCCATGGATGGACAGTCCGATAATCCCTTTATCTGTCATTTCGGACACGTGGGGGAGGGGGAGGGAGAGGGCCGAGTGGATGTACACGGGGCTCCGTGCGGTGCTCGGAGGATGTCCGGCGCGGCCGTAAGTGGCTTGGTACGAAGGCTGGTTGAGGGGGCGTTGGACTGTACGGGCGATTGCGGACCGGCGCTCACTCCGTCGGCCCCACCGGCGGCCGGGTGGTGGGGACTGTGGGGTCGGCATGCCTCTTGTCCCTGAAGACCTGTCACGCGTCGTGTGCCGGAGGGGTGCGGCTGCGTGGAGTTCTCCGCGGTGCCCCCGCGGGGACGGAGGGGTGCCGTCGGAGCAGACGTTCCTGTGGTTCCGGCAGCGGTTTCGTCGTCCGGCTCGTTCGGGGGCGTCCGGGAGAGGGGAAACGGCTCCCCACGGCGTCGAGACGTGGGGAGCCGGTCGTGTGGTGTGGGGCGTCACAGGTCACCGCTTCCAGCGGACCGCCGGGGGTGCGGGCACGGTAGGCCGGGGCGATCGGCGGGGCGGCCCACCGGTGCCGAGCCGGGGGCTCGGGTGCTCTTCGGCGTACTCGGATGTTCTTCGGCGTACCGGCCGCCGCGCGCCGTGCCATCCGCCGCGCGCTGTGCCGTCCGGCGTCCGTGGGCGCGGTGTGCGGCCGTGTCCCTGCCGGTGCCCGGCAGGACACCGGAGGGCATCCGCCAGGCCGGCAGGGAGCTCAAGGCGGAGATGGGCACCGACCAGGTGGGCAGCTGC
>NZ_JBSGAW010000031.1:0-110777 GCF_053600955.1 Streptomyces sp. NPDC004838 | reverse complement strand
GCCTTGAACGCCTTCGACATCACCTTCGACGGCCGCCTCTCCGCAGCCCGCCAGTAACCCCAACCACCTCGTTACACCATTCGATTGACAGACCCCGCCCGGCTGCTCGCGGTCGAGCAACTACGCTCCTGGGAAAGGGAGTCCGAGGCCGTGGCCCAGATCATCGCGGAGCTGGCAGCCAACGCGGCGACACACGGACTGGTCGACGGGAGCGACTTCAGGCTCCGGATCGCGGATGACGGGCGGGTACTCCGCATCGAGGTGTCCGACCTGCGCGGTGACCGGTTTCCGGCGCGGCGGCGCGGGGCCGGGGAGGAGGACGAGTCGGGCCGGGGGTTGGTGCTCGTAGACGCGTTCGCCGCTCGGTGGGGCGTCTCGTCCGGGCCCGCTCCGGGGAAGACGGTGTGGGCGGAGCTGGATCTCCCGCCGGAGCCTGCGGAACGGTGACGGGCCCGCCTGTCGTACCCGCGCACCGTGCGGGTACGGACGGACGGGGTGGCCCGGTGCGGTAGGGACGGCGACCTGCTCCGGGGGAGGCTTCGGGAGCGGGACGGCCGGCGATTCGGGATGACGCCGGCAGGGCGGCGGGGTCAGTAACGGTCGACGCGCTGCCCTTCGGGCACCTGGTAGCAGCCGGAGACCACGGTTACGGACAGACGCTGTGGTTTGTCTTTCGCCAGGTAGTCGATGCTGACGCTGAAGCGGCGCTCGTCGTTGTCCGCGGTCAGGCTCAGGTTCTTGTTGAGGCTGCTGTCCCGCCCGTATTCGACAATCTTCCAGCCGTGCTTGGGAAGTTCGGTCTTCAGCCGTTCCATCACGTTGGCAAGTTGGCCACTGGAGGCGGGGCGGAGGCTCCAGGGGTGATACATCTGGTAGTACTTCTCACGGTCCTTCCCGTCGCCACACTCGGTGACTCTCGGACCTGGTTGAGACACCTTGCCCTTGACACCGATGAGGTCCAGGAGGTCGCTGGAGACCTTCTTCGTCTCCTGCGTGGCATCGTCGAGGGTCCTGGTACCCGAGGAGGGTACGGGGTCGTCGGACTGTCCAGTGGCGCTCATGCCGCATCCCGTGATCGAAGTGAGTACCAGGGCGAGTGTCAGGGCCGCAGCCCGCTGCTCAGTCTTCAAGTTTCACGTTCCCGTGTTGTCCAACGACAACCTGAGCCTGGTTCTTCAGGCTGAGGGTGTCAGGCTTCCAGTAATCGCTGTGGCCCTCGGTACCCGTGGCCATCTGGTTGGCTCCGAACAATTCGTCGCTGGGGATGAGCCATACCCCGCCACCGAGCCGCCACTGGTCGCCGCCGTGGCCGAATCGGCCGAGGTCCGGCACCGGGTCCTTGGGGGCCTCCTGGTTCCATACGCGACCCTTCGGTACGTCCAGTTCCTCGGCGGAACCCACCTGGACGCCGGGGCTGCCCGCGAAGATCACGTCATCGGCGTTGAGTTCCCCCTGCCGTGCGGCCGAGCCGATCAGCGTGGAGCCGTACGAGTGGCCGATGGCCGTTGTGTGGCTCGGCGTGTCGACCGTTCGGGAGGTTTCGAGGCCGTCGAGGAACCGGTTGAACGCCGGTGCTCCGTCGTCGGCGTAGTGGCTGAACGGTGCGTCCTTGGCGATGTGCTGAGGAGTGTCATAACCGAGCCAGGTGATCGTGGAGACCGAATCGCCGTCCGCGGAGTCCGTGGCGCCCTGCCACAGGTTCGCCATGCGGGAGATGTTGCCGCCGATACTGCCGAGGTTGCTCGTCGTCCCCGGAACGTAGACCGCGGTGTGGTCGGCCGTGTCGGGGTTCCCGTTGGCGACGATCGCACGGCCGTTGCCCTCGGGGCTGAAACCGAGGAGGTATGCCTCCGGCAGTCCTTCGGTCCCCGCGGAGTCCAGGCGTTCCTCAATGCTCCGCATCCCCTTCAGGGCGCGGGCGAGATGTTCGCGCTGCTCGGCGTACTTGTTCTCCCAGGCCAGGTACTCCTCCGTCACGTACGGCATTCTGCTGCCGTTGAGCCACTTGTACTTGTTCGTCGGTTCCGGCGGAATCGCGTCGAGGGCCGTCTGGTACTGCCCCTGTTTCTGGGCCAGGACCGTCCGGTTCGCCTCGTCCCTGACGTTTGCGGGCAGCCCGTCGAGAGCGCCGACGCTCGCCGGATGCATCGACAGGTGCGCGTCCCGCTGTTCGTCGGAGAGGCCGTCCCACCACTGGGCGTTCCGGGCGGGAGAGGCGTCCTGCGGGATGCTTCCCAGCGAATCGAGGTAGGGGTCGGCGGCCCCTCGCACCCCGTCCGTGTCTGTGGCGGAGTCCGCCCAGTCCCGGGCTGAGACGGTGAGGTCGTCGTCCGCCGTCAGGGCGCGCAGCTTGGGCGCCCACTTCTCGTCGGCGGCGGTGGCCTCCGCCAGTGCCGTGGCGATCCGGTCCGCGATGCCCTGGGCAGCGGTCGCGTACGGGTTGGGGCTCAGGCCGGAAGCCTGGCGACCCAGCGCCTGCGCCAGCGGGGTGTCCACGCCCCCGGCGGAGCCGCCCCGGGGTAAGGCTCCGTCCACCCGGTCCGGCCCCGGCGGATAGGTCACCGAGCCGTCCGAGTTGACGGTGAACCCCCGACCCCGGGCGTCCTCAAGGGCGGCCTCCAGCTTTCTCTTCGCGGCCGTCAGGTCGTACGCGAGGGCGTCCAGTGCCGTACCGACGAGGCCGCACTCGGTCCTCGTGTACCGGAAGTTCTCGGTCAGGGAACGGAGTTCACCCTGTGCGGCGGCCGCCGCCTCCCCTGCCAGGGATGCGCGCATCCGGGACGTGACGTCTCGCTCGATGCGGTCCTCGGCGGTACGGGCCATGTCCGCGAGGGCCCGGTAGCCGTCGGCGGCGCCTTCGTACTCCGCGGGCTTCAGGGCCCTGAGGGTCTGGAGATCCATGCTCGTCATCGCTCCCGGGTTTCGCCGCCGACGGCTACCGTGTCCGCGTACCCCGAAGCCACCGCGGAGATCTCCGCCTTCACGCCTTCGTCGGTCAGTAACTGCTCGTTCCCGACCCGCGCCATGATCGCCGCAAGGCTCCCGCAGCGCTTCCTCACGTCCTCGGCGTACTTCTTCCAGGAGGCGTACACCTCCCGCTCGGCGGACGCGCTGAGGCATCCGCCGGCGTCCCCGCCGGTCCCCGGCTGCTCTTCCGCCAGCTTGCCGAGCGCGGTGGTGACCGCACCCCGGAGCGAATCCACCGACCGGCCGGCCGCCACCCATGCCGCTCTGCTGGACCGTACGCCACCGGTGACCTCGCTGGCGGCCGGACCGGGACCGACGGCCACCTGATTCAGCCTCGTCCCGGTCGAGGTGCGCTCAGCGGCTTCGGATTTGAGCTGTTCCCACTCGTCCCATGCCATGCTCGGAGATCCCCTCGCTCCCGGCTCCGGTCCGCCGCGGCCGACACCGCCACTTGGTCGGCCCGAACAATTGGCAACGCTATCGGGCTCGCCCAACTCGGCGCGTTCTCCGGCGACTTACCTGGATGAGTACGCGTACTCATGCGCGCGTGGGGCGAGTGGTCCGCAGCCGAGTCCGTGCGCCTCGGACGGGGTACGTGCCGGTGCCTGCGGCCGGGCCGGGTCACGCGCCCATGGGCCCCGAAGTGTCGCCCGTACCGGCGCGCGCATCACCGCCGCGATCCGCAGCGAGGCCCCGGTGCCGTGCCCAGGAGGAAGGGGGCGGCGCCGGGGCCGGCCGCCGGTCGGGGCGGGCGGGCTGACGGCGGTGCGGGGTCGTCAGCCGGCCGGCTCCCGGCCGCGGGGGTGGTGTCAGTGGATGACGATGGAGAACCAGGAGTCGGCGACCTGGCCGTTGACATCGGTCGCCCATACCTTCGCGGAGCGCCCGCCGCCGTCGCAGTCGCTCGCCCAGGAGTAGCTGACGATCCTCGCGCGCTGGAGCGAGGAGACGCTGGGCAGCACCTTTGACGGGTCGAACTGCGCATCGGTGAAGGTCACGCAGTACTCACCCGGCCCCAAGCGCCGTACCTGGTCGATCCCCTTGGCGTTCAGCAGCGCGCCGGTGTCGGTGACCGTCGCACCCGCCCGCGCGTACGGCGCCTGGACGTTGTCCGCCACGGCGACCGCGACGCCGGCCGTGACCGCGGCGACGGCCAGGCCGACGGTACCGAGGGCGACGGAGCGGGCGATCTTGCTCTGGAACATGCGCTTCTCCCTTGGGGGCCCGAAGGCATCGACTACGGAGAGGATCGAATCAGTTACGTGATGTGACCCGCCAGGGGGCGGTGGGCGATTCACCCCGTCGTGTCGGGCCCTTGAACCGACAGTCCTCGGGTCTGAACCGGCGGCGCTCCGGCACACGTCAGCGGTCGTATGGGCTTCCGCGTGGCATGGCCCTGACCGGCGTCAACCGGACCGCGTCAACAGAGGGGCGTCAACAGAGGGACGTCAACTTGAGCGCGTCAACTGAGCGGCGTGGACTTGAGGGGCTTGCTTCGTTTCGCGCGGACCTGAACACGGCGCGGCAACCCTCACTCCCGTACCCCCGCCAGCTCCACCGCCCGTCCCCGCAAGGACCAGCCCGCCGGGATCACCGCGCAGACCATCGCGATCGCCGCGCAGGCCGCCACCACCGCGCCGAGCGACGCCCAGGGGAAGACGATCGGCGCCCACACCCGGAGCACCCCCAGTGCGCCCCACATACCGGCCAGGTTCAGCGCGGCGACCACCGTGCCGAGGACTCCGCCCACCGCCACCGCCAACGCGGCCTCCGCGGCGACCAGGCGGAGGACCTGAGCGCCCGTGGCCCCCGCCAGCCGCAGCACCGCCAGCTCGCGGACGCGGTCCGACACCGCCATGACCAGGGTGTTGGCGAGGGCGATGCCCGTATAGAGGAGGGCGATGCCGAGGACCACCAGATAGCCGGTCCGCGTCTGCCGGTTCGTCTCCGGGTAGGTCGCCGCGACCCATTCGGTCTTCGACCGCACCGATGCCCCGAACGGTCCGGCCGCCTTCCGCAGCGCCTCCGCGACGGCCGCCCGGTCGGCCCCCTCGGCGAGCCTGACGTCGATCCGGTCCACGGGAGCGCCGGCCGCGTTGCGCGGGGTGACGTACACGCCGTTGCCGCCCGTGCCGGCGCGCAGGACGGCCGCGATACGCAGCGGGGCGCGGGTGCCGTCGCCCAGCCAGACGTTCACCGTGTCGCCGACCGTGTGCCGCAGCCATTCGTCGTTGACGACGATGGAACGGTCGTCGAGATCGGCTGCGTTCCCCGCCGCCACGGGGAGACGGAAGGCGGCGGCCAGCCCGGCCGGGTCGGCCGCGCGTGCGTCGGACCGGATGAGCGCGGATCCCTCCTCCAGGACGAACACCGCGGACTTCGCCGACGCCGACACGACAGCGCCGGGGATCTCGCGCATCCGCTCCACGTCGGCCCGGCCGAAGCCGCCGGGGCCCGCGCCGGAGACCACGAAGTCGGCGGCCGTCTGCTCGCGTACCTCGGTCGCCTTCGCCTCGTTGAGGGTCGCCGTCGCCCCGAGCAGGGAGCCCGTGAGCGCCACCGTCACGAGGACGGGGGCCGCCACGGACGCGGTGCGTCGCACCCCGGCGGCGGCGTTCTCCCGGACCAGCATGCCGACCGCGCCCGGGAGTCGGGCGGGCAGCCATGCCAGAAATCTGCTCAGCGGGCGTACCAGTACCGGGGCGAGCAGCGCGAACGCGGTGATCAGCAGCATCGGACGGCTGGTGTACGTCTTGCGGTGGAGCAGTTCGCCCGGCTGCGACACCAGCGTGAACACCAGGGTCCCGACCCCGGCGAGCAGTAGCCCCCCGCCGAAGAGCAGTCGGCCCCACGTCATGGTCCCGGTGTCGACGGCCGCGTCACGCAGCGCCTGTACGGGGTCGACCCGGCCCGCGCGCCACGACGCGGCGACAACACCCGCGAGCGCCACCGACAGACCGGTCCAGAAGGCGAGATGGTACGGCCAGACGTACTCGTCGATGGTGAACCAGGAGGGCGCGACCTCGTTCTCCACCATGAACCGCGCCAGCTCCGGTGCGCCCCGGGCTCCGAGCGCGCAGCCCGCCGCCGACGCCAGTACGCCGATCAGCGCCGCCTCGGCGACCACCATGCGGCGGACCTGTCCCGGTGTGGCGCCGACCGTGCGCAGCAGTCCGAACTCGCGGCGGCGCTGGGCGACCGTGAAGGCGAAGGTCGACGCCACCACGAACACCGAGACGAAGCCGGTCATCCCGGCCGCCGTGCCCAGCATCGCGTTCACGGTGGCCAGCGCCCGGCCGTCTCGTCCGGGATCGGCGTCGGCGAGGCGCCGGTCGTTCCCGGTGAGCACCCGCAGCCCGCTTCCGACGGCGGCCTGTACGGCGTCGGGGTCGCCGTCGACGGCGAGTTGGTCGATACGCGGTGAGAGGGCGGCGGCCTGCCGGTCGGTGTAGAACACGGCGTTCTCGAAGCCGAGGCCGGCCAGGGTGCCGACGACCGTGACCGTGCCCCCGTCCGTAGGGATTGATTGACCGGGCTGGGCCCAGTTCCCGGTCACCGCGACTTCGCCCTCGGCCTTCGGGGCGCGGCCTGAGGAGAGTTCGTACGGGGCGAACGCGGCCGTCGACCACGGGTGTCCGACGAGGTCGCGGGGTCCGCCTTCGGCGCGTACGGGGAAGGATCGGTCCTCGACGGTACGGCCGACGGCGGCGGCTCTCCGGGCCTGTGCGGCGGTGACGGGCTTCGGGTCGGCCAGCGGCGCGGTCCGGTCGCCGACCGGTGTGGGCACCCGCAGGGTGTCGACCGGCCGGACGACGGCCCGGGCCCCGGCGAATCGCTCGGGCCCCCGGTCGGGGGCGTCCAGGCTCGACGCCAGCGCGAGGCCCATGGTCGCGATCAGCCCCACGCCGAGTGCCAGGGCGACGAAGCTGCCGACGAAGCCGGTCCAGCGGGTGCGCAGTCCGCGCAGGACGACGTTCAGCACGGGGTGGCCTCCGGCCTGGTGAAGGTGTCCGGCCCGCTCGGTCCGGCGGCGGGTCCTGGCACGCTCGGCCTGGCGGCGGGTCCTGGGCCGGGCGGCCCTCCGGGGGCCACCGGTCCGGCAGACCCGGCGGTGGGGTGCGGCTCCGCCGGTCCGGCAGCCCCGGAGTCGGGGTGCGGCTTCGCCGGTCCGGCAGACCCGGCGGTGGGATGCGGCTCCGCCGGTTCCGCGGTGGCGTCCAGCGCTGCCATCCGGGAGGCCACGGACTCGGCGGTCGGCGACACCAGTTCGCCGTGGACCGCGCCGTCGACCAGGAACACCACCCGGTCCGCGTAGGAGGCGGCCACCGGGTCGTGGGTGACCATGACGACCGTCTGTCCTTCGGCGTCGACCATCGCGCGCAGGACCGTCAGCACCTCACGGCTCGTGCGGGTGTCGAGCGCGCCCGTCGGCTCGTCGCCGAAGAGCACCTCGGGCCGGGTGATCAGGGCCCGCGCGAGGGCGACGCGCTGCTGCTGACCGCCGGACAGCTCCGTCGGCCGGTGCCGGGCCCGGTCGCCGAGACCGACCCGGTCGAGGACTTCCCGTACGCGGGCCCGTGACGGCCTCCGCCCGGCCAGCCGCAGCGGGAGCGCCACATTCTGCTCGGCGGTGAGCGCGGGCAGCAGATTGAACGACTGGAAGACGAAGCCGATGCGTTCGCGCCGGAGCAGGGTCAGCCCGGTCTGGCTCAGTCCGGTGAGTTCGGTGTCCCCGATCCTGACCGATCCGGCCGTGGGCCGGTCGAGCCCGGCGGCGCACTGGAGCAGGGTCGACTTGCCGGAGCCCGAAGGGCCCATGACCGCTGTGAATGTGCCCCGCGGGAAGCTCAGGGAGACCTGGTCGAGGGCGGTGACGGTATGGTCTCCCGCTCCGTGGACACGGCTGACGGAGCGCAGCTGAACGGCGTCGTTGGTCATGCCCCGACTCAACCGCCGCCGGTCCTCCCGCACATCACGGCAGGAGGGAGTCCTGGGGTAGGGGCAGGGGGGAGTCCCGGGGTATGGCCTGCCATACCCCGTACGCTCCGTCTGGGCGGATGTCCCGTTTCCGGCCCGCCTTCTACGGTGAGTCCATGTGCTCTCGTACCGTGTGGCAGGCCCTCTCCGGGCCCGCCTACCTCCGCTCGGCCTGGCCCTGGCGCTCCGCCGCGTACCTGGTCACCGGCGCGCTGGCCGGGGCGGTCACGTTGGTGGCGGTCCTGGTGCTGACCGCCGTCGCCGGAGCGCTGGCGGTGGTGCTGGTGGGGCTTCCGCTGCTGCCGCTGCTCGGACTGTGCGGGCTGCCCGTCGCCCGCGTCGAACGATGGCGGCTGCGGCTGGTCGACGAGCACCCCGCGCACGATCCGCACCGGGCCCCCGCCGAGCGGGGAGTGTGGCCCTGGGCCAGGACGCGCTACCGCGAGCGGGCCACCTGGCGCGAACTGGGATACGCGGTGCTGCTCGCCCTGCTGCTCTGGCCGCTGGACGCGCTCGCGATCGGGCTGCTCCTGTCCGTGCCGCTCGGCCTGGCGGCCACGCCGGTGCTGATGGCGACCGTCGGGGGCGGTGAGGAGGCGTCCGTGCTCAAGGCGTGGACGGTCACCTCCTGGCCGATGGCGCTCGGCATCGCCGTTCTCGGGGTCGTCCTGCTGGCCGCCGCCCTCTACCTGGTGGGGCTGTACGCCGGGGCACGGGCCGAGCTGACCCGGCTGCTCATCGCGCCCAAGGACCCGGCCGACGGCGAACTGGGCACGAGGGTCGCCGAACTCACCAGCTCACGCGTCCGCCTGGTCGACGCCTTCGAGGCGGAACGCCGCCGTATCGAACGGGATCTCCACGACGGCGCGCAGCAACGGCTGGTCGCGCTCACGCTGACCCTGGGCCTGGCCCGGCTCGACGCCCCGCCGGGCCCGCTCGCCGACCAGCTCGCCAAGGCGCACGAGGAGGCGGGGGAGGCGCTCGCCGAACTGCGCGAGCTGATCCACGGCATTCACCCCAGGGTCCTCGCCGACTACGGGTTGTCGGCAGCCGTCGCGGACGCGGCGGACCGCTCGGCCGTCCCCGTCGACGTCGAGCTGGACCTGGGCGGCAGGCTGCCGCAGGCCGTGGAGGCCGCCGCGTACTTCGTCGTGTGCGAGGCGCTCACGAATGTCGCCAAGCACAGCGGAGCGACCCGCGCGCGGGTGACGGGCGGCCACCGCGACGGACTGCTGTCGCTGGAGATCCGCGACGACGGCCGGGGCGGCGCGAGCGTCGGGCACGAAGGCACCGAGCGCACCGGAAGTACCGGAAGCACCGGGAGCACCGAGCGGACCGGGAGCACTGAGCGGACCGGGAGCACTGAGCGGACCGGGAGCACTGAGCGGACCGGGGTCACCGAGCGCACGGCGAGCACGGGACTGACCGGCCTCGCGGACAGGGTGTCCGTACTGGATGGCAGACTCTCCCTGTCCAGTCCGCCCGGCGGACCGACCCTGTTGCTCGTGGAGATCCCTTGCACGTGGACCGAACACTCCGCGTAGTACTCGCCGAGGACAGCGTGCTGCTCCGGGAGGGCCTGATCGGTCTGCTCCACCGCTGCGGCCACGAGGTCGTCGCGGCCGTGGGCGACGCGGACGCGATGCTGACGGCGGTGGCCGAGCACCGGCCGGACATCGTGGTCACGGACGTCCGCATGCCACCGGGCTTCCAGGACGAGGGCCTGCACGCGGCGGTACGGATCCGTGAGGAGCACCCCGGCCTGCCGGTCCTGGTGCTCAGCCAGTACGTACAGCGGTCGTACGCCGCCGAGTTGCTCGACTCCGGCGACGGCTCGGGCGTCGGCTATCTCCTCAAGGACCGCGTCGGCCAGGTCGAGGAGTTCGTCGACGCCCTGCGGAAGGTCGCCGACGGCGGCACGGTCGTCGACCCCGAAGTGGTACGCCGACTCCTGCGCCGCCGCCGTGACCCGCTGGAACGCCTCACGGCCCGCGAGCGCGAGGTCCTGGCCCTCGTCGCACAGGGGCGGTCGAACAGGGCGATCGCCAAGGACCTGGTGGTCTCCGAGGCGGCGGTCGGCAAGCACATCGGCAGCATCCTGGCGAAGCTGGATCTGCCTCCGGCGGATGACTCGCACCGCAGGGTGCTGGCGGTGCTGGCGTATCTCAGATCCTGAAGTACCCGTGCCTGTACGGGCGTTCAGGCGGGCGGGCGGGCGGGCGGAGTCGGCGGCGCCGCGTGGGTCGTGACGCAGTTCACTGCCGTTCATCACGGGGGAAGTCTGCCGCGAACCGCCCGGATGTGGGACCGTACTGCCGGTTGTTACTCGCAGGTATTCGCCGCTGTGGAACGGCAGTTGAGCCGCCGTGCCCCGTCGTGCCCGGACGCCCGGATTCCCGCGAGGCTTTCTCCGGCACCGCGTCCCGCTCGGCTCGCTGAACCGAGAGCGGCTGCCGGCCCAGGCCAGGGCGGGGTCTGACGCCCTGGCCCGGCTCGTACGGAAGCCCCCGCGCCCGTACGAGCACCGGAGCCCCTGCCGGATCCCCCACCGGCAGGGGCTTCCGGCACCCCGGTCCCAGGTTGGCCGGTGCGGCTCGCCATGGACCCGTGCTCGCGGGGAACCCGCTCAGAGGCCGCCGGTCCGGCGGCCGGATCTCATGCCAGCGGCTTCACGTAGCAGCGGCTGCCGTCGTGGTCCCGGTAGTAGCCGAAGTTCGTCGGCGAGAGCGTGTAGCCGCTGGAGAGGTAGAGCGCGATCGCCTCGGGCTGCTGGTCGCCGGTCGCCAGCACCATCCTGGTCCGGCCCGCGGCCCGCGCGTCGTCCTCCAGGACGGCGAGGATACGGCGGGCGAGGCCGAGGCCGCGCGCCTCGGGCCTCACATACATCCGCTTCAGCTCGGCGTCGCCGTCCTCGTAACCCTCGTCGTTGCGGCTCTGGGTGCGCCAGCCGCCCGAGGCGACCGGACGGTCGTCGTCGTACGCGATGAGATAAAGGCCATACGGCGGGGCGAACATCGAGGCGTCGACCGGGGTGGCGTCGCCGTCCTCCTCGCCGTTCTCGGAGGGGCCGTAGCGCACCACGTACTCCTGCATGACCTCGTCGTTGAGCTTGACGGCGTCGGGGTGGTCGAACGGGACCGGGCGTACATCCATGCAGCTCATCGTACGATTTTGCCGGTGGCGGCCACCGGAGGGTCCCTGGATAGGCTGCCGGAATGCTCACCGTGACTTCCGTGAATGTGAATGGGCTCCGCGCCGCCGCGAAGAAGGGCTTCGTGGAGTGGCTGGCCGCTACCGACGCCGATGTGGTCTGCCTCCAGGAGGTACGGGCGGAGCCCGAGCAGCTCCCCGAGGCGGTGCGGCGGCCCGAGGGCTGGCACACCGCGCACGCGCCCGCCGGGGCGAAGGGGCGCGCGGGGGTCTCCCTCTACACGCGGCGGGAGCCGGACGAGGTGCGGACCGGGTTCGGGTCGGCCGAGTTCGACGGCAGCGGGCGGTACGTCGAGGCGGATCTGCCGGGCGTCACCGTCGCCAGCCTGTATCTGCCGTCGGGCGAGGTCGGCACCGAGAAGCAGGACGAGAAGTACCGGTTCATGGCGGAGTTCCTGCCGTATCTGCGCGAGCTGAAAGCGCGGTCCGCCGAGGCCGGGCGTGAGGTCGTCGTCTGCGGCGACTGGAACATCGCCCACCACGAGGCGGACCTGAAGAACTGGCGCGGCAACAAGAAGAACTCCGGCTTCCTGCCCGAGGAGCGCGCCTGGCTGTCCCGTGTCTTCGACGAGGCGGAGTACGTGGACGTGGTCCGCGCCCTCCACCCGGACCAGGAGGGGCCGTACACCTGGTGGTCGTACCGGGGGCGCGCCTTCGACAACGACACCGGCTGGCGGATCGACCTGGCCGTCGCCACTCCGGGGCTGGCTGGCCGGGCGGTCAAGGCGTACGTCGAGCGGGCGGCGAGCCACGACGAGCGCTGGAGCGACCATGCTCCGGTGACGGTCGTCTTCGACGGGTGACCGTGACGGTGTGGGGAGCGAAGAGCCGGCGTGAAGGCGGACCGGGCCCGAGCGGCTGACTCGGACAAGTAAGTCAAGCCTTACTTTCGCGGGGATTCGGCTGCACAGTGGAGAGCCGAGTCGCGAGGAGGGCCGCTGTTGCCGCAGTTCAGCCATGAGGATGCCGCAGGACAGGTCGAGGTGGAGCAGGCCCACGTGGCCGCCATGTACGGGCTGCTCGACGAGCGATCGGCCGATGTGCGGGCCCGGCTGGCGGACGTACTGCGGTCGTCGGCCGACAGCGCGGGCGACGTGTACGCGCGCGATGTCGCCGCGGAGCGACTTGCGCACCGGCTTCGCCGGTTGGAGGGGGCCGAGGAGGGGTTGGCGTTCGGCCGGATCGACGGCGGGGACGGAACGGTCCTGCACATCGGACGGCTCGGCCTGCACGTGGACGGCCGGGACCTGCCGCTGCTCGTCGACTGGCGAGCGGAAGCGGCGCGGCCCTTCTACGCCGCGACGGCCGTCCACCCGATGGGGCAGCGGCGACGCCGTCATCTGCGGGTCGAGGGCCGTGCGGTACGTGCGGTGAGCGATGAGCTGCTGGACGGATCCGCGGCCGGGGCCGGAGACATCGTCGGCGACGGTCCGTTGACGGAGGCGCTGGAGGCGCGGCGCACGGGCCGGATGCGTGCGGCGGTGGCGACGCTGCAGGCGGAGCAGGACGCGATCGTGCGGTCCCCGCATCGGGGCGTGACGGTGGTGCAGGGCGGCCCCGGTACGGGCAAGACCGTCGTCGCGCTGCACCGGGCGGCGTACGTGCTGTACGCGTTCCCGGGCGCCGCCGCGCGCGGTGTGCTGGTGCTCGGGCCGAACGCGCGGTTCCTCGACTACGTCTCCCAGGTGCTCCCCTCGCTGGGGGAGAACGATGTGGTCCTGTCGACGTGCGCGGAGCTGGCCGGGGTGGTGCCCGCGGCTGTGGAGTCGTTCGATGTCGCGCGCCTCAAGGGGAGTTCCGCGCTGGCCGGGGCGCTGGCGGATCTGGTGGGCTCCTCGCAGGCACCCGGCGGCGGCACCGCGGTGCGTGTGGGGCAGGAGTGGGTCCGTCTGGGAAGCGTGGACGTCGTGGCGGCGCGGGAGGCCGCGGTGGCGAGCGGCCTCGCGCACAACCGTGCGCGGGAGGTGTTCAAGGAGCACCTGATCGGCGCGGTCACGGGCGCACTGGAGCGCGGGGCCGTCGAGGCCCTGGAGCACATCGACGCCGAGATCGCCGAGAGCACGGGCATGGATCTCGATGCCGCGGCCGCGGCCGACCTGCGGGCTCTCGGCTTCGACGACGCGCCGGCCGCGGACCCGGCCGAGGTCTTCGACGCGGACGCCGTCCGCGCGAACCTCATGGGCGACGCCCACGTCGACCGTGTGGTGGAGTCCCTCTGGCCACGGCTGACGCCCGAAGCGGTCGTACGGGCCCTGCTGGCGGACGCTCGCACGATGGCCGGTCATCTGCCGTCGCTCGCCGGTGACGAACGTTCCCGGCCGGGGTGTTCTGTCGACGCCCCGTGGACCGATGCCGATGTACCGCTGTTGGACGAGGCGGCAGAGCTGGTGGACGGGCCGCCGGAGCGGACGTTCGGGCATGTCGTGGTCGACGAGGCCCAGGAGCTGACCGCCATGCAGTGGCGGATGGTCATGCGCCGGTGTCCGGCCAGGTCGATGACTCTGGTGGGCGACTTCGCCCAGGCGGGCCCCGCGACGGCTGCGAGCGACTGGTCCCAGGCGCTGGGTCCGCATCTCGGCGGCCGGTTCGCCCTGCACACCCTGACCGTCGGCTACCGCACGACCCAGGAGATCCTGGAGACCACCCACGACCTGCTCGCGCGGATCGCCCCCGGCCAGACGCCGATCCGGTCGATCCGCCATGGCGAACCTCCCCGGAGCGTCACCACAGGTCCCTCCACACTGGCCACCGCCGTGGCCGAGGAACTCCGGGCGCGGGCCGCGGCGCACCCGAGCGAACTGCTCGCCGTGATCTGCGCGGACGACCGGGTCGAGGAGATGACGACCGCCGGTGTCACAGCGTGGGCACGCCTCGTGCCGGCTTCCGAGGCCCGCGGCCTGGAGTTCGACGCGGTCGTCATCGTCGCCCCGGAGGAGATCGTCGCGGCCCGCCCCAGCGGCGAGCGTGACCTGTACGTCGCCCTCACGCGTGCCACCAAGAGACTGTGCGTGATCGCCGCCCACCTCGTGTCACAGCACACCTCATGACGCCTCTGACGGGCGCTCGGAGCCGCTGCTTCGTGGGCTTCGTGGGCTTCGATGGGATGTGTGTTGGGCGCTGTGTGGGCTGTGTGGGCTGTGTGGCGGGGCGTCGGGATGCTCCGCCGACGCCGGAAGGGTGTCGTCAGCGGTCCTCGTCCGCTGCCGCCACCGTGTCGTCGGCGTCCGCCAGGGCCCTGCGCAGCGCGTCCACGCCCGGTGCCCCGTCCATACGGCCCTCCTCATCCCGGTAGAGACGGCACGACACGCTCGGCACCGCCCCCGCCCGCGCGAACGGGTCGACACCGTCGAGCAGGACCGTCGGGGAGCCGGTCATGCCCCAGCGCGCGGCGTCGGCCTCCTCGCGGACCTCGACGCGTTCCACCCGGGCTGCCCGGCCGGCCAGCGCGGTGGCGATCCGTTCCTCCAGGACCGGGCCGTTCGGGCAGTCCGGAACCGTGAGCACCGTGATCCGCATGGCGGTCTCCTCTCAGTTCCTCTCAGTTCTTCTCGGTTCGTCTCATCTTCTCGGTTCGTCTCACTCCGTCGCGGCAGGGCTGTCGCGCACGGCCGCCCTCGGGTCAGAGGGACTTGGCGGAGTCCGCGCGCACTTCGACGCAGTCTCCGCGGGCCCCGGCCGGGCCGGCTGGTGCCTCGGGCCCCCGCAGCAGCCGGTCCAGCGCCATCGACAGCTCCGCGTCCGTCACGGTCTTCGCGAGCGGGCGGAGTCTGTCGGCGTCGCCCTCCGGGGCGTGGTCCCGCAGCATCCCGACGAACAGCTCCGCGAGCGCCTCCGCGTGCGCACGGACCCGCTGCCCCGCCTCCAGCACCGCCGACAGGGGCACCCCTTCCCGTACGAGCGCGGAGGAGACCTCCAGCAGTCGGCGGCTGATGTGCACGATCGCGTCGCCGTCCGTGGCGAGATAGCCGAGGTCCAGCGCCGTCGCCAGGTTCTCCGGGGTGACCTCGCCCTCGAAGTGGTCGGCCAGCTCCTCCGGGGTGAGGCGGACGGGAGTCTCCTCGGTGGGCATGCCGAGGCCGAGCACTTCGCCGACGTCCCGCCCGCTCTCGAACGCGGTGGCGAGATCGGCGATGCCGTTCAGTGTGTGCCCCCGCTCCAGCAGCGCGGCGATCGTGCGGAGCCGGGCCAGATGGCGATCGTCGTACCAGGCGATACGGCCCGCCCGGCGGGGCGGCGGGATCAGACCGCGCTCGCGGTAGAAGCGCAGGGTGCGCACCGTGATGCCGGCCTTCTCGGCCAGCTCCTCCATGCGGTACTCGCGTCCTTCTGCCACAGGGGAAGCCTATGTTGTCACACCGGTAACTTGTCGCGCCCGGCCTCTACCGCTCGGTATCCGCCCTGCTCTACCCTCCCAACCATGCCAGTGATTGCTGGCATGGTTGTGGCTTGTGGCTGATGGCTGATGGCTTGGATCGTGACTCTGACGTGAGTGGAGGCGGCATGAGCGAACGAAGGCGGGAACCGCAATCGCAGGAGCGAGACCGGGCCCAGGGGCTGGAACAGGGGCTGGAACAGGGGGAGGAGCCGGCGCAGGGCGGGGACCGGGAGTACGAGGGCGGCCACGGCGGCAGCGGCCGGGAAGCCCGGCATGTACGCGTCGCAATCATCGGTTCAGGATTCGGCGGCCTCGGCGCGGCCGTCCGCCTCCGCCGTGAGGGCATCACCGACTTCGTCGTCCTGGAGCGGGCCGCGTCGGTCGGCGGCACCTGGCGGGACAACAGCTATCCGGGCTGCGCCTGCGATGTGCCCTCCCACCTCTACTCCTTCTCCTTCGCACCCAACCCCGACTGGCCCCGCACCTTCTCCGGCCAGGACCACATCCGCGCGTATCTGGAACATGTCGCCGACGTCTTCCGGCTCCGCCCGCACCTCCGCTTCAACCACGACGTACGGATGATGACCTGGGACGACGACGGACTGCACTGGCGGATCGAGACCAGCGGGGGCGACTACACCGCCGACGTGGTCGTCTCGGCGGCCGGGCCGCTCTCCGATCCCAAGATCCCCGAGATCCCCGGTCTCGCGGAGTTCCCCGGCAAGGTCTTCCACTCCGCCCGCTGGGACCACGGCTACGATCTGCGCGGCAAGCGCGTCGCCGTGATCGGGACGGGCGCGTCCGCGATCCAGATCGTGCCCCGGATCCAGCCGCAGGTCTCCTCGCTGACCCTCTTCCAGCGAACCCCGCCCTGGGTCCTGCCGAAGGCGGACCGCCGTATCACCGGGGCGGAGCGCTGGCTGCACCGGCAGCTTCCGTTCACCTCGTCCGTACGGCGCGGAGTGCTGTGGGGCCTACGGGAGTTGCAGGTCCAGGCGTTCACCAAGCGGCCGAAGGAGCTGGGGTTCGTCGAGTCGCTGGCCAAGGCCAATCTCGCCAAGTCGGTCAAGGACCCGGCGCTGCGGGCCAAGCTGACGCCCTCGTACCGCATCGGCTGCAAGCGGATCGGGCTCTCCAGCGACTACTACCCGGCCATCGCCCGCCCCAATGTGGAGGTGGTGGCATCCGGCCTCGCCGAGGTCCGGGGCACCACGCTCGTCGCCTCCGACGGGACCGCCGCGGCCGATGTCGACGCGGTCGTCTTCGGCACGGGATTCCATGTCACCGACCTGCCGATCGCCGAGCGGGTCGTCGGCGCGGACGGGATCACGCTCGCCGAGGCGTGGAAGGACGGCATGGAGTCGCTGCGGGGGGCGACGGCCGCCGGGTTCCCCAACTGGATGACGATCATCGGTCCCAACACGGGACTCGGGAACTCCTCCATGATCCTGATGATCGAGTCCCAGCTGAACTATCTGGCCGACTACATGCGGCAGTTGACCGTCCTCGGCGGCCGTACCGCGCTCACGCCCAAGCCGTCCGCCGTGGGCGCGTGGAACCGCCGCGTACAGGAACGGATGAAGCGGACCGTGTGGAGCACCGGCGGCTGCACGAGCTGGTATCTCGACGCCGCCGGCCGCAATACGACCGTCTGGCCGGGCACGACCGGCGAGTTCAGGCGGGCGACGCGGGAGGTCGACCTCGCGGAGTACGCCATCGTCCGCAAGCCCGCACGGCCCGCGCCGGTGCTGGAGGGCGCGCGATGACGCCCGGCCGGACGCGGAACGGTCATCCGCCGAACGGCCGGGCGGGGAACGGCCGTGCCCCGGAAGCCCGTTCGCGCAACCGTGAGGAGACGGCCGTATGAACGGCAGGGTGAGTCTGGACGGGCAGGTCGCGGTCGTCACCGGCGCGGCGCGGGGCGTCGGGGAGCTGCTGGCCCGCAAGCTCTCCGCGCGCGGCGCGCGGGTGGCTCTGGTCGGCCTGGAGCCGGAGGAGTTGAAGCGGGTCTCGGCGCGGCTCCACGCCGAGAGCGACTGGTGGGACGCGGATGTCACCGACCAGGAGGCGATGGTCCGCGTCGCGGTCGAGGTCCGGGAGCGCTTCGGCAAGGTCGACACCGTCGTGGCGAACGCGGGCGTGGCGGCGGGCGGTCCCTTCATGGAATCCGACCCGGTCGCCTGGCGCCGGGTCATCGAGGTCAATCTCATCGGCAGCGCGCTCACGGGCCGCGCGTTCCTGCCGTATCTGGTGGAGAGCCGCGGCTACTTCCTCCAGATAGCCTCCCTCGCGGCGATCACCCCCGCGCCGATGATGTCGGCCTACTGCGCCTCCAAGTCCGGCGTCGAGGCGTTCGCCCACAGCCTGCGCGCGGAAGTCGCCCACCGGGGCGTCCGCGTCGGCGTCGGCTATCTGTCCTGGACCGACACCGACATGGTGCGCGGCGCGGATCGGGACGGCGTCATGCGCGAACTCCGGCAGCGACTGCCCTGGCCGGCGAACCGCACCTATCCGCTGGGCCCGGCCGTCGACCGTATCGTCGCCGGGGTCGAGCGGAGGTCGGCCCATGTGTACGCCCAAGGGTGGCTCCGGGGGACGCAGGCGATGCGGGGCGGTCTGCCCGCCGTCATCGCCGCCGTCGGCCGTCGCGAGATGAAGCGCTTCGAACCCCGGCTGAGCGCGGTGGCGAAGGGCCTGGTGGGCGCGGGCGGCGCGGCCGACGAGGCGGTGCGCACGGAGCGTAACTGATCGACATGCGATGTATGTCCGCCCGTGCCACGCTGGTCGAGGCCGCAGGCTACACCGCCTGGGGACCAACCCCCCACCCCCTCACTAGGAGACACTCTCCATGGGTATCAAGGACCAGTTCCAGGTCAAGGCGCAGGAGCTTCAGGAGCAGGCGAAGCAGCGTTCGGGCAAGTCGAAGGGCCAGCCCCAGGAGTCCGGGCCGCAGCGCCGTCAGGAGCCCGGCCAGAACCGTGACCAGCAGCAGGGCCGTCCGCAAGAGGAGCGCCGCGACCGCGCTTCCCAGGACGAGCGCCGCGACGCTGAGCGCAGGACCGGCCGGCCCGCCAACCGGCCTGCCTGACGCCTGACTTGCGAGGGGCGCGTCCGTTCTCCGGAACGGGCGCGTCCCTTCGCGTGTCCGCGACCGGTCCGTCCCGCGCGCGCTGCACCGACGCCCGCCCACCGGGTCACCGGGCACCGGGCGTCAGCCGGTGGCGGGGGGCGCCTCGCGAGTCCGGGTCCGGGCCAGGTGGAATCCGGGCCGGGTCCGGGTCCGGGCCGAGTCCAAGTCCGAGTCCAAGTCCGAGTGCGTCGGTGCCGGACGTCGGCTTGTCGCCGCGCGGTTCGCCGGTGTCGATCCGGGCGGCCGAGGGCCGCGAGCCCACGCCCGCGAGCCCACGCCCGCGACCCCACGCCCACGCCCACGCCCACGAGCCCACGCCGCGCCCTGACGGTCGGCGGCTCTGCCGGGCTCCGCCCTACCCGGCGGCCGGCCTCGGCGGCAGCGGCGGGCGGCTCCTGTCCGGGACGGAACCGTATCCCGGCGGATCGGCCGGGGGCTGCTCGGCGAGCGCGTCCAGGGCCAGGCGTACCGCGTCGTCCAGGCCCGCGTGGCGGCCCTCCGCCCAGTCGAGCGGGGTGCGCAGGGCCTCCAGGTCCGGCTCGACGCCGTGGTTCTCGACCGACCAGCCGTAGGTGTCGAACCAGGCCGCGTTCATGGGCACGGTGATGACCGTGCCGTCGATGAGCTCGTGGCGGCCGGTGATGCCCACGACCCCGCCCCAGGTGCGGGTGCCCACCACCGGGCCGAGACCCAGCAGTTTGAACGCGGCCGTGATCATGTCGCCGTCGGAGGAGGTCGCCTCGTCCGCCAGCGCGACGACCGGGCCGCGCGGCGCGTTCGAGGCGTACGAGACGGGCTGCGCGTCACGTGTCAGATCCCAGCCGAGGATCTTCCGGGTCAGCTTCTCCACCACCAGCTCGCTGATGTGCCCGCCCGCGTTGCCGCGTACGTCCACGATGAGCGCCGGACGGGAGACTTCGAGGCGCAGATCCCGGTTGAACTGGGCCCAGCCCGAGCCGCCCATGTCGGGGATGTGGAGATAGCCGCACTTGCCGCCGCTCAACTCCCTGACGACCTGCCGCCGTTTGGCCACCCAGTCCTGGTACCGCAGCGGGCGTTCGTCCACGAGCGGCACGACCGCGACCCGCCGTGAGCCGCCGGGCCGCGAGTCGCCGTCGGCCGTACGGAACGTCAGCTCCACCGTCGTCCCGCCCGCGGCCGAGAGCATCGGGTAGGGACCCGCCACGGGATCGACCGGGCGGCCGTCGACATGGGTCAGGGCCGCGCCCTCACGGATACCGGTGCCGGCCAGCGGCGAGCGTGCCTTGGAGTCGGACGACTCGCCCGGCAGGATGCGCCTGACCAGCCAAGTCCCGTCCCGGCAGACCAGATTGGCGCCGAGGAGGCCCATCGGACGCTGGTAGTGCGGCGGGCCCTCGTTACGGCGGGCCGGAGTCACATACGCGTGGGAGGTCCCCAGCTCGCCCAGCACCTCCCGCAGCAGATCCGCGAACTCGTCCGGTGACGCGACCCGTTCGACCAGCGGCCGGTACTGGTCGAGGATCCCCGGCCAGTCGACGCCGCTCATCCCCGGATCCCAGAAGTACGCGCTGATCAGCCGGCCCGCCTCCGCGTACGCCTGTCGCCACTCGGAGGCCGGGTCCACCTCGTGCAGGATCCGCCGTGGATCGAGCTGGACGGTCGAGTCGCCGTCCCCGGCCTCCGTCGCCGGGACCGCGCGCAGTTCGTCGTCGTCCACGACGACCAGCCGTGTGCCGTCGCCGCTGACCGCGAACCAGTCCAGATGGTCCACGAGTTCGGCCCGGCGGGCCTTGGAGATGTCGAAGTGCTCCAACGTGGGGCGGCCGGAGGTGTCGGCCGGATTGACGAAGGTCTCGCCCAGCGCGCCCGAGATCGGCCAGCGCAGCCAGACCAGTCCGCCGCCGCTGACGGGGTGCATCGCCGAGTACTTGGACGCCGCCACCGGGAACGGCGTCACCCGGCTCTCCAGACCCTCGGTCTCCACCACCGTCCCCGCCCCCTCCTCGGGGGAGCCGCCGGCCTCGTCCAGCGGGTCGAGACCGCCGGCCGCGGGCCGCCCGTCCGGTGACAGCGCGAAGGGCGACGGCGTCGCCGACGACAGCGGCACGAGATAGGGGCGGCAGCCCAGCGGGAAGGACAGGTCTCCGGTGTGCACGTCGTACACCGGGTCGAAGCCGCGCCAGGACAGGAACGCGAGATAGCGGCCGTCGCTGGTGAAGACGGGATTCTCGTCCTCGAAGCGGCCGTTGGTGACATCGACGATCGTACGGTCCTTTATGCGGGCCATCCTGATCTGCCGCAGGGACCGGCCCACGCCCGGCTGCGACCAGGTCAGCCACGCGCCGTCGGGGGAGAAGGCGAGATCCCGCACGGGGCCGTTGGCGGAGCGCACCAGCTCGGTCACGCCGCCGGTCTCATCGGCGGGGGCGGCCGGGGCGGCCGGGCTCGGGGCGGCCGGGCTCGGGTCGGTGGCGTCCGGGGCCGCGTCGGCCGGGCCGGTGGCGTCCACGGCGCCGGAATCGGTGGCGCTCGGGTCCGGGGCCGCCCCTGCCCCGGCCGCTGCCCCCGCCCCGCCCCCGGCCGCTGCTCCGGCTCCCCCCTCTTCCTCGGCCTCGGCCCCCGCCTCGGCTCCGGCTTCCGCCCCGGCCCCCGCCTCGGCCGGGCCGCCGGTCCCGGCTTCCGCCATGCCCCCCGCCACACCTCCCACTTCGTTCTCCGGCTCCGCCGCGTCGATCAGCAGCAGCCGCCCGTCGTGCGAGGCGATCGCCAGCCGTTCGCCCTCCGGGTCCGACACCAGCTCCAGGACCCGGCCCAGCCGCCCGGAGGCCAGCCGCCTCGGGGCGCGGTCGCCGGTCGCCCGCGGCAGATACGCGATCTCGACCGCGTCCTCGCCCTCCGCGTCCGTGACGTACGCCACCTGACCGCCCGAGCCGAGCATCACGGGCTGCCGGACCCGTACCCCCGGAGTGTCGGCGATCGTCCGGGCCGGGCCGTCGCGGTGCGTCAGCCAGTACAGGCTGCCCCGGACGGAGACGGCGCTGGCCCGGCCCGTGGTGTCGACGGAGACCGCGTCCACATGGCTGGCGGCCGGCACCTGGTACGTACGCCGTCCGGCGCGCGGCCCGCCGAGCAGCACCTCCAGCTTGCGCGGCACCGCGTCGGCGACGGTCAGATCGTCGACGATCCACAGGTCACCCGCGCACTGATACACAATTCGTCGCCCGTCACTGGAGGCATGACGGGCATAAAAAGCGTCATGGTCTGTATGACGCCGAAGATCGGACCCATCGGGGAGACACGAGTAAACGTTTCCCACGCCCTCGTGGTCGGAGAGGAACGCGATCCGGCCGCGGACGAACATCGGGCAGTCGAGATGGCCGTTCAGGTCGGCGAGCAGCCGCCTGCCGTGCAGCCACAGCCGTCCCGTGGCCCCGCCCCGGTACCGCTTCCACGCGGCCGGTTCGTGCGGCGGCTTCCCGGTGAGCAGCAGGGTGCGGCGCTCGCCGTCGATGTCGGCGACGGCGATGTCCGAGACCGGGCCCCAGGGCAGTTTTCCGCCGGGAGCGCCGTCGAGGGGGACGCTGTAGGCCCAGGAGAAGTACGAGAAGGGCTGGCCGTGCGAGGAGACGGCGAGGATCTGGCCGTCAGGGCTCCAGCCGCAGACCCGCGTGTCGTACGAGCCCCAGTAGCCGAGCCGCCGCGCGGGGCCGCCCGCCACCGGGGCGATATGGATCTCGGGATCGAGGCTGCGCCAGGTCGTGTACGCGATGTGGCGGCCGTCGGGGGAGAAGCGGGGATGGCCGATCCGGGTGCGGTCGACGGTGGCCCGCCAGGCCCGCCCCGGCCGGTGGCCCTCCGGTGCCAGCGGGGCGATCCAGAGGTCGTCCTCGGCTGCGAAGCACAGCAAGTCGTCGTGCAGATGCGGGAAACGGAGGTACGCCACGTCGTCGCTCACCCCCCAATGCTTCCGGGGCGCGAGGACGGCGGCAACTTCTGGACCGGGGGGAATCGAGGCGGATGCGTGATGCATACCACAGCGAAACGATTCCGTTTCGGTCGAATGGTCGACTATCCTGCTGCTGTACGAAACCGTTTCGTACAGCCAGTCGGACAGTCAGACAGGCATCCAGTCGGACAGTCAGTCGTGCAGCCGGTCGTGCAGCGGCAGGCATCCGTACGGCGGACGGCCGTACGGACCACGTCGGCAGAGGCGAGAGCGGCGAAGGGAGGCGAACCCATGGGACGCAGCAGGCTGACCCCCGAGCGCGAGAGCGAACTGTTCGAAGTAGTGCTCGACCTGCTGCGCGAAGTCGGTTACGAATCCCTGACGATGGACGCCGTCGCCACCCGGGCCCGATCGAGCAAGGCCACGCTCTACCGGCAGTGGCACAGCAAGCCGGAGCTGGTGGCCACAGCGCTTCAGCAGGCCCAGACGCCCGCCGAGGAGATCGACACCGGCAGTCTGCGGGGTGATTTCGAGGCCATACTGATGGCCGCGGACGACGCCCAGATGAAGAAGGACTCCGCGCTGTACATGGGTCTCGTCCACGCGGTTCACGCCAACCCCGATCTCCATGACGCGCTGGTGCGCAAACTGATCGAGCCGGAGAGCAGGGCGCTGAAGAGGGTCCTGGACCGCGCGGTCGTACGGGGGGAGATCCGTCCGGACAATCCGGCGCTGAACTTCCTCCCGCACATGCTGTTCGGCGCGTTCTTCATCCTCCACATCATCGAGAACCGGGTCCCCGACCGGGACTTCCTCGCGCGGTATGTCCACGCCGTGGTGCTTCCCGCGCTGGAGGCACGATGACTCCGCGGCTCCCGCTGCGGGCGAACCCGTCACGGCCGTCAGCGTCGGCGTCCGCGCCGTCGGTGCGGTCTGTGAGGTCCGCGCGGTCAGTGCGGTCTGCGCGGTCCGCGACCCCGACCCCGACCTCGATACCGTCTCCCCGGACCTCGGGCCGGCCTCGGCCGTCCGAGCGGTCCTGGCGGTCATGGGAGTCCTGGCGGTTTCGATGTAGCTCCGCAGGAGGGCCGACGGTCCCCCCGTCGGCTCGCCCGGCACTCCGAGCCTGAACCTCCCCGTTCTCAGGCATCCGGTCCCCTCCCCGAACACCCATCGCTCACGCACCACCCGTAACACCTGACGCGCGCCGCTCTCGTCGTCGGGACGACTCCCCCTGCCCTTTTTTCGTCTCACCAACGGGAGTACGCCCTCGTGGCCACGTTCCTCTACAAACTCGGGCGGACCGCCTTCAGGCGCCGCCGAATCGTCGCACTCTTGTGGGTCGCCCTCCTGGTACTCGCCGGGGTCGGAGCGAGCGCCGCCTCGACCGCCAAGGACCCGGGCTTCGCCCTGCCGGGCACCGAGTCCCAGCGGGCGTTCGACCTGCTGGAAGAGCGCTTCCCCGGCGGCAGCGCCGACGGCGCCACCGCCCGGATCGTCTTCAAGGCCCCCGCGGGCGAGAAGATGACCGACCCCGAGAACAAGACCGAGGTCACCGAAGCGATCGCCGCCCTGAAGAAGGGCTCCGACCAGGTCGCCGACGTCTCCGACCCGTACACCGCCGACGCGGTCTCCAAGGACGGCAGCACGGCCTACATCTCGGTCAGCTACAAGGTCAACTCGATGGAGGTGACCGACGAGACCCGCGAGGCGCTGACGGAGACCGGCGACCAGGCGCGGGACGCCGGGCTCACCGTGGAGATCGGCGGTGACGCCGCCATGGCGGAGGAGCACGCCGCCTCCACCGAGATGATCGGCATCGCGATCGCCGCGGTCGTCCTGGCCATCACCTTCGGCTCGCTGGTCGCCGCCGGGCTTCCGCTGCTCACCGCGATCATCGGCGTCGGCATCGGCATCTCGTCGATCACCGCGCTCGCGAACGTCTTCGACCTGGGCACCACCGCCGGCACGCTGGCGATGATGATCGGACTCGCGGTCGGCATCGACTACGCGCTCTTCATCGTCTCCCGCTACCGCGCGGAACTGGCCGACGGCCATGACCACGAGGAGGCGGCGGGCCGGGCCACCGGCACCGCGGGCTCCGCGGTCGTGTTCGCCGGACTCACCGTGGTCATCGCCCTCGTCGGCCTCGCCGTCGTCAACATCCCGATTCTCAGCAAGATGGGCTACGCCGCGGCCGGCACGGTCGTGATCGCCGTGATCATCGCGATCACCCTGATCCCGGCGCTGCTCGGCTTCGCGGGCGACAAGGTGCTCGGCCGCAAGGCCCGTAAGGCCCGCAAGGCCGGAGCGCACGCCGCCCAGCACGGCTCGCAGACGAAGCCGAACATGGGCACCCGCTGGGCCCGCTTCGTCGTCCGCCGCCCGATCGCGGTCCTGCTCACCGGTGTCGTGGGCCTCGGCGTCATCGCCGCCCCCGTGGCGTCGCTGGAGCTGGGCCTGCCCGACGAGGGCTCTTCGTCCCCCACTTCGAGTGCGCGCAAGGCGTACGACCTGCTCTCCGACGGCTTCGGGCCCGGCTTCAACGGCCCGCTGACCGTGGTCGTGGATGCCAAGGGCAGCGAGGACCCGCAGGGCGCGGTGGACGACGCCGCCAAGCGGATCGAGAAGCTCGACGGCGTCGAAGAGGTCACTCCGGGCCCGCTGAACAAGGCGGGCGACACCGGAATGATCACGGTCGTGCCCGAGGACCGGCCGTCCTCGATCGATACCGAGGACCTGGTCCACGAGATCCGGGACCTCAACGGCGGGATCAGCACCGACACGGGGGCCGAGGTCCTGGTGACCGGCGCGACGGCGCTGAACATCGACTTCTCGCAGAAGATGAACGACGCGCTGATCCCGTATCTGGCACTCGTCGTCGGACTTGCCTTCCTGCTGCTGGTGCTGGTGTTCCGCTCGATCCTGGTGCCGCTGAAGGCGGCCCTCGGCTTCCTGCTCTCCGTCCTCGCGGCGCTCGGCGCGGTCGTGGCCGTGTTCCAGTGGGGCTGGCTCAGCTCGGTCTTCAACGTGGACCAGCCGGGCCCGATCATGTCCATGATGCCGATCTTCATGGTGGGCGTCGTCTTCGGTCTCGCCATGGACTACGAGGTCTTCCTCGTGACCCGGATGCGCGAGGCGTACGTCCACGGCGAGAAGCCCAGCGAGGCCGTGGTGACCGGCTTCAAGCACGGTGCGCGGGTGGTGACGGCGGCAGCCGCGATCATGGTCGGCGTCTTCGCGGGCTTCATCGGCTCCGGCGAGCAGATGGTCATGATGATCGGCTTCGGCCTGGCCATCGCGGTGATCTTCGACGCCTTCGTGGTCCGGATGGCGATCGTGCCGGCGGTGCTGGCGCTCCTCGGCCACAAGGCGTGGTGGCTGCCGCGCTGGCTGGACAAGGCGCTGCCGAACGTCGACGTCGAGGGCGAGAAGCTGCACAAGCAGCTCTCCGGCACGGCGGGTGACGGGGACCGGGAACTGACCCGCGTCTGAACCGGCTGAGCCCTGGTGGCCGCGTCCGTCCGATCCGGAACTTCCGGCGGCGGGCGCGGCCACCGCGCTTTCCGCAGGCTGCGTCTTCCGCGGCTGCGGTGTTCCGGCCTGCGCGTGTTCCGGGTGCCGGAACTCGCCGAGCCGTAGGTGTCCGGTGCCTCGGGACGGACCCGGTGGCTTGGGACCGGGCCGGAGCCGGTCGGCCGGGCCCGGACGGGGCCGGCCGGGGCCGACCGGGATCCGCCGGTCCCGCCGAGGTGAGCGGCGCGGGGTTGGCGAGTGGTGCGGCGTCAGCTGATGGTCGGCATCCCCACCGCGTACGTATGGCGCAGGAAGCGTCTCAGCACATAGGCGTCGAACTGCACGACGGTGACTCCGTCAGGGCTGTGGAACTCCACGATCGTCTGCACCCTGCCGCAGGGCCAGATCTCCACGTCGCCGCTGCGGGCGGGGGAGCGCAGCCCCCTCTCCAGCAGCTCGCGCGGGAAAGTCCAGTCCATCCCGCTGGGGAGGACGAAGCGCACGGTCCGTGGGTCCTCGGCCGGTTCGTAGGTCATCGAGATTCGGCTTGGCCGGTACAGGGGAGCGTCCGTGACGATCCGGCCCCATGCATGATCCTCGACGGCGTCGGCGGACATCACACGCTCCTCACACTCGTCCTCTTTGTCCTCTAATCTCCCATATTTTGGGCAAATGCTCGATTCCTATTTGTGACGAAGGCACTCTTGCAAGTCATGTGCAAGAGAGCACAATCGTGGAGCAGTCATGCAGCAAGGCCGGCCGAAGCCGGCCTGCTTTCCGTCTTTCCGATGCGGAGCCCGCCATGCACGTTCCCGACGGATTCATCAACGCGCCCGTATCGGTCGCCGCCGGAGTCGCCGCCGCCGGAGCCGTCGCGCTCAGCCTCCGCGGAGCCCGGCGCGAGCTGTCGGGAGCCGGTCCCGGTGGCCGGAACCCGGGCGACACGGGCCTCGGCGCGGGCGGTGAGCGTACGGCGCCGCTCGCGGGTCTCGTCGCCGCGTTCATCTTCGCCGTGCAGATGCTGAACTTCCCCGTCGCCGCGGGCACCAGCGGCCATCTGCTCGGCGGCGCGCTCGCCGCGATCCTGGTCGGGCCCTACACCGGGGTGCTCTGCATAGCCGTCGTCCTGCTGATGCAGGGCGTGCTCTTCGCCGACGGAGGTCTCACCGCGCTCGGCGTGAACATCACCATCATGGGCGTGGTCACCGTGGTCGTGGCGTACGGACTCTTCCGCGGGCTGCTGGCCGTGCTGCCGCGGGGCCGCCGGACGGTCACCGCCGCCGCCTTCGTCGCCGCGCTCGTCTCCGTACCGGCGTCGGCCGCCTCCTTCACCCTGCTCTACGCGATCGGCGGGACCACCGACGTGCCGATCGGCAAGGTCCTCACCGCGATGGTCGGCGTCCATGTCCTCATCGGCATCGGGGAGGCCGCGATCACCATGCTGACGGTCGGCGCCGTCATCGCCGTGCGCCCCGATCTGGTCTACGGCGCGCGGGGACTGGCCCAGCCGCTCAAGCTCCGCGTCGGCGGCGAACTGGTCGACGCCGCTCCCGCGCCCGTGCCCGCGTCCGCCGCCGCTTCCCCGTCGCCTTCCCCGCGCAAGGTCTGGCTGGCGGGCCTCGCCGCCGCGCTCGTCCTCGCGGGCTTCGTCTCCTTCTACGCCTCCGCCAGCCCCGACGGGCTGGAGAAGGTCGCCGCCGACAAGGGCATCGACGCCAAGGTGGAGGAGCACGCCGCCGCCGACTCCCCGCTCGCCGACTACGGCATCGAGGACGTCTCCAACGCCCGGATCTCCGGCGGCCTCGCCGGCGTCATCGGCGTCACCGCCACCGTCGCGGTGGGCAGCGGCGTCTTCTATGTCGTCGTCCGCCGCCGCCGTACGACCGAATCAGACGGCGGGTCTTCGTCCGGGGCCGGGGTCTCGTCGGGAGCCGGGTCCGGGTCCGGAGCCTCGTCCGGATCTGGGGCCGGGTCCGGGTCCGCCGGCGTACCGAACGGCACGGTCTGACCCATGGGCGCGGGTCACAGCCACAAGCTCTACCGCCACGGGGACACCCCCGTGCACCGACTGCCACCGCACTGCAAGCTCGTGGCCGTCTTCTGCTTCGTCCTCGTCGTGGTCTCCACACCGCGCGAGGCGATGTGGGCCTTCGGGCTGTACGCGCTGCTGCTCGCCGCCGTCGCGGCCGTGGCCCGGCTGACCCCCGGATATGTGCTCACCCGGCTCCTCATCGAGATCCCGTTCGTGGCCTTCGCGCTGCTGATGCCGTTCGTCGTGCCCGGCGAACAGGCCACCGTGCTGGGCGTCCAGCTCAGCGTCCCCGGCCTGTGGGGCGCGTGGAACATCCTCGCCAAGGGCACCCTCGGCGTCGCCGCCTCCGTCCTCCTCGCCTCCACGACCGAACTCCGCGCCCTGCTGCTCGGCCTCCAGCGGCTCCGGCTGCCGCCGCTGCTCGTGCAGATCGCGTCCTTCATGATCCGTTACGGCGATCTCATCACCGACGAGATGCGGCGGATGTCGATCGCCCGCAGATCGCGCGGGTTCGAGGCGAAGGGAGTACGCCACTGGGGCGTCCTCGCCAAGTCGGCGGGCGCGCTCTTCATCCGCTCCTACGAACGCGGGGAGCGGGTGCATCTGGCGATGGTCAGCCGCGGCTACACGGGCGTGATGCCGGTGATCGACCAGGTCGCGGCCTCGCGCGCCCAATGGTCCTACGCGGCGGCCCTCCCCGTCTCCGCGCTCGTCGTCTGCCTGCTGGGATGGAACCTATGACCACTGCCGGTACAGAGCCCATGACAACGGCGGGGACAGAGCCCACGCCCACGCCCACGCCCGCGGCCGGGACGGCACCCACGCCTTCCCAAGGAGCGGCGCCCGAGACCGCCTCACTCGCCGTGCGGGGGCTCGCCTACGCCTACCCCGACGGGCACCAGGCCCTCTTCGGCGTCGATCTGACGGTCGGGCGCGGCGAGCGGGTCGCCCTGCTCGGCCCCAACGGCGCGGGCAAGACCACCCTCGTACTGCACCTCAACGGCATCCTGGAGCCGGGCGTCGGCACCGTCCATGTCGCGGGCCTGCCGGTGGTGAGGCGGAACCTCGCCGAGGTCAGACGACGGGTCGGCATCGTCTTCCAGGACCCGGACGACCAGTTGTTCATGCCGACGGTCCGCGAGGACGTGGCCTTCGGCCCGGCCGCGTCCGGTCTGCGCGGACCGGAGCTGGAGGCGCGGATCACGGCCGCGCTCGAACGGGTCGGGATGGAGGAGTACGCGGACCGGCCGCCGCACCACCTCTCGTTCGGGCAGCGCCGCCGGGTCGCCGTCGCGACCGTACTGGCGATGGAGCCGGAGATCCTCGTACTCGACGAGCCGTCGTCCAACCTCGATCCCGCGTCACGGCGTGAACTGGCCGACATCATCCGGTCGTTGGACGTCACCGTGCTGATGGTGACCCATGACCTCCCGTACGCGCTGGAACTGTGCCCGCGCTCGGTGATCCTGAGTGAGGGCGTGATCGTGGCCGACGGGCGGACCCAGGAGCTGCTGGGAGACGAGGAGCTGATGCGGGCGCACCGGCTGGAGCTGCCGTTCGGCTTCGACCCCCGGTCCGTGGTCATGGCCCCCTGACGACCTCTGACACTCGCGGCCGCCCGGCCAAGGGCCCGGAGCCGACGGGCGCCGAGGGTTTCCGGCCCGGACGAAGGCCCGGACGGCGGGCGGGCCGGCCTCGGCCCGGCTTCCGGCCGCCCCGGCTCTGACCTGCGCGGTCGTCTCGTCGGCGGACGCCCCGGAAGCAACGGACATCCGCCGCCGTTGCACCATGGAGGGATGAACGGGAGCGGAAGGGCCGATTCAGTGGATGCGCGCGGCACGGTGGACGTACGAGACCCGGCGGCCCTGCGGGGCCCGGACGGCACATGGGACCCGGAAGGCACACGGGACCCGGTGGATGTGCGGGGCACGGTCGCGGAGGGCTTCGAGCCGGTCCGGGACGCCTTCGTACGCAACTTCACCCAGCGCGGCGACCGGGGCGCGGCCGTCGCCGTCTACCGCGACGGCCGCAAGGTCGTCGACCTGTGGGCGGGCACCCGCGATGTGGACGGCGGTCCCGTCGCACACGGCCCGGTCGCACACGGTCCGGCCGCACCCGGCCCGGTCGCACAGGGCCCCGCCGCACCCGGTCCGGTCCCGCCCGGCCCCGTCACCAGCGGCGCGCCCTGGGCCGTCGACACCGCGCAGATCGTCCGTTCCGCCACCAAGGGCGTCGCCGCGGCCGTGCTCCTGCTGCTCCACCAGCGCGGTCAGATCGACCTGGACGCCCCGGTCGCCACGTACTGGCCCGAGTTCAAGGCGGCGGGCAAGGAGCGTGTCCTCGTACGCCACCTGCTCTCGCACCGCGCCGGACTGCCCGTCCTCGACACCCCCCTCACCCCCGCCGAGGCCATCGACGACGTCAGCGGACCCGCCGCCCTGGCGGCGCAGCACCCCGAGTGGGAGCCGGGCACCACCCACGGCTACCACGCGCAGACCTACAGCTGGCTGACCGCCGAACTCGTACGCCGGGTCACCGGCCGCACCATCGGCCGCTGGGTCGCCGAGGAGATCGCCCGCCCGCTCGGCCTGGACTTCTGGATCGGACTGCCGGACGAGGAAGCCCACCGGGCCGGCCGGATCGGCCCCGTGGACGAGCCCCCGGCGGTCGACGGCGGCGGCCTCCGGCTACGCCCCAAGCAGGCCGTCTCGGAGGCGTACCGGAACCCGGACTCCCTCACCCGCCGGGCGTTCGGGGCGATCACCCCGCTGCCCGACGAGAACGATCCCGCCTACCGCGCTGCCGAACTGCCCGCCTCCGGCGGTGTCTCCACCGCCCGCGCACTCGCCCGCTTCTACGCCGCCACGATCGGCGAAGTCGACGGCGGGCCCAGGCTGTTCGCCCCGGCGACGCTCACCCTGGCCCGTACCGAGGAGTCGGCCGGTCCCGACCGCGTTCTCGTCGTGCCCACCCGCTTCAGCCTGGGCTTCATGCTGCACGGCCCGGCCGCGCCCCTGCTGGGCCCCGGTTCCTTCGGCCACCCCGGCCGCGGCGGCTCCCTCGGCTTCGCGGACCCCGAGTCCGGGATCGCGCTCGGCTATGTGACCAACGGGCTGCGCAAGGGAGTTACCGCGGACCCGCGTGCCCAGGCGCTGATCAGGGCCGTACGCTCGGCGCTATGACCACCGGACTGAATCGTTTCGACGGATACGGCGTACTGATCACCGGCGCGGCCCGTGGCATCGGCGAGGCCATCGCACGCCGGCTGGCGGCGGAAGGCGCGCGCGTCCTGATCACGGACATCGACGCGGAGGCCGCGGAGCGCACCGCCGAGACCATCCCCGGCGCGGACTTCGCCCTCTGCGACGTCGCCGACCGTACGCAGGCGGAGGAGGCCGTCGCGTACGCCGTCGAACGCTTCGGCAGCCTCGACGTCCTGGTCAACAACGCCTTCTCCTGCTCGCCCGACACCCCCCTCTTCGAGGAACAGCCGGACGACGCCTGGCGCCGCGACCTCGACATCACCCTCACCGGCGCGTTCCGCTGCGCACGGGCGGCCCTTCCGCACCTGGCGGCGTCGGGCGGCCGGGGCGCGATCGTCAACATCGGCTCCGTCAACGGTGAGGCGGACTTCGGCAATCACGCCTACAGCGCGGCCAAGGCGGGCCTGGCCTCCCTCACCCGTACGCTCGCGGGCGACGCGGCCCCCCGAGGCGTCCGCGTCAACCAGGTCAATCCGGGCACTGTCCGCACTCCGGGCTGGGCGGGCCGGGACGCGGCCCTCGACGCGCTCGGCCGCCGCGTCTACCCGCTGGGCCGCGTCGGCGAACCCGACGACATCGCCGCGGCCGTCGCCTTCCTCGCCTCCCGCGACGCCGCCTGGATCACGGGCACGACCCTCCGCGTGGACGGCGGGCTGCTCGCGGTCAACACCGCGTTCAGGGGGATCCTCGACGAGGCGGAGGGGGCGGCGGGGGCCCCGGCCGAAGGCTGAGACCGCTGACGAGTGAGCCCCGGCCGGTCCCGTACCGGTCAGGGCTCAGCTCTCAGGGAGTTACGGCCGTCGGTGAGGGCTTGCTGGTCAGGGTTTGCCGGTCAGGGCTTGCGGGCCACGGCTCCGTACATGCCGACCTGGCTGTTGTCGACGGCGGCCTGTGCCTCCGTGGGCCGCCAGCGATGCACCTGCGTCACCCCCGGCTCGATCAGCTCCAGGCCGTCGAAGAACGCCCCGACCTGCTCACGGTCGCGGGAGACCACATTGATGCCCCTGCTCCGGTACTGATTCGCCACCTTGTCGACCGCCTCGGTCGAGAAGTCGCTGGTCACCGTCGACACCGCGAGATAGCTTCCGGACGGGAGCCGGTCCAGCAGCGCTCGTACCAGCGCGTGGTCGTGGGGTGGGGCGACGAACTGGAGCACGGCGATGATCGTGAGCGCCACGGGCTCCCGCAGGTCCAGGAGTTCCTTGAACGCGTCGGATTCGAGGATGGAGTCCGGGTCGCGCATGTCGGCGTCCACGTAGGCGGTTCGGCCTTCGGGCGAGCTGGTGAGCAGTGCTTCGGCGTGGGCGAGGACGATGGGGTCGTTGTCGACGTACACGACGGCGGCGTCCGGGCGTTCCTGCTGGACGACCTCGTGCAGATTGGGCGAGGTCGGCAGCCCGGTGCCGATGTCGAGGAACTGGCGGATCCCGGCCTCCCGCGCGAGGTACCGGGCCACGCGGTTCATGAACAGCCGGTTCTGACGCATGCTCACCGGCATCGAGGGCCAGTCCGCGATCATGGCGTCACCCGCCTGCACGTCGACGGGGTAGTGGTCCTTCCCGCCGAGGATGTAGTCGTAGACACGCGCCGCGTGCGCGCGCCCCGTGTCGATCCGGTCCACCGCGCGCTCCTCGTGCCCCATGCAGCAACTCCCGCCATTTCGAAGGATAGTTGAAGAGTGTAGGTGCATACCGTATGGGTGGCACCGGAACGTTCCAGTACCACTTTCCCGCCGCCGCAGGTCACGGCGGCACCACACCCCCCTCACCGGCGGGATCGTCCATGACGCCGGGTCAGCTCGCGCGCAGCATCAGCCCGATTCCCACCACCATCAGGCCCGCCGCCGCGATCCTCGGAGCACCGAAGCGCTCCTTGAAGAAAAGCGCGCCGATCGCCGCGCCGACGATGATCGAGGACTCGCGCAGCGCCGCGACAGGAGCGAGCGGCGCGCGTGTCTGGGCCCACAGCACCAGTCCGTACGCGACGACGGAGAGCGCCGCGCCGGACAGGCCGCGTACCGCGTACGGGCGGAGCCGGGGGAGCAGTTCGCCGCGCAGGCGGAGGAGGGCGTACATCGGGATGAGACCGCCCTCGAGGATCATCAGCCAGGCGAGATAGCCGACCGCCGACTCCGACGCCCGTACGCCGACGCCGTCCACGACCGTGTACGCGGCGATCGACAGACCGGTCGCCACCGAGGCGGCCAGAGCGGACCACCGGGGCCGGGTCCCGGAGCCCCTGATGCCCCAGAGCGCCAGGCCCACCAGGCCGGCCGAGCCCACGATCACGCCCGCCAGTTGCGGGCCGTCCAGGTCCTCGCCGATGAACAGGGCCGCGACGACGGTCACGACGAGCGGAGCCGTACCGCGGGCGATCGGATACATCTGGCCGAAGTCGCCGAGACTGAACGACGTCATCAGCAGCCACTGGTAGCCGATGTGGATCAGCGCGGAGGCGATCAGATACGGCCACGCCCCGGCCTCGGGCACCGGCGAGAAGCAGGCGAGCACGACGCCGATCACGGCCCCGCCGCCCGCGATCAGGGTGAACGCGGACAGCCGGTCCCTGATGGTGTGGGCGATCGCGTTCCAGCCGGCGTGGATGACCGCGGCCAGCAGGACGGCCGCGGCGGCGAGCGGGGTCACTTCTCGCGCTCGCGCACATCCACCAAGGTGCCGCCGGCATGGGCGATCAGCGACGAGGGGTCGAGCGGGAAGACGGTGTGCGGGGTGCCGGCCGCCGCCCACACCACGGCGTGGTCGAGCAGCGCCCGGTCGGCCAGCACACGGGTCTTCGTGGCGTGCCCGAAGGGCGGTACGCCGCCGATCGCGTAACCGGTCGTCTCGCGTACGAGATCGGCGTCGGCGCGCTTGACGGACGACGCGCCCAGCTCCCGCCGCACCAGCTCGACGTCCACCCGCGAGGAGCCGTCCATGAGCACCAGCACCGGCTCCCCGTCCGCCGCGAAGATCAGCGACTTGACGATCTCGCTGACATCGCAGCCGATCGCCGCGGCGGCCTCGGCGGCGGTCCGGGTGGCGTCGGGGAAACGGCGTACCGGCACATCAAGCCCCAGCTCGCGCAGGGCGGTGGCGAAACGGGGGTGGGCTTCGGTGTCGTGAGTGCTCATGGTCCGGCACGGTATCGGTAGCTGTACCGGGCATGCGAGCGGGATTCGGCAGGTTTGCGGGGTGCCTGGGCGGCCGGTCTGGGCCGGTACGGACCGGTGCCGGCCGTGCGGGGCGGGCTGCGACTGCCCCGCCAACCCTGCCCCGCCCGCAACCGGACACACCCCCGCCCGCGCGCGGGAACGGCCCCCGCCAGAAGCCGGACCGGGTTCGGGTGGTGGGGCTTCTCCGCTGTCCCGGAACAAGTAGACGGGCGTACGCTCGTTGGGACTGCCACCACTTGTCAGGGAGCGACCATGACGAACCTCTCCGAAGAACTGACGACCGGCGAACGCATCCGCATCACTCGGGAGCGTCGGGGGATGAGTCGCCCCGTCCTGGCTGGTCTGGTGGGCCGCTCCTGCGACTGGTTGAAGAAGATCGAAAGCGGCAAGCGGGAGCTGCGTTCACTTCCCATGCTGATCCGCATGGCTCAGGTGCTCCGGGTGGACGACGTGTCCGAGCTGACAGGGGACGAGACCGTGATCCCCGTGGACCAGTGGGGCAAGGTTTCCCATGCGTCCGTGCCCGCGCTGAGAGAAGCCATCCATTCCTCGATCTTCCGACGTTCGGCTTACGAGCTGGGGACTGTGGACGAGTTGTCCGGGCGAGTGAGGCAAGCATGGGTCACTTGGCACACCTCCATGCACCAGCGGACCGAAGTCGGCGCGGTTCTGCCTGACTTGCTGATTGCATGCCATGCAACCGTCAAGCGTGCCGAGGGCAACGACCGGCGCAAGGCGTACGCCACCATGGCGGAGGCGTACGCCCTGGCCCAGCAGTTTGCCGCGCACACCACGGAGCCCGAGCTGTACTGGCTGACCGTGGATCGTGCCCGCATGGCCGCTGAAGAGTCGGATGACCCTGTGACGCTGGCGGCAGCCGCATGGATCGTGGGCAACGGACTTCGCGAAAACGGCCACACCGAGGAAGCGCTACGGCTGGTGACCGAGGCAGCCGACTCGCTACGCGGACGGCTTGAGAACGGCCCGGACCTCCTTCGAGGGACCTTCGGGGCTCTCTGCCTCCACGCCGCCATCACAGCGGCCAAGGAGGGCCGCGAGGGGGACGCATGGCGTTGGTGGGACGAGGCAGACCGTACGGCCCGGAAGAGCCCCGTCTACGCGCACCCGTGGACCATGTTCGGCACGGGTAACGTAGCCGTCCACGCTGTATCGATCGGCGTGGATCTCCATACCCCGGGTGCCGCACTACGTAAGGCTTCCGACACGGCTCCCGACTCCATTCCGTCTGTTGAGCGCCGGTCCCGCCTGTTTCTGGACGCTGCCCGTTCCGAGTACGCCCGGAAGGAGCACGCGGGGTCCCTGCACTACCTACGGAAGGCAGTCGATACTTCGCCCGAAGCCGTGCGATACGTCCCGTCCGGCCGTCGACTCGCCGCTGACTTGGCGCTGAGTTCACCGGCGTCGATTCGTGCCGAGGCCCGAGAATTGGCCGCATCCGTAGGCGCTGCCGCGTAACCCGGGCGGGGGACACTTTGTCCCCCGCGCCAACTCGACTACCCCATAGCGTTCCTTATTCCCACATCAGGGATGGAGAGACGCTTTGGAGCGCACAGGACCCGCCAGCGCATCGGCGAGCCCGGACTTACCCGGTCACGGGGAACCGTCCCGTCCGGTCCGGAATGACATTGCCGCCGTGCGCGTGTGGGTCACCGGATTGTCCGGACGCGCCCCCTCCACCCCGGCTCCGGAATCCGAGTCCGGGGTTGGCTGCCGTATCTGTGCCGCTGCGGGGCGGGGGCGTGCGTCGGCACAGAGCCGGGGCAGCGTCGGAGACGTACGCCACTACAGCGAGATCATCGGGCAGCATCCGCACCGCCGGGCCACGGACCGGAAGGGGGTCGGCTGGTGAATCTCGACTTCCCCGAGAACGGCGAGCCCCCGGTCCGTTCGGCGCTCGACTGGCCTCCGTGCAGGTGCGGGTTACCCACGTGCCCGGACGCGGCCCCCGCCGGGGAAGGGGCGGCCCCCGCCGGTTCCGGGGACGGGCCGGATCAGGATGACGGCGACTCGGACGTACTGCGGTCGCTGCGTGCTCGCGTGCGTGAGGAGAACCGGGCGCGGGGCAGGTGGCCGCTGTGACGCTCCTCTGCGTACGGCTCGTGCTCGCCGTGGGTGCGGTGGAGATCCGGTTACGGGAACGCTTCCCCCGCCTGATGTGGCTGCTGACGACGACGCGACGGCAGCGCCGGGCGCTCATGTCCGAGCTTCAGCGCCTGGAGAGCGACCCCGAGTTCGCCGCACAGGCACGGGCCCGGCTCGACGCCGAGCTGGACCAGCGGCTCGACCGCGCGTTCGCGGAGCTGCTCCGGGCCTTGACCGACCCCGACGCCCCGGACGCCCACGGGTGAGCAACCCCCGCCCGCGCACCCGATGACCCATCACACGAAAGCGCCCCGGCGGACCGGACAGGCCCGGCCCGGCGAGGCACCGCCGAACAGCCGACCGGAGCCGAACGACGTATGCCCGACCGTATCCCCCGCACCCTCGCACGGGTGCTCGCACTCCTGTTGAGAACATGCCGCCCCGGGCCCGGACGCCACACCGGCCGAGACCTCACCGGGCACCCCGAGCCCAAGCCCACGCCCGTACCGGTGAACCCGTGGTCCCGCCCGTGGACCGGACCGACCCGGGAAGAGGCCCGAGCCACCTTCCAGCGGCAGTCGGAGACCACCTTCCAGCTCCGCCGGTCACCGCACGGGGAACAGCGGCGGCTCAGGGCGCTGTACTACGCGCCCCGGGGAGCCGGCCTCCCCCACGTGTTCCGGAGTGCCCCCTTACCCGCCGACACCATCCCCACGGCGGAGGCCACCCCGTGAACGCCGACTCCTTCTCGACACCGCTCCCACCCGCACCCACCACCCGCTGCTGTTACTGCGACAGGCTCACCACCGCACCGATCCCCGTCCGATGGATCCCCCGCACCAGCGGCCCCGGAACAACCCTCCACGCCTGCCCCCACTGCGCCCCCACCCTCGTACCGGGCCCGACCCCCGGAGAACTCACACCCGACACGTAGCCCCCGCGCGAGAACACCCTCATTGACATGCCTCCCCGGTCGGCCGTACTCGTACGACGACCGGGGCCGCTCCGCGCTTCCGATGACGACGGACCACCCGCCCCAACTCACCGCGCGCGGAGCACCTTCGCCACCACCGGGCCCGCCGCGTCGCCGCCGTGGCCGCCCGACTGGACGACCGCCGCGGCGGCCAGATCGCCGGCGTACCCGGTGAACCAGCTGTTGCTCTGGCCCTGCCCGTCCACCTCGGCGGAACCCGTCTTCGCGCCCTTCTCCCCGCTCACCGACGCCATGGCGGCCTGCCCGGTGCCGTACGTCGCCGAGGCGCGCATCAGCGCGCGCAGGGTGCTCGCCATCGAGCCGGGCAGCGGCTGCGCGTCGGCCAGTTCACGGTTGTCGAGCGACGGCGGAACGATCACCGGCTGCTTGAAGGCGCCGTTCTTCACGGTCGCGCTGACGGACGCCATGTTGAGCGCGTTCATCGTGATCTTGCCCTGCCCGATGTACGACGCGGCCGTCTCCGTGCCCGACGACTCCGGCACCTTCCCGTCCGCGCTGACGACACCCGTCTGCCAGTCGAGACCGAGGCCGAAGTACTTCTGAGCCGTCGCGCCCAGCGCCGTCCCGGAGACGTCCTTCTCGTCGAGCGGCTTGATCGCCTTGATGAAGGAGGTGTTGCAGGACCGGGCGAAGCTCTGCTCGAACGTGGCATTGGCGATGGAGAACTTGTCGAGGTTCTCGAAGGTGCGCCCCATCCAGGTCACGGTCGACGGGCACTCCACCCGCGAACCGGGACCCTGGACGATGCCGTGGTCGAGCATCATCGCCGCCGTGACGATCTTCATCGTGGAGCCGGGGGCCTGCGCGCCCAGCATCGCCGTGTTGTAGCCGCTCGCGGGCTTGTTGGCGACCGCCCTGATCTCACCCGTGCTGGGCCTGATCGCGACCACCGCCGCCTGGCCGTACTGCTGGACCGCGGCCTCGGCCGCGGCCTGCACGTCCGCGTCGAGCGTCGTGCGCAGCGTGCCCTCCTCGCCCTGGGCGACGGTGAGCAGGGGCTGGTCGGGCGTGTTCTCGTCGTTGGAGGAGATGACCAGCTCGACCCCCGGCTTTCCTCCCGCGGCCTGGCCGTACTTCGCCCGCAGCGCGTCCAGGACGGGCCCGAGCGAGGGGTACTTCTCCTTCGTCAGCGTCCGGCCCGCGCGGTCGACCGCCTTGATCGGCGGGGTGGACGAACCGGCTGTCTTGAGCGAGGTGTTCGCCGTCAGCCTCGGGTGCACGATCGCGGGCCGCCAGTCCACGAGCGCCTTTCCGGTGGTCTGCCCGCGTGTGACGGTCAGCTCGGAGGAGTACGACCACGGCTTGCTCCGCCCCTCGTGCGTCACCGTCGCCTCCACGGTGAACGGCACCTTCGCGCCGACCGCCGTACCCGGCTGGATCACGGCCTTGGAGACCAGCGCCTCACTGCGGTACGCGGTGAGCAGCGGCTGCGACCGCATCGCGTCGTTGGTGAGCTGCGCCGCCTTGGAGGCGTCGCCGTCCGCCCAGGCCGTGAGGAACGCCTTCGACGTCTCGTCGATCTCCTCGGCGGTCGGCGGACCCGTTCTCTTCTTCGGGGCGTCGTTCCCCCCGGTGATCCCCTCGTACAGGTTGTAGCCGCCGTATCCGACACCGGCCGCGACCACGACGAAGACGCCGCCGACGATGGCGACCTTCGCTCCACTGCGCATGATGTGCGGTCCCCTCCCCTGGAGCCTGTCGACCGGACCTGAACATGTTCAACAGGCATCGATCTCCGGAAACTCTATGAGACGGGAGTGACACGTGGGGGGAATCGTTACGGGTCCGCGACGAATGACCAGAATCCACCGGGTCGGCCCTTGAGCGGCCTCGGTCGGCCCCGATCAACTCTCGGGGTCGGCTGTCGGGTCGGTTCTCAGGCCCGCTGCCGGGCCGGCAGGGCGGTCACGGCCGCGCCGGGACCGTAGAGCCGCGTGTGGGTCGCGCCCGCGAAGCGCATCATCTCCTGCTGAAGGCCGCGGGCGGCCCGCGCGTACCGTTCGGTGTCCGCCGCGGGCGGCGTCTGACCGGGCCCGGCCCCGTCCAGCCACTCGTCGACATCGTCGATCAGCGCCTGGTGGCTGGTGTAGACGGCGTTCATCAGATCGGTGACCTGCTGCTGCTCCGGCTCGGAGAGCATCAGACGGAGGACCCATTCGGCGGCCTGGGCCTCCCGTATCCGCTCATGGACGGCGGCTCGTTCGGGCCCGAGTCCGTCCTCCCCGTCCGCCAGTCCCTGAACGTGTCTGCGGACCCGCCGCATCTGGCGTCGGCAGGTGTCCACACTGAGGATCAGCTCGGCATGGGCCGAGCGTCTGAGGGCCGTCGTCTCGATGTCGTGCTGCGCGATCTGCTGCGCCTGCGCCAGGTTCAGCTGGGTCCTGGCCTGTAGACGGGTACCCGCCCACGCGGTGACCGCCCCCACGATCGCGCCGCTCGCCCCGAGCCCCGCACCGACCACGACCGCCCACTGTCCATTCATGGCGCAGACGTTAGGCGGACGCGCGCCCCCTCAACCAGAGGGCGTCCACCGGCGACCAGCGTGCGACTGTCGGCGACCAGCGGGTGCACGTCGGCAACAGAGCGCGTCCGCCGGCGACCAGAGCGCGTCCGCCGGCGACCAGAGCGCGTCCGCCAGCGCCCAGAGCGCGTCCGCCCGAGACCCGGCCGCACCGGTACGCGCGGGCGCCTCGGCCGTCGGGGCGCACACCGGCCCCGCTACACCCACGTGTCCAGCCACATCCGGTCGCGCCACTCCTCCACCGGGATCGGCGTGCCCGTGTAGATCGGATGGAAGTAGATGAAGTTCCAGATGATCAGCAGGACCAGCACCCCCGCGCCGACCGAGCCGATCGCCCGGCGGCGTTCGTCGGAGCCGGGCGGGCCGAGCATCGCGCCGACCATCATCGCGACCGCGAGACAGAGGAACGGCACGAACACGACCGCGTAGAAGACGAAGATCGTGCGCTCCTGGTAGAAGAACCAGGGAACCCAGCCCGCGGCGATCGCGCAGGCGATCGCGCCCGCGCGCCAGTCGCGGCGGAAGAGCCAGCGCCACAGGATGTAGGCGATGGCGAAACAGGCCGCCCACCACAGCAGCGGGGTGCCGAGCGCCAGGACCTCGCTGGCGCACTTGTCGACGGTGTCCGCCGGACAGCCGCCCGTGCCCGCCGCCGGGCTCTTGTAGTAGTACGAGACCGGCCGGCCCATGACGATCCAGCTCCAGGGATTGGACTCGTAGTCGTGGCCGGAGGTCAGGCTCACATGGAACTTGTAGACCCCAACCTCGTAGTGCCACAGGCTGCGCACCCAGTCCGGGATGAAGAACCAGCTCGTCTCCTTGCCCGCACCGGTCGAGGCCCAGTCCCGCAGATGGCCCTTGTCCGTGAAGATCCAGCCCGACCAGGACACGACATAGGTCGCCAGCGCGACCGGCACCGTCGAGACGAACGCCGGGAGCAGGTCCTTGAGCAGCACCGCCCGGTACGGCCGCACCGCTCCGGCCGTGCGCCGCGCGCCCACGTCCCACAGCACCGTCAGCACACCGAACGCGGCCAGGATGTAGAGGCCGTTCCACTTGGTGGCCGCGGCCAGCCCCAGCATCACCCCCGCTGTGATCCGCCAGGGCCGCCACCCCAGGCGCAGGGTCTCCGCGATCGCGGAGTCGGGCCGCAGCACCCCGTCCGCGTCCACGGGCAGCGCCGCCGCCAGCCGTGCGCGGGCTCTGTCGCGGTCGATGAGGAGCGCGCCGAACGCGGCCACCACGAAGAACATCAGCACCAGGTCGAGCAGCGCGGTGCGGCTCATCACGAAGTGCAGTCCGTCGACCGCGAGCAGCAGCCCCGCCACACAGCCGAGGAAGGTGGAGCGGAACAGCCGTCGGCCGATCCGGCAGATCATCAGCACCGAGAGGGTGCCGAGCAGAGCGACCATGAAACGCCAGCCGAAGGGCGTGAAGTCGAACAGCTTCTCACCGAGGCCGATGACCCACTTGCCGACCGGCGGATGCACCACGTATCCGGGGTCCGTCGGGATCACGACCGACGACGGGTCGCTTATGATCTTCCCGTCGATCTTCTTCGGCCACTGGGCCTCGTACCCCTGGTTGACAATCGCCCAGGCGTCCTTCGCGTAGTACGTCTCGTCGAATATCACCGCGCGCGGTGACCCCAGGTTCCAGAACCGGAGCACCCCCGCGAAGAGCGCGACCAGCAGCGGGCCGCCCCACGCGGACAGCCGCATCACCGCGTTCACCAGCGACGCGGGCGCCCCGAGCACCGGCCACACCTGTTCGGAGGGGCGGGTGTAGGGCGGCACCAGGCGCTCGCGCAGCCCGATCACGGGCCGGGGCACATAGCCGAATCTGCGCAGTCGCTGCTGCCAGCCCTGCGGCTGCTGATCGGCGTCCCTGCCCGGGAGGGTCTGTGGAGCGGTACTGGTCACCGCGCCATCGTAGGGAACGAGACTGTGCTAGGTGCGCCTCCCGGCCAGGACTCCGTCCCGTACAGGCCGGGTACCGGCCAGGACACAGTCCGATACCGGCCAGGATGGCCGTTCCGTACCGGCTCCGATGCCGTCCCGCACGGGCCGGGACTGCCGTCCCTCACGGGCCGGGCAAGGGCGTCGGCCGCCCCCGCCGGGCCCTGGGAGGATGGGCCCGTGACCACTGACAACCCCTCCCATCCCGCCGCACCACCGACCGGGCTGCTGATTCTGGCCGGGACCCCCATCGGCGACGTCGCCGACGCCCCGCCCCGGCTCGCCGCCGAACTGGAGAGCGCCGACATCGTCGCCGCCGAGGACACCCGGCGGCTGCGCCGGCTCACCCAGGCGCTCGGGGCGCACACCCGCGGCCGGGTCGTCTCGTACTTCGAGGGCAATGAGTCAGCCCGTACGCCGGAACTCGTCGAGGCGCTCACCGGGGGCGCGCGCGTGCTGCTGGTCACCGACGCCGGGATGCCCTCGGTCTCCGACCCCGGTTACCGGCTGGTCGCCGCGGCCGTGGAGAAGGACATCAGGGTCACCGCCGTCCCCGGCCCCTCCGCGGTCCTGACCGCGCTCGCGCTCTCCGGTCTGCCCGTGGACCGCTTCTGCTTCGAGGGCTTCCTGCCGCGCAAGGCGGGCGAGCGCCTCGCCCGCCTCCGCGAGAACGAGAACGAGCGCCGCACCCTCGTCTACTTCGAGGCCCCCCACCGGCTCGACGACACCCTCACAGCCATGGCCGAGGTCTTCGGTCCCGCGCGGCGGGCCGCCGTCTGCCGTGAGCTGACCAAGACGTACGAGGAGGTCAAGCGCGGCGGCCTGGGCGAACTCGCGGTCTGGGCGGCCGACGGAGTACGCGGGGAGATCACCGTCGTGGTCGAGGGCGCCCCCGCCGCCGTGCCCGGCGATCTCGACCCGGCCGAACTGGTGCGCCGGGTGCGGGTGCGCGAGGAGGCGGGGGAGCGGCGCAAGGAGGCCATCGCGGCCGTCGCCGCGGAGGCCGGGGTGCCCAAGCGCGAGGTCTTCGACGCGGTGGTCGCGGCGAAGAACGCGGCCGCCCAAGCTCCCCGCGAACGGTAAAGGACTAACGTGGAAATATAAAGAACGGACCGTGTCCGGGGCTCCTGGGCATGGGAATCCCAAAGACCACACCATTATTCGACAGGCGCTGATGCGCTCCCGCCGGAATGGGCGTCCACTGGGTCGGTGGAGAGGAGCTGGCATGAGTGAGATCACTGGCGCGGCCAAGGTCCACGAGGCATATGCCTTTGCCTGCATGCGGTGCGGGCACGGCTGGGAACAGTCGTACGAAATCGAGCACCACGTCGACGCGGTCGGCAGGCAGTACGTCGTCTACAAGGCGAGCGGTGTACGGGTGCCGTCGCCGCTTTCGAGCCCCACGTGCGCGAATTGCGGTGGGCACGTCGTACGGATCATGAGGGCGGGACAGGTCTCCTCCGTGCTCGACCTGATGGCGCGCTCGTCGCGGCCCGCGCGGCAGAAGAAGCCGGCGTCGCGGAAGACGGCGCCGCCGCCCACGGTCACAGCGGGGGAAGGGGAATCGGCGTCCGAGGGGGAGCGGGACACACCCGCCGAACCGCATCACTGGCATCTGTCCGATCTGCTGCACCCGTTCCACCGGAGGTAGACCCCGGCGACGTCGGCGGGCTCCGGAGCCGCAGACGCAGGACCCCTGGGCTCCGAACCCACGGACGCCGGAGCCGCGGACACCGGACCCACGGACGCTGGACCTATGGGGCACGGACCCCAGGGCCGGCAGTCCGCCGGTGACGCGGACAGGGCGCCGAAGACACGGACAGACGGACGGACCGCCGGGCGGAGACGGCCGATGACGGCCGGCGCCATCGGCGGACCGCCGAAAGCACATTGTCGGAAGCACATCGCCGGAAGCACATCGCCGAGGACAGGCGCGGGACGCGGGCTCGTAAGATCGCGTCCATGAGTTCGAAGTCAGCTCCACCGCCGCTGCCCGAGCCGCTCAGGGTCCCCGTGGCCGATGCGCACACCCACCTGGACATGCAGGAGGGCACGGTCGAGGAGGCACTGGCCAGGGCAGCGGCCGTGGGGGTCACCACCGTCGTCCAGGTGGGATGCGACATCAAGGGCTCGCGATGGGCCGCGCAGACCGCCGCCGACCACCAGGGCGTCCACGCGTCCGTCGCCCTGCACCCGAACGAGGCTCCGCGGATCGTGTTCGGGGACCCCGACAACCGCTCCCGCCAGGGCGCGCGGGACGCCGGGGGCGAGGGCGCGCTCGACGAGGCGCTCACCGAGATCGACGCGCTCGCCGCCCTGCCGCAGGTGCTCGCCGTCGGGGAGACCGGGCTCGACTATTTCCGTACGGGCCCCGAGGGAATCGCGGCCCAGGAGCGTTCCTTCCGCGCGCATATCGAGATCGCCAAACGCCGTGGAAAAGCGCTCGTGATCCACGACCGTGACGCGCACGCGGACGTTCTGCGCATCCTCGCGGAGGAAGGCGCGCCGGAGCGAACGGTCTTCCACTGTTATTCCGGGGACGCGGAAATGGCCGAGGTGTGCGCCGCCGCCGGCTACTACATGTCTTTCGCGGGCAATGTGACGTTCAAGAACGCGCAGCCCTTGCGGGACGCGCTCGCCGTCGCCCCGAGCGAACTCGTCCTCGTCGAAACGGACGCGCCCTTTCTCACGCCGGTTCCCTACCGTGGACGGCCCAACGCGCCGTATCTCATTCCCGTCACGCTGCGTGCGATGGCGGAGGTCAAGGGGGTCGACGAGGACACCCTGGCGGCGGCCGTCGCCGCGAACACGGCCGAGGCGTTCGGCTACTGACCCGATCACATGAACCGCGCGCCGATTGTGGGCCGCACAGAGTACCGACGCGACGCCGAGTAGCCGACAACGCTTGGGAGAGTGACCACCCCTCCGATAGCGTCCCGGCCGCACACCTTCGGGCGGACCGGACCTTTACGGAGCGTCGTGAGAAACGTGAGCAATGCGGGCATTGTGAGCAGTGCGGGCGATGGGGGCGGCGAGGGCGGTTCGGCCGCGGCCGCGGAGCCGTACTGGGCCTTCGCGGAGTCCGGTCCGGGCCGTGAATTCGGCCTCGACCCCGGCCCCGTACTCGCCCGTGAGCCCGCGGACGACCGGTCGCCGGGGCACGTGCCCCGCCACCGGTCGCACACCGCCTCCCGGCCCCGGCCCCTCGGCACCGTCCGTCGCCGTCGCTCGGCGACCAGCCGGCCCGACGCCCTCCGCAGGCTCCTCCCGCAGGCACTCGTCGTCGTGTGCCTCGCGGGCGGCACCTCGACCTTCCTCGCAGGCGACAAGGACGTACGGCTCACCGTGGACGGCGTACCGCGCACGATGCACACCTTCGCCGACGACGTACAGGAACTCCTCGACGACGAGGACCTCGGCGTCGGCGCGCACGACATCGTCGCCCCCGGCCCGGCCGCCGCGCTCACCAGTGGAGACGAGATCGTCGTCCGCTACGGCAGGCCCGTCACCCTCAACCTCGACGGCCGGCGCCGCCAGGTGTGGACGACCGCCCGCACGGTGGACGGCGCACTGCGCAGGCTCGGGGTCAGGGCGGAGGGCGCGTATCTGTCCACGTCCCGCTTCTCGGCGATCTCCCGTAAGGGCCTCGCCCTCGACGTACGCACCGAACGCGCGGTCACCTTCATGTCCGACGGGCGCGAGCGCACCGTCCGCACCAACGCGGCGACCGTCGGCGAGGCGCTCGCGGAAGCGGGCATCGCGCTCGGCGCCGAGGACACCACCTCCGCACCCCCCAGGAGCTTCCCCAGCGACGGCCAGACCGTCACCGTCGTACGGATCACCGCCAGCCGCCGGACGCGCGAGGAGCCCGTTCCGTACGCCACGGTCAGGACCGGCGACCCCGCCGAACTCGCCGGTACGGAGGTCGTCGTCCAGCCGGGCAGGCCGGGCGCGCGCCGCGTCACGTATACGCTGCGCACGGTCGACGGCGTCCGGCAGAAGCCCGAGAAGATCGCGGACGAGGTGGTCCGGGAGCCCGTCGCCCAGCGGGTGCGGGTGGGCACCAGACCGAGGCCCCGCTCGGTGCGGGGCGTGGACGGTCTCGACTGGCGGGCCCTGGCGCGCTGCGAGTCCGGCGGCCGGCCTCGCGCGGTCGACCCCTCGGGGGCGTACGGAGGGCTGTACCAGTTCGACACCAGGACCTGGCGGTCGGTCGGCGGCAGTGGCAGACCGCAGGACGCGCCCGCGGCGGAGCAGACGTACCGGGCGAAGAAGCTGTACGTGCAGCGGGGCGCGAGCCCGTGGCCGTACTGCGGCCGCAGGCTGTAGCCGGACCGCCGGCCGTTCCGCGCGGGACCACGCAGCCGACCGGGCCGCCGCTCCCAGGTGACCGCGCCGCCCACCGCGCCCCGACCGCGCCCCGACCGCGAGGCTGCCCCTCCCAGCCGACCGCACCCCCACCGCGCCGCCCACCGAACAGTCGTCCGCGCCGCCGGGCGCGCTGCGGATCGCGTGGCCGGGCACCCGTAGGCTGTATCGGTGAGCACCACTGAGCCCTCCGATACGCCTGTCGATACGTCTGTCGATATGCCTCTCGCGTCCTCCGAAGCGTCCTCCGCCGCGCCCTCCGATGTCCTGCTCGGCCCCGCCGACATCCGTGAGCTGGCCGCCGCGCTGGGTGTGCGCCCGACCAAGCAGCGCGGCCAGAACTTCGTCATCGACGCCAACACCGTCCGCCGGATCGTGCGGACGGCCGGTGTCGGCGAGCGCGATGTGGTCGTCGAGGTCGGGCCGGGGCTCGGATCGCTGACCCTGGCGCTGCTCGAAGCCGCCGAGAGCGTCGTGGCCGTCGAGATCGACGACACCCTCGCCGCGGCTCTGCCTGCCACGATCCTGGCCAGGCTGCCGGAGAAGGCGCTCCACTTCTCGCTGGTGCACTCCGACGCGATGGTCGTCGACGAGCTGCCCGGCCCGCCGCCGACCGCGCTGGTCGCGAACCTTCCGTACAACGTCGCCGTCCCCGTCCTCCTCCATATGCTCGACCGCTTCCCGAGCATCGAACGCACCCTGGTCATGGTCCAGGCGGAGGTGGCCGACCGGCTGGCGGCGGCGCCGGGGAACAAGGTGTACGGGGTGCCGTCGGTGAAAGCCAACTGGTACGCCGAGGTGAAGCGCGCCGGCTCGATCGGCCGCAATGTCTTCTGGCCCGCGCCCAACGTCGACTCGGGCCTGGTGTCCCTCGTCCGCCGGGACCCCCCGAAGACGACGGCCACGAAACGGGACGTCTTCGCGGTCGTCGACGCGGCTTTCGCACAGCGCCGCAAGACGCTCCGGGCCGCGCTGGCGGGCTGGGCGGGCTCTCCGGCGCTCGCCGAGGAGGCGCTGGTGGCGGCGGGCATCTCGCCGCAGGCGCGCGGGGAGTCTTTGACGGTGGAGGAGTTCGCACGGATCGCGGAGGCGAAGGCGTGAGCGAGAGCGAGAGCGTTACGGTACGGGTCCCCGCCAAGGTCAACATCCAGCTCGCGGTGAGCGGCGCGCGGCCGGACGGCTACCACGATCTGGCGAACGTCTTCCTCGCGGTGTCGCTCTACGACGAGGTCACCGTCACCCCGTCCCGCTCGCTGACGATCACCTGCGAGGGCCCGGACGCCTCGCGGGTCCCTCTGGACCGTACGAATCTGGCGGCCCGCGCGGCCGAAGTGCTGGCCGAACGCCACGGGTTCTCCCCGGACGTCCATATCCACATCGCCAAGGACATCCCCGTCGCGGGCGGCATGGCGGGCGGGAGCGCGGACGGCGCGGGCGCGCTGCTCGCCTGTGACACCTTGTGGGGCCTGGACTCCCCCCGTTCCGAACTCCTCGCCATCTGTGCCGAGTTGGGCAGCGATGTGCCCTTCAGCCTGGTTGGCGGCGCGGCCCTCGGCACCGGCCGTGGCGACCGGCTGACCCCGCTCGACGTCGGCGGGACCTTCCACTGGGTGTTCGCGGTCGCGGACGGCGGCCTGTCGACCCCGGCGGTGTACGCGGAGTTCGACCGCCTCACCTCGGGGCTCGACGTCCCCGCCCCGGAAGCGTCCCCGGCACTCCTCAAGGCCCTCGCCGCCGGTGAAGCCCCCGCCCTCGCGGCGTCCCTGGTCAACGACCTCCAGCCCGCCGCCCTCTCCCTGCGGCCCTCCCTGCGCGCCACCCTGGACGCGGGCTCGGCGGCGGGCGCGCTCGCGTCCCTGGTCTCGGGCTCCGGCCCGACGACGGCCTTCCTGGCCGCGGACGCGCCATCGGCCGCCGCGATCGCTGCGGCCCTCACCGCCTCGGGAACCTGCCGCGCGGCGCGCGTTGCGTCGTCACCGGCGACGGGCGCGGTAGTGGTGTGACCCGCGCGCATCGCTGTGCGTCACTCGTCGGGGGTGGGGCCGTGAGGGTGGTGGGGTGCGCAGTGCGGGCAGGCGTAGTGGAGTCCCTGTTCGGTCCACCGGATCGGGACGGGCGCGTGAGTGGTGCGGTGGCAGTGGGCGCAGGCGGCGGTGAGAGGTTGGGGTGCGGGGGTGGTGAGGGCGGTGGCGTTCACGGGCGCACTCCTGGGAGTGCCAGGCCGTGGGGTGCGTAGAGGAGTGCGCGCTTTCTGCGGATGCGGAGTCGCAGGGTGTCGTCGAGGGGTGCGTAGGGGCGTACGAGGTGGGTGTCCTCGCCGCGTAGCGGGGTGTGGCGTTCGGTGACGTGCCGGGGGACGGGGGTGGTCCAGGCCCGTTCCCACGGCTCTGGCGGGCGGGGGCCGTCTGTGTCGCTGTGCCGTCCGTGGGCGGGTAACACCCGTTCCAGGGCCCACATCAGGACGTGGGAGATGAGCGTACGCATGCGTGGTCTGCTCCGGTTCGACTGGTGGTGATGGGGTGGGCCCGGCCTGCCGGGTGTCGGGGTTCACGGCAGGCCGGGGCCGTGGTGCCCGTCCGCGCCGGGGGTCGCGGGCGGGTGGTTCTGGTGTTGTGCGGCTTCGTCAAGGTTCGTACGGGACGTCAGGCTGTACGGGAAACAGGGCGTCGATTTCCGCCTTGAGCAGCCCGTACTCCGGGCCGGCTCGGAGAATTTCCTCGTCGGGGTCCCGGAGTTCGAAGCTGTGCCGTCCAAAGTGCCCGGCGAAGAGCGTGCAGGCTTCCTCCCGCATCCCGGTCCTGCCGTTGTGGCCCGGACAGTCGGGTCGAACGAGCGAATGGGAGGGCGGCCCGTCCTCGTCCCACTGCACCCACAGCTCACCCCGGCTCGCGTCGTCCAACTGCCACACCAGAGCTGCGTGCGGACCGGTCGAGTGCTCCTCCAGCGGACAGCGGAGGAACGTCTCCGGATACACCGAGCCGACTGTGTCGGGAGTGGTCTCGATGATGACGGACGCCAGCCGTACGGGCAGCACGGCGAGCGCCCCGCAGATCCTCGGCCCGTGGACCGGATCGGCAGCGGCGGTCATCATCCGCCTTTGGCGGCTCTGTGCGTTGGCCTCCGCCACCGCCTCGCTGAGCAGATCCGACTGGGCCGCCGGTTTCAGGTCGTCTGCCAGGGCGTCCCACTCCAGCCCGCCCTTGACCGGACGTAACTGGATGTAACCCCCGACTTTTCCCATGACACGTCCCACGCGATTCCGGGCGGCGTCCTTGGCCAACTCACCGGTTTCCGGCTCGTAGGGATGCTCCTGGCCTGTCTCGAAGGAGCTCATGCGATCAGCCGCCCGGCTCCGGCCCCAACGTCCGTGAGCGTATCCGCCGTCGGTAGTCCGCAGAACCTGGAGCGGCGTCCTGGGGCACCTCGCTTCAAGTGACCCGCCCGTATCAGCACGACCGGATCGACCTTGTCAGCACCAGTCGTCTTGCTGCGGTCTCCTGTAGTGATCGCGGTCGCCATGCCGTGCCATCCCCTCTGCCGAACTCCTGGCACCTGACTTTCTCGTCAGACGCGGCCCGTCCACAGGGATGGAACGTCCTAGTTTCCGGACGTTACTCGGCGGTCACGCCCAGGAACTCTGCGAGCCCCCGTAGCCCCGGCGGACGAGTGGGCCCGGCCCACAGGTCGCACACGATGGACACGGCGAGGGTGTGATGGCGCATCCAGCCCGGAGCGAGCCTGCGCAGGGACTGCAGGGCCTTGACCGCCCCTTCCGCGTTTCCCACATCCGTGTGGGCACGGGCGACGTCCAACAGCAGCCACGTACGCCACGACGTAGGCGTGTCTCCACTCAGCCGCATGCCCCGAGCCAGCGTCAGCGCCTCCTCGGGGCGGGCGTGCTGGACGGCGAGCCGCACGCGCTCGATGCGTACGGACGATCGGCTGAACACCGACACCATCTTGCTGTCGGCCGGGGGAGGGAGCTTTCTGAGGCGGCGGGTGGCGTCCTCCGCCGTCCGCATCATCTCGTTGGCGGTGTCGTAGTCGCCGCTGCGCGCCGCGCTCGTCGCGGCGGACATGATCAGCCCGCCCCAGACACGTAGCCCTGCGGCGGTTGGAATGTGCTCCTGTTCCACGTTGTCGGCCGCGTGGACCGCCAGCCTCTCGGCGTCTTCCAGACGGTTCTGCCGCTGGTAGTTCCACGCGACGGAGTTGCTGACCATGGGGGCCAGCAGCGGATCCGACGACTGCTCCGCCGCGAGCATGGCCCGTTCCAGGGCGGACAGGGCCAGATCCGTCTTGCCCAGCCGGATCGCGAGGTGGCCGCCCAGTTGCAGGGCCTTGCCCAACGCCGCCTGTCCGGCGGCCCGCTGGTCTCCACCGCCCGCCGACGCGAGGAGGCGCGCGTCGGCGATGATCCCCGGCAGAACATCCATCAGACGTCCGAAGTCCGCGTTGTGATAGAGCGTCCAGCCTTCGGCGATCTCCGCCCGGAGCAGGAGCGGTGAGAGAGTCTCGGCACCCGACGGCTCAGCAGGGGGAGCGAACAGCGGCGGCATGATCGCCCGTCGCACGGCGACCAGTTGAGGCGGGTCGGCGTCGCCGTTGGACGGCACACCCGGAGGGTCGCCCAGCAGAGCCGTCAACTCGACTTCCAAGCCTCTCGCCAGCGCGTGAAGCGTCGGCAGCCGCGCGCTGTGCTTGCGCTTCTGCTCCAGTTTCCGAATCACGTCCACGGATACCCCGGAACGCTCCGCCAGCCCTTCCTGCGTCTGATCCGACAGCCGACGCAGCCGGCCCAGCCGGTCACCCAGGTGCTCAGCCATGCCGCAAGCGTACGACCTGCGAGTGCCACCGTGACCGTGACCGTGATGTGTGCGTCCGGTAGCGTGCCTGGGCGTCCGCCCGGCCCGTGAACATCGGGATGGAGCCCTCATGAGCCGACGCACCCACAGGATCGACTACTGGCAGGACCCGAACGCCCCGGAGCCCACCAGCCGGAAGACCTCGGCGTCGGTGTTCGTGCGGGACGGCGAGGGCCGTCTGCTGGTCCTCAAACGCGTTTCATGGCCAGGGGCAGGGCGACCACCGGATCGGTGACCGTCGCCGCGAGGCAGGCCCGAGCCGCCGGTTGACCGGACCGGTGAGCCGCTCGGAGACGGCGTCCTGCCGCCAGGCCGCGAAGTAGCCCTGGACGGTGTTCCAGCGCGGTAAGTGTGGGAAGCGATGTGACCGGTGACCGCGTTCTGTCGGTCACCGTCTGGTGCGACCATTGACGTATGAGAGCAACCGGCACCACACCGCAGCCGCGTGAGCGGATCCTGCGGGCATCGGCGGATCTGCTGGCCGAGGGGGGACGGCAGGCGGTGTCCACCCGCTCCGTCAGCGCGGCGGCGATGGTGCAGGCTCAGACCATCTACCGGCATTTCGGAGACATGCAGGGGCTGCTCGACGAAGTGGCCCGCCAGGGCTACGCGGCGTATCTCGCCGACAAACGCTCGAACCTCGCCGCGGGTGATCCGGTCGAGCAGTTGCGTCGCGGCTGGGACCTTCACGTGGCCTTCGGGCTCGCCCACCCGGCTCTCTACCGGCTGATCCACACCGACCCGCGCCCCGGCGCCCCATCGGCGGTGATGGGCGAGGCCAACGGCATACTGACCGAACTCGTCACCCGAGTCGCCGAGACCGGTCGGCTGCGCACGAGCATCGAGGCCGCGGAGGCGATGATTCACGCGGCGGGCGTAGGGGTGGCGGTCACCCTGATCAACGCCGACGACGAAGGCCGACTCGCCGAGTACGAGGGTCTGTCGGAGAACACGCGCGACGCGGTTCTGGCAGCGCTCGTCACGGACGCGAAGAAGAGTGCACCGGTCGAGGAAGACCGTTCCATGCGCGGCGCCCAGCACGCCGTAGCCCTCAAGGCGCTGCTCGAGCAGGGGGAGCAGCCCTTCACGGAGAGCGAGCGCGGTCTGCTCGGCGAGTGGCTCACACGCCTTGTCACGGCGGCGACGCCCGCAGCCGACTGACGCGGAACGTACGACGGATACAGCTGTGGTCCGAGCACAGCCGGGGTCATGCGCGGTGGCTGATGCACCGCTTCCCCGTCACCGCCGCTGCTGACGTGACCTTCAACCTCTGCGGCGGGGTTTCGACGTCCCCGGCGCCGGACGCGGCACGTCCAGCGGTGCGGTCGGCGACAGCCGGGCCGGCGGCCTCACCGGCCCGTCACCGGACCCTCGCCGACCCGTCACAGCGCCGCCCTCGGTCGGCGGGTCCGCTGCTGCCCGGAGGACGTTCTCGCGCGGCCGTGGGATCTCGGCGATCACTGACGCATCATCGATAACGCTTGACCGTGATCGATGATTTCGTTAGCGTCGATGTGTCGAACTCGTTATCGGTGATTCGGTCGCGGGTGATTCTCCGTATACGGGGAGGGAGTTCACGATCGCTGAATCCACGACCGGGAATCCGGGCGCGGCGCTACGGCGGTGCCTCGGGGAGTCCAGCCCGGTCGGCGACCGCACCCCCTGGATCAGAGGGCAGTCCGCCCGCGTCGGCGTCCGCGCCGCATGAGGTCGCGAAGCCGCGACTTTCGGCCTCGGGCGAGGGCCGGCCATGTCGGCGGCCACGGTGATCGCCGGTGCCGCCCCGCGCCGAGGGGCGCGGACCCTCCCGTCACGTACCCGTGAGGAGACATACACGCATGTCCGAGCATGACGACAACCCAGCCGATCACCCAGCTGACGAATATTCAATTGACGATCGCTCAACCGACGGGCACAGCCGCCGCAGCGTGCTCGTCGCCGGCGCGGTCGGCGCCACCGCCTTGGCCGCGTCGGGCGGTGCGACGGCGGTCGCGGTCGGCAGTCCCGTCGGCGCGCGGACCACGCTTCCGTCCCCGGCCCCGACGGCCGAAGTGACCCTTCAGGTCAACGGCACGGAGCACCGGGTCACGGTCGAATCCCGCGTCACCCTGCTGGACGCGCTGCGTGAGCGGCTGGGCCTGACGGGGACGAAGAAGGGCTGCGACCGCGGTGAGTGCGGTGCCTGCACCGTCCTCATCGAGGGCCGGAGGGTCAAGTCGTGCATGACCCTCGCCGTCATGGAGGACGGTCGGCAGATCACCACGGTCGAGGGTCTGGCCCGTGGGAACGCACTGCACCCCGTGCAGGCGGCGTTCATCCGACGTGACGCCTTCCAGTGCGGGTTCTGCACATCCGGGCAGATCATGTCGGCCGTCGCCTGTATCCGAGAGGGCCACGCCGGCTCCGACACCGAGATCCGCGACTGGATGAGCGGCAATCTGTGCCGGTGCGGCTGCTATCCGAACATCGTCGAAGCGGTACGGGACGCCGCGAAGGGAACCGGGCAGTGAAGCTCTTCGACTACGCGCGTACGTCGCGTGCGTCCGAGGCCGTCGACCTGGTCGCGGGCCACTCCGGTGGCGCGTTCATCGCGGGCGGGACCGAACTGACGAATCTAATGAAGGACCGGGTCCTCGCCCCCGACCTCGTCGTGGACATCAACGGGCTCCCCCTCTCGGGCATCGGCTTGAGCAAGGGCCGACTGCACATCGGCGCCACGGCCCGTATGGGGGACGTCGCCGCTCACCCGTTGATCTCCGAGCGCTTCCCCGTCGTCTCCGAGGCCCTGCTGGCTTCCGCGTCCCCGCAGGTACGCAACCGGGCCACCATCGGCGGGAATCTCATGCAACGGACCCGCTGCTGGTACTACCGGGACGCCGGCAGTCCCTGCAACAAGCGTGAGCCCGGCAGCGGCTGCCCCGCCATCGGCGGACAGAACCGCTGGCATGCGATCCATGGCGGCAGCGATCACTGCATCGCGGTCCATCCTTCCGATCTGGCCGTCGCGCTGAGCGCCCTGGACGCCCGAGTGCTCACCCTCGGACCGGACGGCCGCCGGTCCGTCCCCATCGGAGACTTCTACCGTCTGCCCGGCTCCACCCCGCACCAGGAGAACGCGCTGCGGCACGGCGAGCTCATCACCGGTGTCGAGATTCCCGAAAGCCGGTCGGCGGCCGGCTCGCGCTACCTCAAGCTGCGCGACCGGGCCACGTTCGAGTTCGCCGTCGTCTCCGTGGCCGCCGCCCTGACCCGGGCGAAAGGGGTGGTCACCGATGTCCGGCTCGCTTTCGGAGGCATCGCGACCCGGCCATGGCGCTCGCCCCGGGCCGAGGACGCCCTGCGCGGTCGCCCTCTGACCCGAGCCACCATCGCGGAAGCGGGCCGGGCCCTGGTCGAAGGCGCGCAGCCGCGCGAGCACAACGCGTTCAAGGCCGAGTTGGTGCAGCGCGCCCTCGCCGACATCCTCGAGGACCTCGGAGGTCGAAAGTGAGCCCGATCGTGGGCAGCCCCGTCGCCCGGGTCGACGGGCGCGCCAAGGTCACCGGCGCGGCCACCTATACCGCGGACGTTCAGGTCCGCGGAGCCCTGTACGGCTTCCTCGTGCTGAGCACCATCGCCAACGGGCGCGTCACCGGCATCGACACCGGGGCCGCCGAACGCGCGCCCGGTGTGGTCGCCGTCTTCACACACGAGACCATGCCCCGTCTGGCCGTGCCCACGTCCCCCGGCGCGGCCTACTGGAAGCGGGTCGTCCCGCTACAGAACGCGGAGATCCACCACAGCGGCCAGCCCGTGGCCTACGTGGTGGCCGAAACCCTGGAGCAGGCCCAGGAAGCCGCGTCACTCGTCGACGTCTCCTACGACGTCCGCCCGCCTCGGGCCGGTCTGGCCGAGGCCATGGACGAGGCGTATGTGCCCGCGCCGGGCCTGGAGGGTCCCAACGAGATCACCCGCGGCGACCCCGAGGCGGGGCTGGCGCAGGCCGACGTCCGCATCGACGTCAGCTACACCACGCCCATGCACCACCACAACCCCATCGAGCCGTCCGCGACGACCGCCATCTGGGACGGCCAACGGCTGACGGTGCATGAAACCGCCCAGGGCGCCAACGCCACCAGGATCAGCCTCGCCGAGGCACTGGGCCTGCCCGCCTCCAGCATCCGGGTGCTCTCCCCGTTCCTGGGCGGAGGCTTCGGAGCCAAGGGCCCGGTGTGGCCGCACACCCTCCTCACCGCCGCGGTGGCCCGCCAGTTGAAACGTCCCGTCAAACTGGTGCTCTCCCGTGCCCAGACCTACACCTCCAACGGCCACCGGCCCGAGGCCCACCAGCGGTTCAGGATCGGAGCCAAACGGGACGGCAGGCTCACCGCCATCGATCACATCACCACGTCCCAGGTCAGCCGTACCGAGGAGTTGCTGTTCAACACCAGTGAGCCCACCCGGATGCTGTACGCCTGCCCCAACCTCCATGTCGCCCAGCGGGCGGTGAGGCTCAATCTGGCCGCGCCGAGCAATATGCGCTCACCCGAGGCCGTCGCCTGCCACGGCCTGGAAACGGCTCTCGACGAGCTGAGCTACGCCCTGGACATGGACCCGATCGAGCTCCGGCGGCGCAATCACACCTCGGACAACCCCGACACCGGCCAACCCTTCGGCAGCAAGCATCTCCTGGAGTGCTACCGCCGCGGCGCGGCCGCGTTCGGCTGGAGCAGGCGTGATCCGCGCCCCGGGTCGATGCGCGACGGCGACACCCTGATCGGCTGGGGCATGGCGACCGCCGCGCACACCGCCGGCGGAAGGCCGGGAGCCGGCGCCCGGGTCGTGATCTCCACCAGCGGAGAGGCGGTGGTCCAGGTGTCCACCCACGACATCGGGACCGGTACGTACACGGTGATGGCCCAAGTGGCCGCGCAGTGCCTGGGGCTGGAACTGGACGACGTACGTTTTGAACTCGGGGACACCGACTTCCCGTTCGCCTTCGTCGCCGCCGCGTCCGCCACCGTCCCCGGTGTCGGCGCCGCCGTCAACCGGGCCTGCACCACGGCCCGCCGAGCCGTGATCGACCTCGCCGTCGCGGACCCGCGCTCCCCGCTGTACGGCATCCCGGCCGAGCGGATCACCGTCGAAAGCGGAATCCTCCGCGACACCAGTCGGCGCGAGCGCCGAGACCGCGTCCGCTCGGTCGTCACCCGGCACGGCAAGCCCGTGGAAGCCACCACCACCCCCGTCCCCATCCCTCTCGGTTACTCCACCGGAGCGGTCTTCGCCGAGGTACGCGTCGACCCCAGGATCGGACAGGTCCGGGTGACCCGTATGGTCGGTGCCTTCGACGCCGGCCGGGTCCTCAACCGCAGGACGCTGCGCAGCCAGGCGATCGGCGGCGCGGTCGCCGCCGTGGGCTTCACCCTGTCCGAGCACACCATGGTCGACCACCAGTTGGGACGGATCGTCAACCCCAACCTGTCGGGCTACCTGGTGCCCGTCAACGCCGATATCCCCGAGATCGAAACCATCTTCGTGGACAAGCCGGACCCGACCAGCGAGGCCCTCGGCGCGCGTGGGTTCGGGGAGACTCCGACGACGGGGATGACGGCGGCCATCGGCAACGCCGTCCACCACGCGACCGGCCGCCGGATCCGCGACCTGCCCATCACCCAGGACAAGATCATCGGAGATGCGGAAGCGCGATGAACGACATGTGGGAGCGCCTCCACCGATTCTGGGAGGCCGGCACACCGTGCGGGCTCGCCACGGTGGTGTCGACATTCGGCTCGGCCCCACGCCGGCCGGGAGCGATGATGATCTGTGCCCCGGACGGGAAGGTCACCGGCAGCGTCTCGGGCGGCTGCGTGGAAGGGGCCGTGTACGACCTGGCTCAGCAGGCCGTGCGGGACGGCGTTCCCGTACTCGAACGCTACGCGGTGAGCGATGACGACGCCGGAGCGGTCGGCCTGACGTGCGGCGGAACCATCGAGGTCTTCGTCGAGAGCGTCGACCGGCGGTCCTTCCCCGAACTGGGCGCCCTCCTCGCACGTATACGGGCCGGGGCCCCGGTCGCCCTCGCCACGGTCGTCGAGGCCGACGGATCCGTACGGACCGGCGCGCACCTGGTGTGCTGGGCGGACGGCACCAGCGGGAGCACAGGCGACTCCGCCTTCGACGGGGACACCACCGAAGGGGCCCGGCGACTGCTGACGCAGGGGCGCTCCGGCACGTTCCGCACCGAGTCCGCCGAAGCGGGCAGCGAGTCCGCCGAAGCGGGCGCCGAGTCCGCCGACCCGCACACAAGGTCGGCCGACCCGGGCACAGGGTCCGCCGAAGCGGACTCCGGGAGAGGCGCGCGCGTGTTCGTCCACAGCTTGACGCCCCCGCCCCGCATGCTGATCTACGGTGCCGGAGAGTTCGCCGCTGCCCTCGTCCGCCAGGGCACGCTGCTCGGCTTCCGGGTGACGGTGTGCGACGCACGGCCGGTGTTCACCACCCCCGAGCGCTTCCCGGACGCCGATGAGGTCATCGTGGACTGGCCCCACCGCCACCTTGAGGCGGAGGCGGCGGCGGGGCGGATCGACGGCAGAACGGCGGTGGTCTCGCTCACGCACGACCCGAAGTTCGAAGTGCCCTTGCTGGAGGCCGCGTTGCGGATGGACCTGGCCTATGTCGGTGCCTTGGGCTCCCGCCGCAGCGTGGAGCGGCGCAAGGCGTCGCTGCGGGCCACGGGAGTGCGGCACGACCGGCTGACGCGGCTCAGTTCCCCGGCGGGGCTCGACCTGGGCGGTGCCGACCCGGCGGAGACGGCGCTGTCCATAGCCTCCGAGATCCTCCTCCTCCGCCACGGCGGCCTCGGTACCCGGCTGTCGGGAACCGAGAACGCCATCCACCGGGAGCTGCCGGCGCTCGTGCTCTCCGCACTGGGGATGGATCACGTCTGAGCCGAGCGGCGCGGGCGGAGCGGCCGGCCGCGCCCGCGCTCCCGGTCGACGGCGGCCCGCGCCCTCGGGCCCCTGCCGGGCGCGCCCCCGCCCCCGGCAGGGGCCCGAGCCCCCGCCCGAGCCCCCGCCCGGACCGCCGCTCCCGCGCGCCCCCGTGGCGACTACCCTGGTAGGTCGACCCACCCCACCCCCGCACAGGAGAGAAATGGCCGTCAATCTGGTCAATGTCGAGGCCGTCAGCAAGGTGTACGGAACCCGTGCCCTGCTCGACACCGTGTCCCTCGGCGTCTCCGAAGGGGACCGCATCGGCGTCGTCGGCCGCAACGGCGACGGCAAGACCACCCTCATCCGCATGCTCGCCAAGCTGGAGGAGCCCGACACCGGCCGGGTCACCCAGAGCGGCGGGCTGCGGCTCGGCGTACTCACCCAGCACGACTCGCTCGACCCGGAGGCGACCGTACGCCACGAGGTCATCGGCGACCTCGCCGATCACGAATGGGCGGGGAACGCCAAGATCCGGGATGTGCTCACCGGGCTCTTCGGCGGGCTCGGCCTGCCCGGCTTCCCGCAGGGCCTGGACACCGTCATCGCCCCGCTCTCCGGCGGCGAGCGCCGCCGTATCGCGCTCGCGAAGCTGCTCATCGCCGACCAGGACCTGCTCGTCCTCGACGAGCCGACGAACCACCTCGACGTCGAGGGCATCGCCTGGCTGGCCAAGCACCTCCAGACCCGTCGCTCGGCGCTCGTCTGCGTCACCCACGACCGCTGGTTCCTCGACCAGGTCTGCACCCGTATGTGGGACGTCCAGCGCGGTTCGGTGTACGAGTACGAGGGCGGCTACAGCGACTACGTCTTCGCGCGGGCCGAGCGCGAGCGCATCGCGGCCACCGAGGAGAGCAAGCGGCAGAACCTGGTGCGCAAGGAGCTGGCGTGGCTGCGGCGCGGCGCACCCGCCCGTACCTCCAAGCCCCGGTACCGCATCGAGGCCGCCAACGAGCTGATCGCCGATGTGCCGCCTCCGCGCGACACCAGTGAGCTGATGAAGTTCGCGAGCGCGCGGCTGGGGAAGACGGTCTTCGATCTGGAGGGCGTGACCGTGCAGGCCGGGCCGAAGGTGCTGCTGAAGCAGCTGACCTGGCAGCTCGGCCCCGGCGACCGGATCGGGCTCGTCGGCGTGAACGGCGCGGGCAAGACCTCCCTGCTGCGGGCCCTCGCGGACGCGGCCACCAGCGACGGCGAGGAGCAGCCCGAGGCCGGGCGGATCGCCGTCGGCCGGACCGTACGGCTGGCGTATCTGTCGCAGGACGTGACGGAACTGCCCCCGGCGCTGCGCGTGCTGGAGGCCGTCCAGCAGATCCGGGACCGCGTCGACCTCGGCAAGGGCCGGGAGATGACCGCGGGGCAGCTGTGCGAGCGGTTCGGCTTCGGCAAGGAGAAGCAGTGGACGCCCGTCGGCGATCTGTCCGGCGGTGAGCGCCGACGGCTGCAACTGCTGCGGCTGCTGATGGACGAGCCGAACGTCCTCTTCCTCGACGAGCCGACCAACGACCTCGACATCGAGACGCTGACCCAGCTGGAGGACCTGCTCGACGGCTGGCCCGGCTCGATGGTCGTCATCTCGCACGACCGGTTCTTCCTGGAGCGTACGACGGACCGTACGTTCGCCCTGCTCGGCGACGCCACCCTGCGGATGCTGCCGCGCGGCATCGACGAGTACCTGGAGCGCCGCCGGGCGATGATCGAGACGGCCGCCCCGCCGGCCCGGACGGCGGCGGGCACGGGTTCGGGCGCCGGAGCCGCCGCGGGCGCGGGATCGTCCGCCGGTCAGCCCGCCGTCAAGGTGAAGTCGGCGGGTGAGCAGCGGGCCGCGCAGAAGGAGCTCCAGCGGATCGAGCGGCAGCTCGACAAGATCTCCGGCAAGGAGAAGGCGCTCCACGACCAGATCGCGGACAACGCCACGGACTTCGGCAAGGTGGCGAAGCTCGACACGGAGCTGAGGGAACTCGCCGCCGAGCGCGATGACTTGGAACTCCGCTGGCTGGAGTTGGCCGAAGACGCCTAGTTGTACGTCTGGCCGGAACCTGCTCCAAGGGCCGCCGATACGCGTCATACGCGGTCGTGGCGGCCGTGTGCAGGTCTCATAACAACGTCGTCACGGGCCGGTCCGCCCTTGGGTACAGGGCGGACCGGCCGCCGGTTTGTCATGGCACGGGTGATAGAAAGAAGTTCCGCTCGACTGCCGTGAGAACGCGGATCCATGTCCGAAAACGCTCCTTTCCGGGATACGGCACACGCGCCGGCGATGCGCACCGGAACAGCGGGGGAGGCTGTCGGACAGCGGACCGTATGAAGGGGGAAGCGCTGATGTCTCAGCCGCCCAGCCAGCAACCGCCGGGGGGCTTCGGAGCGCCCCAGGATCCCCGGCAGAACCCTCCGCAGGGCGTGCCGCAGCCGCCGCAGGGGGTTCCCCAGCCGCCGTACGGTGCGCCGCAGCCTCCGCAGGGGGTGCCGCAACCGCCGGCCCAGCCGCCGTACACGCCGCCCGCGCCCCAGGGCACGCCGCCGCAGGGACAGCCGGAACAGCCTGGTTACGGCTATCCCGGCCAGCAGGGCCCGTACCAGCAGCCGGGGCCGTACGGTCAGCAGCCGGGCCCGTACCAGCAGCCGGGTCCGTACGGTCAGCAGCAGGGCCCGTACGGTCAGCAGCCCGGCCCCTACGGCCAGACCCCCGGCCCCTACGGCGGCTACCCGAACCAGCCGCAGTACCCCGGTGCGCCGACCCCGCCCGCGCCGCCCGGCGGCAGCGGTGGCGGCTTCTTCAAGAGCAAGGCGGCGATCATCGTCGCGGCGGCCGTCGCGGGCCTGCTGGTCATCGGCGGCGGCACCTACCTCGCGCTCAGCGGGGACGAGAAGACGGACGACCAGGGGAAGAACGTCAGCAAGAGCGACGATCCCACGCCGTCGGCCTCCGAGTCCGTCGACAAGGGCGACGGCAGCGGCAACGGCGGAGGCGACGGAGCCCCCGATCTCAACGCCGGGCGCAAGGACGGCGACGCCAAAGCCCTCTTCGTGACGAAGAACGATGTCGACCTCCCGCGCAACGGCGCCGACGTCTTCGGCCCGTGGGTCGTCGGCGACACCGTCGTCAAGGCCATGTACAAGCAGGTCGTCGGCTACTCGGTGACCGACGGCGCGAAGAAGTGGACCCTGCCGCTGGACGCCGAGGTGTGCATGGCGACCACCCAGCCGTCCGCCGACGGCAAGATCGTCATCGGGGTCAAGGACGGCCTCACGGAGAAGGCCAAGTGCCTCAATCTCCAGATGATCGACGTCAAGACGGGCAAGGCGGGGTGGAAGAAGCCCATACCCAAGGGGACCGGATTCCTGTCCTTCTCCGACTTCACGCTGGCCATCAGCGGCAACACCCTCGCGGCGGGCGGCACCGGCAGCTCCTTCGGCTTCTCGATGACCGACGGCCGCCAGCTGTTCGAGGGGCCGAAGAGCGGCTGCAAGCCGTTCGCGTACGCGGGCGGGCCCAAGCTCCTCGCGGCGGTCAGCTGCCCCACGAACGACTACAAGAAGCCCAAGCACCAGCTCCAGGAAGTCGATCCGGCCACCGGCAGGGCCAAGTGGACCTACACCGCTCCCCAGGGCTGGGAGATCGACAAGGTCTACTCCGCCGAGCCGCTCGTGGTCTCCCTCATCCAGCGTGAGCCGAAGAAGTGGTCCGTTCTCGCGCTCACGTCCAACGGGACGGTCCGCTCGCAGATCGACGGCGGCAAGGACAAGTTCCAGCTGAGCTGCGGCGGCGCGTTCGTGATCTTCGGGCAGAACCTGGAAGGCTGCACCGGGGTCGCGGCGGACGCGAACACCCTCTACATGGCCACCGACCCCACCCGGGCCGGCGGCGCGAACGAGGTCGTCGCCTTCAACCTCGACACCGGCAAGCCCAAGTGGCGTTCGGCCTCCGGCGGAGACCGGGGCGTGGTCCCGCTGCGGATGGAGGGCGGCGACCTCGTCGTCTACCGCAAGGCGTCGTACGACTCCGGCGGCGCGGTCGCGACGATCGCCCCGACCGGCGGTGCGCCGAAGGTCGTCCTCCAGCATCCGCAGGGCGCCGCGAAGGTCGAGAACGGCTTCTACTCGGCCCGGCTCGTCTATGCCGGCGACCGCTTCTTCATCGCTGCGGGCCGGGTCAGCGCCAGTAACGACGCGGCGGAGTTGGAGACCGTGACGATGATGGCCTTCGGTAAATGACCCCGTCGCAGAGGCGCGTCCGTCCCGGCGTCGGCGTCGGTAGCGCTGTCGGCGTCGGGTCCCACACCCACGCTCGGTCCGACGCCCCCTCCCCGGCTTCCCCCGCCCGTCCCGTCCTTCCCGAGGTATCCACGTCATGACGCAGCCGCCTCAGCCGCCCCAGCAGCCGCCGCAGGAGGGAGGGTTCGGCGCTCCGCAGGACCCGCCGCCCGGCGGGTTCGGGCCTCCGGCGCCGACCCCTTCCGGGCCGGGGCAGCCTCCGACGCCGCCCGAGGGACAGCCCGGCTACGGCTATCCCCTGCAACCGCCGCAGGGACAGCCGCCGCAGGGACAGCCGGGTCAGCCGGGCTACGGCTACCCCCAGGCACCCGGCGGGCAGCCCGGCTACGGCTACCCGCAGCAGCCGGGTCAGCCGGGTCAGCCGGTTTACGGCTACCCCCAGACACCGGGCGGGCAGCCGGGCTTCGGCTACCCGCAGCAGCCCGGACAGCCGGGCGCGCCCGGTTACGGATACCCCACGCAGCCGCAGTACGGGACACCCCTGCCGGGAGGCCCCGGCGGCCCCGGCGGCAAGAAGCTCAGCACCCAGGCCCGGATCATCATCGCGGCGGCGGTCGCCGTCGTGCTGATCATCGGCACAGGCGTCTGGTTCGCCTCCACCAAGGGGGACGGCGGCAAGGAGGACGAGGCCAGGACCAGTTCGGGCGCCTCGTCCGGGAACTCAACCGGAGGCGGAGACGGAGGGGGAGGCGGCGACGACGGCAAGCCCCCTGTGGACGGCGCCGGCAAGGAGAAGGCCCCCGCCAACACCGCTTCCAAGGTGGCTTTCCAGCATCCTCAGCCCGAGATCAACGACATCACCGCCGTCAAGGGCTCCTGGGTCACCGACAAGGCGTACGTCAAGCCGGGCATCGACTCCGTCGTCGGCTACGACCTCGCCAAGGGCACCGAACTGTGGAAGATCCCGCTGCCCGGCCAGGTGTGCGCCGCGTCCCGGCACAAGTCCGACGACCACAAGACGGCGATCCTCTTCGAGGCCGCCAAGCGGGTCGGGTCGGGCACCAAGAGCTACCAGCAGTGCACCGAGGTCGGCGCGATCGACATGGCGAGCGGAAAGCTCCTGTGGAGCAAGTCGATCACCACCGCGTCCTCCGGTGACCGCAAGGTCCGCTTCTCGGAGGTCACCCAGAGCGGCACCACCGTCGCCGCGGGCGGTCTCGACGGCGGCGCGGCCTTCGACCTCGACAGCGGCGCCATCCGCTGGAAGCCCTCCGGCGCGCAGAACTGCACCGACCAGGGCTACGGCGGCGGGGCCGCACTCGTCGCGGTCCGCTCATGCGGTTCGTACGGCAACGAGGAACTCACCATCCAGGCGGTCGACCCCGCCAACGGCACCCCCCGGTTCTCGTACAAGATGCCCGTGGGCGTGAAGTACGCGAGCGTCATCAGCAGCAAGCCGCTGGTCGTCGCCGCGGACGTCGGCGACACCGGCAAGTTCGGCATCTCGGACTTCTTCTCGATCGACGAGCAGGGCAAGCTGCTGACCAAGATCTCGGCCACGGGCGACAAGTTCGCCGCGCGCTGCCGCACCACCGAGGTGGAGTCGTGCCAGAAGGTCGTGGTCGGCAATGGCCGGATCTATCTGCCGACCTCCGAGCACCAGGGCGCCGCGGAGTACGGCCGGACGAACGAGATCGTCTCCTACGACCTCGCCTCCGGAAAGCCGCTGCCCGGCCGTGCGGACGCGGGGGAGAAGTACACGATGTTCCCGATCCGCATGGACGGCGGCGATGTCATCGCGTACAAGGTGCCCCCGTACGACAAGGGCGGCCAGATCGTCAGCATCCACGGCGGCACCCTCAAGCCGACCGTGCTGATGGAGAACTCGGCCGACAAGACGCTGCGTGCCGCGGAGACCAGTTTCAGCACCGACTATGCCGAGTACGTCTACGCGAACGGCCGCCTGTACATCAGCCAGGTGCTCATGAGCAAGCCGTCGTCCACCACCTCGCTGCTCGGGAAGCGCTATCTGACCGTGGCCTTCACGACGGCCGACTGATCCCGGAATCGGGCGGTCCGCATACGGTAGCGGGCTGATCCATCGATCAGTAGTGGCCCCATACATCGGATAATCCGATGTGCGGGGCCACTTCCTATTGGTCATGAAGTGGTCATGCCGGGGTCATAAGCAGCCCTGTTTGGCGAAGAATTCGGCACTCTGGGGGACTTCTGCCGAGATAAGGGCGCGCAGAGTCGAACAAGCGTGTACCTTGCCGGGGCAGGCGGCGACGGGGGAGGGGAGTTGCTCGATGGGCGTTCGGCTCATGGTGGTCGACGATCACCGGCTGCACGCGGAGGCGCTCGCCTCGGCCTTGAAACTGCGGGGGCACCGGGTGCTCGCCGCGGCCGCGCCCGCCGCGGGCGCGGCCGAGCTGGTGGTCTCCCGAGCTCCCGAGGTCTGCCTCATGGGCACGGCCTCCCCCGCCGAACCGGGAGCCTTCGACCCGATCGTCAGGATCAAACGTGAGCGCCCCCAGGTGGCGGTCGTGGTCCTCGGGCCGGTGCCGAGTCCACGCGGGATCGCCGCGGCCTTCGCGGCGGGCGCGTCCGGTTATGTGCGCCACGACGAACGCATCGAAGGCGTCGAGCGCGCCATGGTCAAGGCACGGGCGGGCGAGGCGGTGGTGGCTCCGCAACTGCTCCAGGGCGCGTTCGCCGAGCTGCTCAACCCCGTCGCGCAGCCGGACGACGAGGGCCAGCGGCTGCTCCAACTGCTCACCCCGCGCGAGGTCGAGGTGCTGGTCAGGGTCGCGGAGGGCGAGGACACCCGGCTGATCGCCGCCGGTATGGGGATCGCGCCGAGCACGGCCCGTACGCATGTGCAACGGGTGCTGATGAAACTGGGCGTCGGCTCCCGGCTGGAGGCCGCCGCGCTCGCGGCACGCACCGGACTGCTGGACCGGGCGGCGGTCGCGGCCATGCCGCTCCAGGACCGCTGACTCGCCCACCCCGCCCAGCCCGCTGACCTCGCGCAACGCCTGCCTCGCACAGGGGCGGGCCGAGCACGAGCACCTGCCTCGCACAGGGGCGGGCCGAGCATCTGCCTCGCCGTCGGCGCCGATCGCCGAGTCCGGGCGCGTCACATCGGACAACACCACGCTCGGCTCGCATGCTTTACCCGGAAATCAGCGGATGCACATGTATATCTTCTGATTGAGCGCGTACGGCAGGATCACGGACGACCCCTGTTCGCTGGTGATTCGTCGCGTGCGATTGTGTTGGGAGGCTGAGGGAGTCTCGCGGTGAAGAAGACGTCGACCCGGCTCGCCGACGGTCGTGAACCGCTCTACGGCGACTCCCGAGACGACGCCGTGCGCGAGCCGTGGACCACCGCCCGCTCGACGCCGTCGCCGCCCAAGCCGAAGTCCCTCGCCGGTTCGGAGTCCGGGATGGGCGTGTTCATCAACGATGTGCCGCCGGAGACCGCGGCCCGGCGGCTGCGAGAGGCGGCGAGGACATGAACCGATACCTGGTGACGGGCGGGGCGGGCTACATCGGCAGCGTGGTGACACGCCATCTGCTGGAGGCGGGCCACCAGGCCGTCGTACTCGACAATCTGTCCACCGGGTTCCGCGAGAGCGTTCCCGAGGGCGCGGAGTTCATCGAGGGCGATGTCCGGGACGCCGTGAAATGGCTGGACGGCTCGTTCGACGGAGTGCTGCACTTCGCCGCGTACTCCCAGGTCGGCGAGTCCGTCGCCCGGCCCGAGAAGTACTGGGACAACAACGTCGGCGGCACGATGGCGCTGCTCGCGGCGATGCGCTCGGCCCGGATCCGTACGCTCGTCTTCTCCTCCACGGCGGCGGCGTACGGCGAACCCGTCCGCACCCCCATCACCGAGTCCGACCCGACCGCGCCGACCAGCCCCTACGGGGCGTCCAAGCTCGCCGTCGACCATATGATCGCCGGGGAGGCGGCGGCGCACGGCCTGGCGGCGGTCTCGCTGCGGTACTTCAACGTGGCGGGGGCGTACGGGGGTTGCGGCGAGCGCCATGACCCCGAATCGCATCTGATCCCGCTGGTCCTCGATGTCGCGCTGGGCCGCCGCGCCTCGATCTCCGTGTACGGGGACGACTACCCCACCCCGGACGGCACCTGCGTACGCGACTACATCCATGTCGCCGATCTCGCGGACGCGCATCTGCTCGCACTGGACGCGGCACGGGCGGGCGGCCATCTGATCTGCAACCTCGGCAACGGCAGCGGCTTCTCCGTGCGCGAGGTCATCGAGACCGTGCGCACGGTGACGGGCCACCCGGTTCCGGAGATCACCGCGCCCCGGCGTCCCGGCGATCCGGCCGTGCTCGTCGCCTCCGCCGCGACCGCGCGGGAACGGCTCGGCTGGGAGCCCCGGCGGGCCGGACTGCCGGAGATCATCTCGGACGCCTGGGAGTTCGCGCGGGCGCGGGCGTCATGAGCGCGGGAGCCGACGGGCGCGAGCGTCGTGCGACGGGCGGTCCGGGCGCACACCCACCCGTGCCCGTGGCGGAGTCGCCGCCGCCCGCCGCCCGCCGCCCGCCGCCCGCCGAACCGCCGACCCCGAACCGGGACGCACCGGGACCGGAGGGGCCACGGCACAGGCCCCGGAGAACCCACCGAACCGGCCCGGAGAGATCACCGGACCCGCCCGCAGGGACCACCGCATGGGCCCTGAAGTCCGTGTTTCACCAGGTGTCCCACCCGGCACAGCGGGAACGCGGCGGCGGCAACAGTTCTGCAAAGAGCCTTCCGCTGCCGCCGCCCGGCCGTACTCTGATGCTCAGCGCCGGTGGGGGCCGGTGTTGATCAGGGGGCGAGACAGCCGGGTATGAAGCCCAGGTTGGGGTATCAGTCAGAGCACGGCGGCGGCCGGGCGACCGCTGAAGCACCTCTCCGGGCGGCGTATCCACGCCGAGCCGTCCTCCGACACAGGGGGTGTCTGTGGTCCGTATCCGGGTCCTGGTGGTGGACGACCACCGAATCTTCGCCGAGTCGCTCGCTGCCGCTCTCGCGGCCGAGCCCGACGTCGACGTTCTGGCGGCCGGCAGTGGTCCGGCCGCGCTGCGGTGTCTGGAGCGGGCGCTGGCGGAGGGCCGTGGCTTCGACGTCATGCTCGTCGACGCCGATCTCGGCGCGAGCGCGAGTGCGAGCACGAGCATGGGCACGAGCACGGGCACGAACGCGGCCGTGCACGCGGGCCAGGGCCTGGGGCCCGGCGCTGCGGGCTTGAACCAGGCTCAGGGGGCGCGCGCCCCGGTCGGCCGCGCTCCGGTCGCCCGCGCCGTCTCCGACGACGGAGACGACGGCCTGGGCGGTCTCGGCGGAGTCGTTGACGGGATTTCCCTGGTCGCGGGGGTGCGTTCGGGCCACCCCGCCGTCAGGACGGTCGTGCTCGCGGAGAAGGACGACCCCCGTCGCGCCGCCCTCGCGCTCCAGGCCGGGGCCTCCGGCTGGGTCGCCAAGGACTGCTCGCTCCAGCGGCTGCTCGCCGTGATCCGGGGCGTGCTGCGGGACGAGACGCATCTGCCGCCCGCGCTGCTCACGGGCGTACTGCGCGAACTGACCGCCGCCCGCAAGCACCGCACCGAGAGCGAGCGGCTGGTCGAGTCGCTCACTCCGCGCGAGCGGGAAGTGCTGCGGTGCATGGTCGCGGGGCTCGGGCGGAAGGCCGTCGCCGAGCGCCTCTTCCTGTCGCCCCACACGGTCCGTACGCATATGCAGAACGTCCTGGGGAAGCTCGGAGTCCACTCCACCCTCGCCGCGGTCGCCCTCGCGCGCCGGGCGGGCGTGGGCCCGGCGGAGCTAGCCGGGGATGTTGTCGAACGGGGCGGTCAGCTGGCGTAGCAGCGCCGCCAGCTCCGCCCGCTGGGCCCGCGACAGCTCGGCGAGGATCGAGCGCTCCTGGGCGAGCAGTCCGGCGAGCGCCTGGTCCGCGCGGTCCCGGCCCTCGGGCGTCAGCCGCACCAGTACACCGCGCCGGTCGCTGGGGTCGGGAAGCCGCTCCACCAGATTCCTTTTGGCCAGCCGGTCGATGCGGTTGGTCATCGTGCCGGAGGTCACCAGCGTCTGGGTGAGCAGCTGGCCGGGGGAGAGCTGATACGGAGCGCCCGCGCGCCGCAGCGACGTCAGGACGTCGAACTCCCACGGTTCGAGGCTGTGCTCGGAGAACGCGAGCCGCCGCGCCCGGTCGAGATGGCGCGCCAGCCGCGAGACGCGGCTCAGCACCTCAAGTGGTTCCACGTCGAGGTCGGGGCGCTCGCGACGCCACGCTGCGACCAGTCGATCGACCTCGTCCTCCATGACGATCAGTGTAAAGGGTCTGTCGACATGAAGTCTCTTGACATCAAGATACATCCTGTTGGACGGTGGAGCCCGCGCGGGGCCGTGGCCCCGTTCCCTTCCGGCCATCCGTTCCAGCGAGGGGCTCGACCATGCATTCCGCACCCATCTGGGATCCAGCGCAGTACCTCCGCCACGCGGAACACCGCACCCGCCCGTTCCTGGATCTCCTCGCCCGGATCCCGGACCCGCCGGCCCGCACCGGCGATCCGGGCGGGCCCGTCCGGATCGCCGACATCGGCTGCGGTGCGGGCAATGTCACCTCGCTGCTCGCGCTGCGGTGGCCCGAGGCGTACATCACCGGCTTCGACAACTCGCCGGAGATGCTCGCCCGCGCCGAGAAGGAGCACGCGGGCGACACGCCCGGCGGCGGCCGGCTCGACTTTCGGCTCGCGGACGCGGCGCACTGGACGCCCGAGGACCCGTACGAACTGATCGTCTCCAACGCGGCGCTGCACTGGGTGCCCGACCACGCCGAGTCCTTCGCCCGCTGGATCGACGGCCTCACCCCCGGCGGCGTCTTCGCGTTCCAGGTGCCCGGCAACTTCACCTCGCCCAGCCATGTTCTCCTCGCCGAGCTGCGCGCCCGGCCGCGGTGGCGCGAGCGCCTCGGGGAGCCGGGGGAGCCCGCCGCCTCCGTTCTGGAGCCGGCCGACTATCTCGCGCGCCTGACCGGTCTCGGCTGTGAGACGGACGTCTGGGAGACGACCTATCTCCAGCTTCTCCACGGCGACGATCCGGTCCTCGACTGGATCAAGGGCACGACTCTGCGGCCGATCCTCACCGAGCTGGCCGACGACGAGCGCGCACGGGAGGAGTTTCTCCGCGAGTACAGCGACCTGCTGCGGGAGGCGTATCCGCCGGGGCCGCACGGCACGGTCTTCCCCTTCCGTCGGCTGTTCGCCGTCGCGAGGAAGCCGTTGTGACCGCCCCTGGGTGACCGCCCCCGAGGCAGCCGTCGGTCCCCGCGACGGGCTGGCGCCCGGATCGCCGGAGTGCGCCACGGCGCTCACAGAGATGCCCGCCCCGGCCGACGGCCGGGGCGGGCATCCATGACGTACGGATCCGCTCCCGTGCCCTATCAGGCGCCAGGGGCGATCAGCTCCGGGCGTACGAGTCAGTTCCGGGCGTGCGGATCTACTCCGGGCGTACGAGTCAGTTCCGGGCGTGCGGATCCGCTCCGGGCGTGCGGATCAGTTCTTCCGGTGGCCTATCAGACGCGGTTTCGGCTCCAGCCCGTCCAGACCGTGCCACGCCAGATTCACCAGATGCGCCGCGACCTCCGCCTTCTTCGGACGGCGCGCGTCCACCCACCACTGACCGGTCAGCGCGACCATCCCCACCAGGGCCTGGGCGTACACCGGCGCGAGCTTGGGATCGAAGCCGCGGTTCTTGAACTCCATGCCGAGGATGTCCTCGACCTGGGTCGCGATATCGCTGATCAGCGAGGCGAAGGTGCCCGTCGACTGCGCCACGGGAGAGTCCCGCACCAGGATCCGGAAGCCGTCCGTGTACGTCTCGATGTAGTCGAGCAGCGCGAACGCGGCCTGTTCCAGCAGCTCACGCGGGTGCCCGGCCGTCAGCGCGCCCGTGACCATGTCCAGCAGCCGGCGCGTCTCGCGGTCGACCACCACCGCGTACAGCCCCTCCTTGCCGCCGAAGTGCTCGTACACCACCGGCTTGGAGACGCCCGCCTTCGCGGCGATCTCCTCGACCGAGGTGCCCTCGAACCCCTTGTCGGCGAAGAGGGCGCGGCCGATGTCCAGCAGCTGTTCCCGGCGTTCCGCACCGGTCATCCGGACCCGGCGCGCGCGCCGTCCCGATGACCGGTTCCTGTCCGTACCACTGCTGCCGTCGGTCGCCACGTCGTCCATCATGCCGTGTCGGACGCCTCGGCGTGCCTTCGGGAGTCGATACGGGAGGCGCTGGGCCAGCGGACGTCGTACGCCCACCCCGCCTTTTCGAACCAGCGGATCAGCCGCGCGCTGGAGTCCACCTGGCCCCGCAGGACGCCATGGCGGGCGGAGGTCGGGTCCGCGTGGTGGAGGTTGTGCCAGGACTCCCCGCAGGACAGCACCGCGAGCCACCACACATTGCCGGAGCGGTCACGGGACTTGAAGGGCCGCTTCCCGACCGCGTGGCAGATCGAATTGATCGACCAGGTCACATGGTGGAGCAGCGCGACACGGATCAGCGAACCCCAGAAGAACGCGGTGAACGCGCCCCACCACGACATCGTCACCAGCCCGCCGACGAGCGGCGGGATCGCCAGCGAGACGAGCGTGTAGAGGACGAAGTGGCGCGAGATGCGGCGGATGGCCGGATCCTTGATCAGATCCGGTGCGTACTTGTGCTGCGGGGTCTGTTCCTCGTCGAACATCCAGCCAATGTGCGCCCACCACAAGCCCTTCATCAGCGCGGGCACGGTCTCGCCGAACCGCCACGGGGAGTGCGGATCGCCCTCGGCGTCCGAGAACTTGTGGTGCTTGCGGTGGTCGGCGACCCAGCGCACCAGCGGCCCCTCGACCGCGAGCGAGCCCGCGATCGCCAGCGCGATCCGCAGTGGGCGCTTCGCTTTGAAGGAGCCATGGGTGAAGTAGCGGTGGAAGCCGATCGTGATGCCGTGGCAGCCGATGAAGTACATCGCGGTCATCAGACCCAGGTCGAGCCAGCTCACCCCCCAGCCCCAGGCCAGCGGCACGGCCGCGACCACGGCGAGGAAGGGAACCGTGATGAACAGCAGCAGGGTGATCTGCTCGATCGACCGCTTGTTGTCGCCTCCGAGGGTCGCGGAAGGGAGGGCGGCGGCCTTCTCGGAATCGACGGGTGTCCCGGAGACGTCGTCGAGCAGATCGGGGCTTGTCGTCATGGAGGTCCCTTGTCGGGTGAGGGATGGGCCGGGAGAATGAGGCGATAGACGCGCATTCGGGCCTGGCTACGGTTCCGTAACCTACGGCAACGTAAGTATGGCAGTGCGCGGCGTGGCGGCAAGAGCCCCTGGGGACGACGTCAGGCGACGGACACCTATCCTGGTCGTGTCGGACAGCGCGGTCCGCAGCCTCCAGTACCCCTCCAGACGTGCTCAAACACTGCAAGGAGCCGCACCTGTGAGCAGTGCCGACCAGACCCCTACCGCCAGCGCCGAACTCAGGGCCGACATCCGCCGACTGGGCGACCTCCTCGGCGAGACGATCGTGCGCCAGGAAGGCCATGACCTGCTCGACCTCGTCGAGCGGGTACGGGCCCTGACCCGCAGCGACGGCGAGGCAGCAGCACAGCTACTGGGCGACACCGACCTGGAGACCGCGGCCAAGCTCGTCCGCGCGTTCTCCACGTACTTCCATCTGGCCAATGTCACCGAGCAGGTGCACCGCGGCCATGAGATGCGCGAACGGCGTGCCGCCGAGGGCGGGCTGCTGGCCCGTACCGCGGATCTGCTCAAGGACGCCGATCCCGAGCATCTGCGTGAGACGGTCGGCAATCTGAACGTACGGCCGGTGTTCACCGCCCACCCCACCGAGGCGGCCCGCAGGTCGGTGCTGAACAAGCTGCGCCGTATCGCCGAGCTGCTGGAGACGGACGCGGGCCCGGCCGACCGCCGCCGCCTCGATCTCCGGCTGGCCGAGAACATCGACCTGATCTGGCAGACCGACGAGCTCCGGGTCGCGCGCCCCGAGCCCGCCGACGAGGCGCGGAACGCCATCTACTACCTCGACGAGCTGCACGTGGGCGCCGTCGGCGACGTCCTGGAGGACCTCGCCGCCGAGCTGGAGCGCATCGGCGTCGAACTGCCCGCCGGCACTCGCCCCCTGACCTTCGGCACCTGGATCGGCGGCGACCGCGACGGCAACCCCAACGTCACGCCCGCCGTGACCTGGGAGGTGCTGATCCTCCAGCACGAGCACGGCATCACCGACGCGCTCGAACTCGTCGACTCCCTGCGCGGGCTGCTCTCCAACTCCATCCGCTACGCCGGGGCGACCGAGGAACTCCTCGAATCCCTCCAGACCGACCTGGAGCTGCTGCCGGAGATCAGCCCCCGCTACAAGCGGCTCAACGCGGAGGAGCCCTACCGGCTCAAGGCCACCTGCATTCAGCAGAAGCTCGTCCACACCCGCGAGCGCCTCGCCAAGGGCACCCCCCATGAGCCGGGCCGCGACTACCTCGGCACCACCGAGCTGATCGCCGACCTCACCCTGATCCAGACCTCGCTGCGCGCCTACCGGGGCGGGCTCTTCGCCGACGGCCGCATGGACCGGACGATCCGTACGCTCGCGGCCTTCGGGCTCCAGCTCGCCACCATGGACGTACGCGAGCACGCGGACGCCCACCACCACGCGCTCGGCCAGCTCTTCGACCGGCTGGGCGAGGAGTCCTGGCGGTACGCGGACATGCCGCGCGAGTACCGGCAGAAGCTGCTCGCGAAGGAGCTGCGCTCCCGCAGGCCGCTCGCGCCGACCCCGGCCCCGCTGGACGCGGCCGGGGAGAAGACCCTCGGCGTCTTCCACACGGTCAAGGAGGCGTTCGAACGCTTCGGGCCCGAGGTCATCGAGTCGTACATCATCTCCATGTGCCAGGGCGCCGACGACGTCTTCGCGGCGGCCGTGCTGGCGCGCGAGGCCGGACTGCTCGACCTTCACGGGGGCTGGGCGAAGATCGGCATCGTGCCGCTGCTGGAGACCACGGACGAGCTGCGCGCGGCGGACGTCATCCTCGACGAGATGCTCTCCGATCCGTCCTACCGCCGGCTCGTCTCGCTCCGCGGCGATGTGCAGGAGGTCATGCTCGGCTACTCGGACTCCTCCAAGTTCGGCGGCATCACCACCTCGCAGTGGGAGATCCACCGGGCGCAGCGGCGGCTGCGCGACGTCGCGCACCGCCACGGCGTACGGCTGCGGCTCTTCCACGGCCGCGGCGGCACCGTCGGCCGTGGCGGCGGCCCGTCGGCGGACGCGATCCTCGCGCAGCCGTGGGGCACGCTGGAGGGCGAGATCAAGGTGACCGAGCAGGGCGAGGTCATCTCCGACAAGTATCTGATCCCGTCGCTGGCCAGGGAGAACCTGGAGCTGACCGTCGCGGCCACGCTCCAGGCGTCCGCCCTGCACACCGCGCCCCGCCAGTCGGACGAGGCGCTGGCGCGCTGGGACGCGGCGATGGACACGGTCTCCGACGCGGCCCACGGCGCCTACCGCCGCCTGGTGGAGGACCCGGATCTGCCCGCGTACTTCTTCGCCTCCACGCCGGTGGACCAGCTCGCCGAACTCCACCTGGGCTCCCGGCCCTCGCGCCGCCCGGACTCCGGGGCCGGGCTCGACGGGCTGCGGGCGATCCCGTGGGTCTTCGGCTGGACGCAGTCCCGGCAGATCGTGCCGGGGTGGTTCGGGGTCGGCTCCGGCCTCAAGGCGCTGCGGGAAGCCGGTCTGGACACGGTGCTGGACGAGATGCACGAGCACTGGCACTTCTTCCGGAACTTCCTGGCCAATGTCGAGATGACCCTCGCCAAGACGGATCTGAGGATCGCGCGGCACTATGTGGACACCCTGGTCCCGGAGGAGCTGAAGCACGTCTTCGCCACGATCGAGGCCGAACACGCGCTGACGGTCAGCGAGGTCCTGAAGGTCACCGGCGGTGAGCGGCTCCTCGACTCCAACCCGGTGCTCCAGCAGACCTTCGCGATCCGGGACGCCTATCTCGACCCGATCTCCTACCTCCAGGTCTCGCTGCTGGCCCGCCAGCGCGGTGCGGCCGAGCGCGGAGAGGAAGCGGACCCCCTGCTGTCGCGGGCGCTGCTGCTGACGGTGAACGGCGTCGCGGCGGGCCTGCGCAACACGGGCTGAGCGGGGGCGGGGCCCTCCGGGCCGGGGCTTCTGGAGCTGGGCTTTGCGGGGCCGGGCCTTGCGGGCCGGGGCTTGCGGGGCTGGGCCTTGCGGGCCGGGGCTTTCTGGAGTCGGGCTCTCCGGGGTGGGCGCTCGCGCCGCCCGGACTCCGAGGCACAGGGGAGGCCGGGCGTGCGGCACGCCACGGCGAACGGGCCCCGGCCCTTGGGCCGCAGGGCCTGCGCCCCCGGGCCCTTGGGCCTGCGGGCCCTCGCGCCTCCCGGGGCCCCCGCGCCCCAGCGCGCCCCCGCCTCGGGCCTGTACCGACGCGGCGCTGCCCGGCACGCTCCTGCGTGCCGGGCAGCGCCGTGTCCGGATACTCCGTCCCCGTCAGGGGACACCGCTGCCGACCGACCGGGGGCGTCTCGGAGGACGTTCAGAGCGTGACGAACGCGGCCACCAGGAGCGCGCCGCCCAGCGCCGCCGTCGCCCAGGCGAACCGCGTGAGGCGGAGGCCGCCGCCGATGAGCAGGGATGCCAGCAGCATGGCCCCGCCGAGGGGCATCCAGGCATGGAACGCGCCGCCCCTGTCGTCGCGGACCACTTCACGGGTGCCGGGCTTCACGACGACCGGGAGCACCGCCCCCTTCTTCACCGCGACCGACTTCTCGATCGTCATGCCGGAGAGCGGCAACGGTGTGCCCTCGGGGTCGTACGGGCCCGTACAGGTCGTCTCCCCGCAGCCGGAGACGGTGAGTGTGCCGTGCTCCCGTCCCTTGGCGAGCATCACATGCTGCGCCGTGCCCCACGACGCCCGGAAACCGGCCGCCAGCAGCAGTACGGTGAGAGCGCCCACCACGGCATGGCGACCATGGGCCAGGGCGCGGTGTGAGCGGTTCCGCTTCTTGGGGCGCGTCATGGAGCGCGATCCTTGGGTATATGACCGCGGTCAGTCAACCAAGGGCAAGGGGGGACTTGTCAGGAGTTGTACGTACTCTGGGCGCGCTCCAGGCCCTCCGTCACCAGAGACTCCACGGCGTCCGCGGCACGGTCGACGAAGTAGTCCAGTTCCTTGCGCTCGGTGGCCGAGAAATCCTTGAGCACGAAGTCGGCGACCTGCATCCGACCGGGTGGGCGGCCGATGCCGAACCGTACCCGGTGGTAGTCCGGGCCCATCGCCTTGGTCATCGACTTCAGACCGTTGTGACCGTTGTCACCGCCGCCGAGCTTCAGCCGAAGCGTGCCGTAGTCGATGTCCAGCTCGTCGTGGATCGCCACGATGTTCGCGGTCGGGACCTTGTAGAAGTCGCGGAGTCCGGTCACCGGCCCGCCGGAGAGGTTCATGTACGACATCGGCTTGGCGAGCACCACCCGCCGGTTCGCCGGGCCGGGCGGACCGATGCGCCCCTCGACGACCTGCGCCTGCGCCTTCTGCGCCCGCTTGAAATTGCCACCGATGCGCTCGGCGAGCAGGTCGGCGACCATGAAGCCCACATTGTGCCGGTTCGCGGCATAGCCGGGTCCGGGGTTGCCGAGGCCCACGATCAGCCAGGGGGCGTTCGCGTCGGTCGTCATCTGCGCGTCTCCATCGGGAATCCGGAAAGCGGGCCGTGCGCCCGCGGGCGCGGGCTCGCGGACCCGGCGGGAGGAACATGCTGCACCGCGGCCGGGAACGCGGGTCAGCCGGCTCGCGGGCCCGGCCCGGAGAACCCGGCCCGGCCGGGTTCCCGGGGGCTGACCCTCGGGCCCGGCTCCCGAGCCCGGAAGTCCGGGCCGGGGGAGGCCCCGGTCGGATCCACGGACCTCCGTCGGGGCCGACCCCGAGGTCCCGCCCTCCGAAAGGATCAGGACTCCGCGGGCCGGGACATCCGCGGGCCGGGTCTCCGTGGGCCGGGCCCGCAGCACCTCGGCTCCCGAGGACGGGTTCGCCGGTCGTCCGGGAGGACTGTGACGGTCGGTCTTCCCGGCCGGGTTACGTCTCGGCCCGCGAGGGCCGGTTCGTTCCGAGGGCCGCCGACCCCCGGCGGGGTGACGTCTCGGCCCGCGAGGGCCGGTTCGCTACGAGAACCGCCGACCTCCCCGGAGGGATCACGCCTCGGCGGTCTCGCCCTCGGCCGCTTCGCCCTCGGCGGCCGGCTCCTCGGCCTGCGCGGCCAGGACCTGGAGGACGACGGTCTCCCCGTCGACGGCCAGCGTCGCACCGGACGGCAGCGGGATGTCCTTGGCGAGCACGGACGCACCGGCCTCGAGACCGGCGACGGAGACCGTGACCGACTCGGGGATGCGGGTGGCCTCGGCCTCGACCGTCAGCGTGTTGAGCACGTGCTCCAGCAGGAAGTTGCCCGGGGCCAGGTCGCCCTCGGCCTGGACCGGGATCTCGACGGTGACCTTCTCGCCGCGCTTCACCAGGAGCAGGTCGACGTGCTCCAGGAAGCCCTTCAGCGGGTCGCGCTGCACGGCCTTCGGGATGGCCAGCTCGCTGCGGCCTTCGATGTCCAGCGAGATCAGGACGTTCGGGGTACGGAGCGCGAGCAGCAGCTCGTGGCCCGGCAGGGTGATGTGGACCGGGTCGGTGCCGTGGCCGTACAGAACGGCGGGAACCCGGTTGGCACGGCGGACGCGGCGGGACGCTCCCTTGCCGAACTCGCTCCGGATGTCGGCGGCAAGCTTCACCTCGGACATGTGCACTCCTCGTACAACAGACGGAATCGGATGGTCACCCGGCCATGAATGGCCTGCTACGCCTGCTGCGAAGAGCGCGTCGATAACGGACCGCCGCACCTGTGTGCGGCCTCCCTCGCCGAGCAACCCGGACAGTCTACGCATGGCCGCCCCGGTCGGCCCAATCGATCACGGGCGGGCCGGAAGGCAGCGCTCCGTGCCCGGATCCGGGAGCCGTACCGACACTCCCCGGACAGACGACACCGCCCGCCGGTGCTGCTCACCGGCGGGCGGTGTCGTCCAAGTCCGGCCCGTAACGCCTGGCCCGCCTGGCCTGTCAGGCCCGTGCCGTCACGCCTCTTCCTCGAAGAGGCTCGTCACCGAACCGTCCTCGAAGACCTCGCGCACCGCGCGGGCGATCGTCGGGGCCATCGACAGGACCGTGATCTTGTCCAGCTCCAGATCGCTCGGGTCGGGCAGCGTGTTGGTGAAGACGAACTCGCTGACCTTGGAGTTCTTCAGGCGGTCGGCGGCAGGCCCGGAGAGCACGCCGTGCGTGGCCGTCACGATGACGTCCTCCGCGCCATTGGCGAAGAGCGCGTCGGCGGCGGCGCAGATCGTGCCACCGGTGTCGATCATGTCGTCGACCAGGACGCAGATCCGGCCCGAGACATTGCCGACGACCTCGTGGACGGTCACCTGGTTGGCGACGTCCTTGTCGCGGCGCTTGTGGACGATCGCCAGCGGTGCGCCCAGCCGGTCGCACCAGCGGTCGGCGACCCGGACACGGCCGGCGTCCGGGGAGACGACCGTGAGCTTGCTGCGGTCCACCTTCGCCGCCACGTAGTCCGCGAGGATCGGCAGCGCGAAGAGGTGGTCGACCGGGCCGTCGAAGAAGCCCTGGATCTGGTCGGTGTGCAGATCCACCGTGAGGATCCGGTCCGCTCCGGCCGTCTTCATCAGATCGGCGACCAGCCGGGCGGAGATCGGCTCACGGCCGCGGTGCTTCTTGTCCTGACGGGCGTAGCCGTAGAAGGGCACGATCACGGTGATGCTCCGGGCGGAAGCCCGCTTCAGAGCGTCGATCATGATCAACTGCTCCATGATCCACTTATTGATCGGAGCCGTGTGGCTCTGCATCAGAAAACAGTCCGCCCCGCGGGCGGACTCCTGGAAGCGGACGTAGATCTCACCGTTGGCGAAGTCGAACGCCTTGGTCGGCACCAGACCGACACCGAGTTGATGTGCGACTTCCTCGGCCAGCTCGGGGTGTGCGCGGCCGGAGAAGAGCATCAGTTTCTTCTCGCCGGTCGTCTTGAACCCGGTCACAGGATTGTCTCCTCAGAGGTGATCTCTGGCCGCGCGGGGCAGCACAGGGCGTGCGGACGCGAGCCAGCCGAATTTGTGTGCACGTATCACGGTACGCCGAGTTCGGCGCACCTGTTTCCGGTCAGTTCTCGTCGATGGCCTTGTCAGTGGCCGCGGCAGCTGCTTGCGCGGCCGCGCTTCCGGGCCGCTTCCGGGCCACCCAACCCTCGATATTCCGCTGCTGGCCACGTGCGACGGCCAATGAACCGGCCGGTACGTCCTTGGTGATGACGGACCCGGCGGCGGTGTAGGCGCCGTCCCCCACCGTGACGGGTGCCACAAACATGTTGTCCGAACCCGTCTTGCAGTGTGAGCCGATCGTCGTGTGGTGCTTGGCCTCGCCGTCGTAGTTCACGAAGACGCTGGCGGCGCCGATGTTCGAGTACTCGCCGATCGTCGCGTCCCCGACGTACGACAGATGAGGGACCTTGGTGCCCTCGCCGATCGTCGCGTTCTTCATCTCCACATACGTGCCGGCCTTGGACTTCACCCCGAGCCGGGTACCGGGGCGGAGATAGGCGAACGGGCCCACGGACGCTCCCTCGCCGACCTCGGCGGACTCGGCGACCGCGTTGTCCACCCGCGCCCCGGCTCCGACGACGGTGTCCTGCAGCCGGGTGTTGGGACCGACCTCGGCGCCTTCGCCGAGATGGGTGACTCCGAGCAGCTGGGTGCCCGGGTGAATGATCGAGTCTGGCTCGAAAGTGACGGTGACATCGACGAAAACCGACGCCGGATCGACCACGGTGACCCCGGCCAGCATCGCCCGCTCCAGCAGCCGCTCGTTGAGGAGCCTGCGCGCCTCGGCGAGCTGGACGCGGTTGTTGATGCCCACGATCTCGCGGTGGTCGGCCGCGACGGCCGCGCCGACCCGGTGACCGGCCGCGCGCAGGATGCCGAGCACGTCGGTGAGGTACTCCTCGCCCTGGCTGTTGTCCGTGCGCACCTTGCCGAGCGCGTCCGCGAGAAGCTCCCCGTCGAAGGCGAAGACCCCGGAGTTGATCTCCCGGATCGCCCGCTGCTCGTCGTCGGCGTCCTTGTGCTCCACGATCGCGGTGACCGCGCCCGTGGCCGCGTCCCGCACGATCCGGCCGTACCCCGTCGAGTCGGGCACCTCGGCGGTCAGCACGGTGACCGCGTTGCCGTCGCCGGCGTGGGTGGCCGCCAGGGCGGTCAGGGTCTCGCCCGAGAGCAGCGGTGTGTCGCCGCAGACGACGACGACCGTGCCGGTGAGCATGCCGTCCTGCGTCAGTTCTTCGAGGCCCATGCGGACGGCGTGTCCGGTGCCGTTCTGCTCGGCCTGGTGGGCGGTGCGGGTTCCCGCGTACTGCTCGGCCAGATGTGCCTTGACCCGCTCGCTCGCGTGGCCGACGACGACGACGAGCTGCTCGGGGTCCAGTTCGCGAGCGGCGCTGACGACATGTCCGACGAGTGATCGCCCGCAGATTTCATGCAGGACCTTGGGAGTCTTCGACTTCATGCGGGTGCCCTCACCCGCTGCGAGGACGACGACGGCGGCCGGGCGATTGGCGCTCACGGGTATGCCCTTCGGCTTCAGGTGGTGGACACCCGAAGGATACCGGTGGGTTTCGCCGACGAAATGAGGACGGGTCCCGACCGTCACCGGTCAGGACCCGCCCTTGAACGCTCCCAGGGAAGGAATCGAACCCTCATTCAATGGACCAAAACCATTTGTCCTGCCATTAGACGACCTGGGAAGGCACGCCCGCTTATAGGTGATTATGTCCAGTTTTCCGTGGTCGGCATCACCGGGGCAGCCCCTACTATGCCGTACCACGCGCCTCTGCCGCGACGGTGCTTTCCGGTACTTGCCGGTGCCTGCCCGTACTTGCCGTTACTCGACGGTGCGTCTCGATGCGTTTCGATGCGCCTTCCACGAGTCTTCCGCGAGTCTTCCATCGGGGGGCGGTGCCGGCTCCGGCCGCCCCCGGCGCGCTCCCGCTCTCACCCCACTCCGAGAAAAACCGACGGGATATTCGGTGGCACCCGCCCGTAGGGTGGAGTACATGACCACAACGGGGGCACAGCAGGACGCCACGGGCACACCCACCCGTGCCTGGCTGTGGTGGGGACGGCGGCGGAGCGCCGCGCTGGATGTGGGGCTCGGCCTCGTCTCCGCCTTCGAGTGCGCCCTGGAGGGCGCGAGATTCGCGGACGGGGCGGGGTTTCCCGGACCGCTCGGGGTGCTGTTGGGGCTGATCGCCGGATCCGTCCTCGTTCTGCGGCGGCGGTGGCCGATAGCCGTGGTCCTCGTCTCGATCGCGGTCGCGCCCGCGGAGATGGGCTATCTGATGGGGTTCGTCGGGCTGTACACGCTGGCAGCGTCCGAGGTGCCGCGCCGCATCATCGGGACGCTGACGGGCATGTCGCTGGTGGCCGTGTTCATCGCCGTCGGCGTCCAGGTCCGCCAGGACGTACGGAACTCCGGTTTCCAGGAGCCCGGCGACTGGTACGTACCCCTGCTGGCCAGCTTCGTCGCCATCGGCATGGCCCTGCCGCCGGTTCTCTTCGGCCTCTACATAGGCGCCAGGCGCCGGCTGATGGAGAGCCTGCGGGAGCGTGCCGACAGCCTGGAACAGGAACTCTCCCTCCTCGCCGACCGGGCCGAAGAGCGGGCCCAGTGGGCGCGTACGGAGGAACGGACCCGGATCGCCCGCGAGATGCACGACGTCGTGGCCCACCGGGTGAGCCTGATGGTCGTTCACGCGGCCGCGCTCCAGGCGGTCGCGCTGAAGGACCCGCAGAAAGCGGTGAAGAACGCGGCGCTGGTGGGGGACATGGGCCGGCAGGCGCTCACCGAACTGCGCGAGATGCTCGGCGTCCTGCGCGAGGGTGAGAGCGAAGCGAAACGGGCCGCGCCGGTGCCCCTCGCCGCGGTGGGCGCGGCGGCCGCGGCAGCCGCCGCGGCGGCAGCGGACGACGGGCCGTCCATCGCCGACGTCGGCGACCTCGTCGACCAGTCCCGGCAGGCCGGAACGGTCGTGGAAATGGCCGTCCAGGGCGAGGCGCGGGCGTACGCGCCCGAGGTCGAGCAGACCGCCTACCGCGTGGTCCAGGAGGCCCTCACCAACGTCCACAAGCATGCCGCCGGGGCCAAAGTCATGATCCGCCTCGCGCATCGCGCCGCCGAGATCGCCATGCAGGTCGAGAACGGTGCGCCGGACGCCGCCGGGGACGCGCGGGGCGCGGATCTGCCGAGCGGGGGCAACGGGCTGCTGGGCATGCGGGAACGCGTCCTGGCGCTCGGGGGCGTCTTCGTCTCGGGCCCCACGGACACGGGCGGCTTCCGCGTCTCGGCGGTCCTGCCCGCGAGGCCGCTTTCTTAGGTGGCTCCACCGCGGCCCCGCTCCCTGAACCGAACGCGAGACCCCGGCGGCCCTTCGTGGGTGGGTCAGCTCAGGCTCAGTCGCTTCGGCTGGAGGCCGAGGAGGAGCAGCGTCAGGGCCTGGTCGATGTCCGCGCCCAGGTACCAGTCACCCGTGTGGTCCACGCTGTAGACCCGGCCGTCGAGGTCGATCGCGAGGACCGCCTGGTCCTCGCCCTCCATCCCGAGGGGCGAGACCTCCGTCTCCAGAGCCCGCCCGAGGTCCGCGAGGGTGCGTGCCAGATGGAGGCCCGCGAGCGGATCGACGCGGACGAGCGGCGGAGCCGTCTGCCGGCCGGGGCCGAGGGAGGCGATCCGGAGACCGCCGAACTCCGCCCATGCCTCCACCGCCGCGGGGAAGACCGTATGCCGGTGCCCCGCCGGGGACTCGTACGCACGCAGCGCGTCGGCCCACTGCTCGGCCAGCTTGATGTCCCAGCGGCCCGGCTGCCAGCCCGCCTCGCGCAGCGCGGCGTCGACGGTGACCGGGAAACGGGTCGTACTCAGGTTCTCTGACAAGGAAGGTTCAGCCGTTCTCGGAGGCGGTGGGGTCCACGGCTCGTACCCCGAAGTGGTCGAGCATCGCCGTACAGGAACGGCAGGGCGGGGCGTAACTGCCGTGCAGCGGGTCGCCGTCCTCGCGGATTCTGCGCGCCGTCAGCTTGGCCTGCTTCAGCGCGCGTTTCGCCTCGCTGTACGTCAGCGGCTTCCGCCGCGCCCGCTTCGAGCGCTTGCCGTCCGCCGCCGTGAGATGGCGCGACAGCAGGATCGCCTCCGGGCAGCGGCCGGTGAAACGCTCACGCTGGCCGCTGGTGAGCGTGTCGAGGAAGTCCTGAACGAGCGGGTGCAGCGCGGGCGGCTGGTCGCCCTTCCCGGCGGTGGACGTGAGCGTCTCACCGCGGACGGAGAGGGCCGCCGCGACGGCGGGCAGGATGCCGTCCCGCCGGTGGTTCAGCGCGGGCGGAGGCGTCTCATCGTCGCCACTCCAGCTGAGACGAGGATCACCCGTGTCGCTCTGTGTGCTTGGTTGCGCTGTGTGCATGGTGCTGTCGTCCCCTCCAGTGCACTCCCCCCGAGTTGCGAACAGCCTGCCAAATGCTGTGCAGGGTGTGGAAGCTGGGGCGCTGAAACGTGCCCGTCCGTCGGCGTTCGGTCACTCGGCTGTGACGGTTCGTGACGGCCGGGACGGTTTCGGAGGGGGCAGGGGAGCGGAAACCGGCAGGGACCGCCGGGGAACGGCAAGGACCGGCAGGGATCGGCAGGGACCGCCAGGGACCGGCAAGGAAGGGACAGAGGGCGGAAAAGGGGGGTGGGAAGGGGACGGAAAGGGGGCATGGGACGGCGGAGGCGGCGGGGTGCGGGGCAGGGGCGCGTTCGGGGCCGGAAGGGGCCGCGGAAGGGCGGACTCCCGCTCTTGCCGCACCGCTTAGGCTGTCCCGAACAGCCAGAAGCCAGCAGGGGGCAGATAGCCATGACGTCAGGTCGGCAAGGGCTGGGGGCACCACCCGGCCCCCGGGGACAGGCCGCGCCGCCGAACGCGGCCTACGCCGGTCAGGTCGTGAACTTCCCGGACCCCGTACGGTCCTCCCGCCACCCCAGAGGGGTGCGGGTGGACGCCGACGGCTACCCGGATTTCTCGCCGTACGCGCGCGCCGTGGCGGAGATCGCCGACCCTCCGGCGGGCTTCGGCATCGACGAACTCCGCCTCACGGACTATGTGTCCGCGAACGCGGCGCTGCACGCCGTGGGCCACGAACTGTGGGACACCATCCCCGCCGTCGCCACTCCGCACGGCTGGACCTGGCACCACGTCCGCGGCACCCGCCGCGTCGAACTGGTCCCGGTCGAGGTGAAGGCGCTGCTCAGACACCACGGCGGACTCGCGACCACCGCCGTCGACCAGTCCAAACGAGGCACCCGCCCCCTCCAGGAGACCCGGCCCGCCCACTTCGGGCTGCCCAAGAGCGCCGTCTCCGTCAGCGAGCAGCAACTCCTCGGCGTGGAGGAGGACCTGGGGTACCGGCTCCCCGGCGCGTACCGCACCTTCCTCAAGGCCGCGGGTGGCTGCGCCCCGGTCGGGGTGGCCCTCGACGCGGAGCTGGGGCTCCTGGTGGACCAGCCGTTCTTCACCGTCAGGGACGAGGCGGGGGTCAACGACCTCGTGTACGTCAACAAGTGCCTGCGGGACCATCTGACCAAGGACTATCTGGGCATCGCGTTCGTTCAGGGCGGCATCCTCGCCGTCCAGGTCAGAGGGCAGCGGCCCGGCTCGGTCTGGTTCTGCGCGTACGACGACGCGCGCGACCGGGACGGGTGGCCGGTACAGGACCGCGTGGAACGGCTGTTGCTGCCGTGCGGCGACGACTTCGACGCCTTCCTCCAGCGGCTCGCGGGCAATCCGCCCGAGCTGGAGACGGTGGCGAGGCTGATGGTGGACGGCGGCTTCGCCCGCTCCGTCCCTGTTTCGGACGAGGGGTGACGTTCCGATGGTGACCTTCGCACAGGCGCAGGAGCGCGCGGAAGAGTGGGTCAACGGCGATGTGCCCGGCTATCAGCACCGCGAGGTGCGGGTGCGGGAGTTCGACCTCGGCTTCGTCGTCTGGGCGGAGGACCGCGAGGGCGGCTCCCGCTCGGACGGCGGCGCGCAGCGGCTGGTGATCGCCCGCGACAGCGGCGAGGCGACGCTCTGGCCCGGACTGCCCGTGGGGGAGGTGATCCGGAGGTACGAGGAGGAGTACGGCACCGTGGACGCCCCCGCCCCCGCCGCGCCCGAGCCGCCCAAGCGGATCGATCTCAACCAGACGTCATTCCTCATCACGCCGCCCGAGTGGCTTCAAGAGGCGGCGGACCGGGCGGGCACCGCGGACCGGCCGCCGTCCTCGGACTCCGGACCGGACACACCCCCCGGCCCGGCGGGCGCCCCGGCCGACGCTGTTCCGGCCGACAGGGTTCCGGCCGACGGCGTCCAGGCCGGGGGTGCGCCTGTCGGGGGTGTTCCCGTCGGGGGAGTTCCGGTGGCCGACGCCTCGCAGGCAGGGGCCGGTTCGTCGGGCGGCCCCTCCTCGGGCAGTCCGTCCTTGGGCGGTTCGTCGCTGGGCGGTTCACTGTCGGGCGGTTCGTCCTCGGTCAGCCCGTCTTCGGATGACTCGTCCTTGGGAGGCTCCTCCTCCGGCGGTTCGGCGTGGCCCGACGCCGGGTCGTCCGCCTCGGCTCCCGCGGACCGTACGCCCGCAGGCCGTACACCCGCGGACCGTACGCCCTGGAACGACACCAGCGCGGCGACGCCGGACGACGCGTCCGTACCGCTGCCCGACACGGTGTTCGCGCCGCCGATCTCCGGTTCGGACCGGGAGGACACACCGCCCACGGTGGGCGCGGACGCCCCGACGGCGCTGATGTCGGGCGGCAGCGGGCTGCCGCCGACGGCCATCTCCCCCTCGCTCGGGCACCGCCCCGGACAGGGGCCGGCGGCCGGTGGCCCCGGATCCGGCAGTCCTGTCTCCGGCAGCCCCGCCTCGGGCGGATCCGCTTCCGGCGGTCCCGCGCCGTCGTCGGCGGCCCCCGGAGCCGCCGACATCGCGGACGCGGCGACGAGCAGGGCGCCGTCGTTGTCGCGTGGAGCCCAGGGCCCGCGCGGCGGCGGTTCGGCGACCCCGCCGCCGCCCGGTACGCCCGGTACGCCGGGAGCACGGCCCGCGCAGACCCCGCCGCCCTCGGGGCCGGGGGCTCCCGGCGCGCCCGCGGCGGGCTATCTGCCGACCCAGCTGAGTTCGCAGCTCGGGGCCGACGGCTCACAGCCGCCCGGACCTCCGGGACCGCCCGGCCCTCCGGGACCGCCCGGCCCTCCTGGTGCTCCCGGTGCTCCCGGTGGGCAGGGCAAGCAGTCCGGCTCCACGCCGCCCCGCCCCGGACCGCCTGGGCCTCCCGGCCCTCCCGGAACCCCGGGTCAGTCCAGCCAGTCCGGTCCTTCCGGCCAGTCCGTTCCCCCAGGCCCTCCCGGCCCGCCGGGACCCCCCGGTCCCCCCGGCCCTCCCGGATCGACGCCACCGCCCGGCGACCCCGTGCACCACGCGGCGACGATGCTGGCCGGCCCCAACCCGGTCGGCCCCGGTGCCCCTCCCCCCGCTCCCGGCGCTCCGGGCACCCCCGGCCCGCCCCAGCCGCCCCGCGGCGATGTGCACCACGCGGCGACGATGCTGGCCGGCCCCAACCCGGTCGGCCCCGGCGCGCCTCCTCCCGGACCTCCTGCCCCGCCGGGCACGCCGGGCACGCCCGGCCGGCCCGGACCTCCCGGTCCGCCTCCGGGCGTGTCCCAGCCCTCGCAGGGCGGCGGCCCGGCGGCGTACGGCTATCCCCAGCAGCCCACCGGAACCCCGACCGTCGGCCCCGGCTATCAGGCCGTCCTGCGATACCGCGCGCCCGACGGATCCGAGGCCCAGATCATCCGGCGCTCGGCCCCCGGCACCCCGCACCCCGAGTGGCAGATCCTGCACGAGCTGCGCGCCATGAACGTGCCGCCGCAGCAGGTGCTCGAACTGCACACGGAGCTGGAGTCGTGTGAGCTGCCCGGCGGCTACTGCGCCCGGATGATCCGGGAGACCTGGCCGCAGGCGAGGATCACCAGCATCGCCCCGTACGGCAGGGACCACGCCAGCCGGCAGCAGGGCATGCGCCAGCTGATCACCCACCAGGGCGAGTTGCACCAGGTCGCGGACGGCCCGGCGCGGCCCGCGCCGGTACGGGCGCCGCTGTCGCAGGTGCAGCCCGCTCCGCCTGTCCCGCCGCAAGGGGTCGCCCAGGAGCTGCTCAACGCCTTCGGGCCGCAGGGCATCTGCCGGTTCGACCAGCGGGCTGTGTCGCGGCAGGGGGTGCCCGACGTCGTGGCGGCGACCCTGGTCTTCGCCGGACTGCCGGGCGACTTCAACCCGTTCTTCTGGGCGCAGCCCGCCCAGCCGGTCATTCCGACCCTCGCCGAACTGGCGGCGCAGCGCCAGGTGGCGGCCGCCCCGGACGCGGCCTCGTACCTGGTCGTCGGCAATGACTTCGGCCGGGCGATCTGCGTCCAGTACGGCACGGCGAACATCGTGGCGGTCCCGGTCGAGGCCGGTCCCGGCGGTCAGCCGACGGCACCGCAGTTCGTCAACACCGGGCTGCCCGAGTTCGTCCGCTCCATGGCGCTGCTCGGCCAGATGTGGCGGCTGCGCTACAGCCTCAACCCGGAGCAGGCGGGCCGCTGGACGGTCGACTTCCAGACGTATCTGGCGGCCCTCGACCCGGCGGCTCTCGCGTCACCCGAGAGCTGGTGGTCGGTCCTGCTCGAGCAGATGTGGGACGGCTTGCTGTGACGGCCCGCTGAAGCCGCGTCAGCGCACCAGGGCGCCCGGACCGAACCTCGGTCCGGGCGCCCTTTTTTCGAGCGTCATCCCAGATCACAGGGTGTCGTGTTTTGAACGTTTAGCTTCCATCCTGGATGATATGCGCACTATCGCGACATGACGTGCCTCTATGTGTGTTGTGTGTCGTCGTACGTCGTCGTATCGGAAGGGGCTCGAAGGATGAGTAACGCATCGGTGTCGCCTCACGGCTTCGACGTCGTACGCCGTGGCTACCACCCGGAGGAGGCGGACGCCTACGCCACCTCCCTCTCCGAGGAGCGGGACGCGGCCTGGGAGCGCGCGGCGCGTCTCACCGTCCTCGCCAAGGAGATGGAGGCGGAGGCGGTCCGTCTGCGCGAGGCCGTCGTGGCGATCGCCCCGCCGACGTACGAGTCGCTGGGCGGCCGGGCCCAGGAGTTGCTGACGCTGACCGAGGAGGAGGGCGAGGCGGTACGCGTCAACGCCCGCGACGACGCTCAGGCCATGGTGGACGCCGCGGAGGAGGCGCGCCGGGCGACCGTCGGCACGGCGCGCAAGGAGGCCGACGCGATGCTCGCCGTGGTGGAGGAGCGGGCGCAGGCCGTGCTCTCTCAGGCCCGTGCCGACGCGGACGAGACCCTGGGGGCGGCCCGTCAGGAGGCTGAGGAGCGCCAGGCCGAGGCGATGGCCGGCTGGCAGGACATGCGCGACCGCGCCGAGGACATGCTCTCCGGGCTGGAGTCCGAGCAGGCCGAGCGCTGGGAGTCGGTGGAGCGTGAGATCGCCGACCGGGTCGCGGTGGCGGAGGCCGGGCACGCCGAACTCGACGCCCGCGCCGAATCGGTGCTCGCCGAGGCCAAGCGCATCCTGGCCGAGGCGGAGGAGGACGCGCGGCACGCCCAGGAGGACGCGGAGGCCCGCGCCGAGGAACTGCTCGCCCAGGCCCGTACCGCCGAGGACCGGACCGTCCGCGAGACGGAGCGGCTGCAGCGGGAGCTGGAGAAGTCCCGCGATGAGATGCAGGCGCATATGGACCATGTACGTGACAGCCTGTCGGCGCTGACGGGCCGCGCGCCCGCGGACGGTTAGGGCTGTGCGGGGCGTCGCGGGCCGGTGAACGTCTCCGGTCACAGTGCTGAGCACCTTGGCCCGGTCTCTACCTGATCTCCGGTTCCTTACGGAAGCGCGGTGCCCGCGCGGTGTCCGGTCCCTGTCCGGTGTCCGGTTCCGTCGGTACGGCAGGCTCTGCCCCGACGCCCGGACCGACGGTGGCTCCGGCACCCGTACCCGCGTCCGCACTCGCACCCGTACCTGCACCCGTACTCGCGTCCGTACTCGCGTCCGCACTCGCACCCGTACCTGCACTCGCACCCGTGTCCGTACCCGAGTCCGTACCCGCGCCCGTCTCTGACCCGGCCTCCGGCCGTTCGCTCTCCTCGTCGAGCACCGGGAAGCGCCTCGGGGCCACAAAAAGCAGCACCAGCAACGCCACCCCCGCCGCCGCTGCCGCGCCGAGGAAGACGTGTTCGACCGCCGCGTCCACCGCGCGGCGGGCCCGGTCGGCGGCCTCGGCCGTGAGGGCTCCGGGGTCGGTGAGCGCGTGGGTGACCGAGTCCGCGGTGCCCTCGCCGCCGAGGCGGGACGCGAGGACGCCGTTGGCCACCGCGCCGAAGAGGGCCGCGCCCAGGGTCTGGCCTATCTGGCGGTGGAAGAGGACCGAGGCCGTCGCCGTGCCGCGCTCGGAACGCTCGACGGTGGCCTGCACACCGATGATCAGGGGGAGTTGGAACAGGCCGAGCGCCCCGCCGAGCAGGACCATCATCAGGGCCGGGTGCCAGGGCTCGCCGGGATAGGGGAGGAAGGGGAAGGCGAGCAGGATCAGACAGGTCAGCGAGATGCCGATGACGGCCGTCAGACGGAAGCCGATACGAGTGTAGAGCCTGCTGGACAGGGCCGAGCTGATGGGCCAGCTGACGATCATCACCGTGAGCACGAAGCCCGCCTGGGTCGGGCCGAGCCCGAGGACGGACTGCGCGTACATCGGGATGAAGACATGCGGCGCGATCATCAGGAGCCCGAGCGCGCCCATGGCCAGATTGACCGCCGCGATGGTGCGCCGCCGCCACACCCAGCCCGGAATCATCGGTTCCGCGGCTCGTCGTTCGACGACGACCGTCGCGGCCACGAGGGCCGCGCCGCCGCCGAGCAACGCCAGCGAGGGAGCGGAGAGCCAGGGCCAGGCGACGCCGCCCTGGACGAGCGCGGTGAGCAGCAGCGCGCCCGCGCCGAAGACGGTGAGCGCGCCCGGCCAGTCGACACGGGCGCGGGCGGCGGCCTTCTGCCGTACTTCCCTGGGCGGTTCCCGCAGATGTCGGATGATCAGCCAGAGCGCGACCGCCCCCACGGGGAGGTTGATCAGAAAGATCCAGCGCCAGTGGGCGTATGTGGCGAGAAGGCCGCCGATCGCGGGTCCGGCCACCGCTGACGCGGCCCATACCGTCGACAGACGGGCCTGGATCCTGGGGCGTTCCTTCAGCGGGAAGAGATCGGCGGCGATCGTCTGGACCGTGCCCTGGAGCGCGCCGCCGCCGAGCCCCTGGACCACGCGGAAGGCGATCAGCGAGGCCATGTTCCAGGCGCTCGCGGAGAGCAGTGAGCCGAGGAGGAAGAGGAGGATGCCCGTGATCAGGACCGGTTTGCGGCCGAAGGTGTCGGAGAGCTTGCCGTAGACGGGGAGGGTGACCGTGACGGCGAGCAGATAGCCGGAGAAGATCCAGGAGAAGGCGGAGAACCCGCCGAGGTCGCCGACGATCTGCGGGACGGCCGTGGAGATGACGGTGACGTCGAGTGCGGCGAGGGACACCCCCATCATCAGCGCGGCGACGACCGCGCCGCGCCCTCGGGGGGCTTCGGAGGGCAGGGCCCCGTATCCGGGCGCGGACAGTTCGCGTCTCGGCGACACCGTAAGTCCTTTCCTCATGCATCTAATTTTTTCCCCGACAGCATCCCACTTGAGGTTGACGCTGCGGGAGGGGGCAGGCTCTGCGGCGGGGCCTCCGCCTGTGGGTGGAGACCCCTAGGGGCGTCTCCCTACTTACGGCAGGGGGACGTTCGTTCCGGGGGACGACGAGACGGCGGGCCGTTTTCCTTAGCTTGTTCTTACGCACTCGGGGCGGCACGGCGCTCGAAGGAGTACGGGCCCGCCTGCCTGGCGGCCGGGGCCTCGGGGGCGTACGACCTCGGGGGCGTACGGACTCAGGGGACTCGGGGGCGGTACGGGCCCGCGCGGGGCGTGACCAGGCGTCCCGCGCGGGGCACTGGGGGCAGCACCACCGGGGGGTGGGGTAAACCCCCGCACCAAGACGGTGACCCGCACCAGCGCGTGGGCCCACCTCCGTGGACAGACTCGAAGAGCACGCGGCGAGACCGGCTACACCGCATCACTTGAACCGATCGAGGAGACACCACCGTGACCACGGCCATGACCATTCCGCCCTACGGGGCCACTGGGGGCCCCACAGCCGTCGCCGCACGCGGACGGCAGGTCGTCAAGGCGTACGGCTCCGGGGAGACCCGCGTCGTCGCGCTCGACCACGTCGACGTGGACATCGCCCGCGGACAGTTCACCGCGATCATGGGCCCGTCGGGCTCCGGCAAGTCCACGCTGATGCACTGCCTCGCCGGACTCGACACCGTCACCTCGGGGAACATCTATCTCGACGACACCGAGATCACCGGCCTCAAGGACAAGAAGCTCACCCAGCTCCGCAGGGACCGGATCGGCTTTATCTTCCAGGCGTTCAATCTGCTGCCGACGCTCAACGCCCTGGAGAACATCACGCTCCCCATGGACATCGCCGGCCGCAAGCCCGACGCCGCCTGGCTCAACCGGATCGTCGAGACGGTCGGCCTCTCCGACCGGCTCAAGCACCGGCCCACCCAGCTCTCCGGCGGCCAGCAGCAGCGCGTCGCCGTGGCCCGCGCCCTCGCCGCCCAGCCCGAGATCATCTTCGGCGACGAGCCGACCGGGAACCTCGACTCCCGCGCGGGCGCCGAGGTGCTGGACTTCCTCCGCCGATCCGTGGACGAGCTGGCCCAGACCATCGTGATCGTCACCCATGACCCGGTGGCCGCCGCCTACTCCGACCGCGTCCTCTACCTCGCCGACGGCCGGATCGTCGACGAGATGTTCCGGCCCACCGCCGACGCCGTACTCGACCGCATGAAGGACTTCGACGCCCGGGGGCGTACGTCGTGACCGTGTTCAAGACCTCCCTGCGCAACTTCCTCGCGCACAAGGGGCGCATGGCGCTCTCGGCCGTGGCGGTGCTGCTGTCCGTCGCGTTCGTCTCGGGCACCCTGGTGTTCACCGACACGATGAACACGACCTTCGACAAACTCTTCGCCGTCACCGCGGCCGACGTCTCCGTCATGCCCAAGGAGGTGGACGGGGACGAGAACCAGACGTCCGGCCGGCCCGAGACGCTGCCCGCCTCCCTGGCGAAGAAGGTCGAGGCGGTCGAGGGCGTCGAGTCGGTGGAGGGCACCGCCATCAGCAGTGCCGTGACGGTCGTCAACGCGAAGAACAAGAACGTGGGAGCCACCACCGGCGCGCCCACCATCGCGTCCAACTGGGGCCGGAACGACCTCAAGATGTTCGAGATCACCTCCGGGCACGCGCCCAGGGGGCCCACCGATGTGATGGTCGACGCCGACACCGCCGACAAGCACGACCTGAAGCTCGGCGACGAACTGCGCACCATCTCCGCCACCGGCGACTTCACGGCCAGGGTCTCCGGTATCGCCACCTTCAAGGTCACCAACCCCGGTGCCGCCGTCGTCCACTTCGACACCGCCACCGCCCAGCGTGAACTCCTCGGCAAGCCGGACGCGTACACCCAGATCCTGGTGACCGCGAAGGACGGTGTGAGCGACAAGCAGGTCAAGGCGAACGTCGCCGCGGCCCTCGGCGGCGGCTACGAACTGCGCACCGCCGCCGAGAGCGCCGACGCGAGCCGCGAGGACGTCGGCGAGTTCCTGGACGTCATCAAGTACGCCATGCTCGGCTTCGCCGGAATCGCCTTCCTCGTCGGCATCTTCCTCATCGTCAACACCTTCTCCATGCTGGTCGCCCAGCGCACCCGCGAGATCGGGCTGATGCGGGCCATCGGCTCCAGCCGCAAACAGGTCAACCGTTCGGTGCTGATCGAGGCGCTGCTGCTCGGCATCGTCGGATCCATCGCGGGCGTCGGGGCCGGAGTCGGGCTCGCCGTCGGTCTGATGAAGCTGATGGGCGCCATGGGCATGAACCTGTCCACGGGCGATCTGACGGTCAAGGTGACCACCCCCGTCGTCGGGCTCACCCTCGGCATCGTCGTCACCATCGTCGCCGCGTACGTCCCCGCCCGCCGCGCGGGCAAGGTCTCCCCGATGGCCGCCCTCCGCGACGCCGGCACCCCCGGCGACGCCAAGTCCGGCCGGATCCGCGCCCTGCTCGGGCTGCTCCTCACCGGCGGCGGCGCGGCCGCCCTCGTGGCGGCCACCCGCGCCGACAAGGCGGGCGACGGAGCGATGCTCCTCGGCCTCGGGGTCTTCCTCAGCCTGATCGGCTTCATCGTCATCGGCCCGCTGCTGTCGGGCGCGATGGTACGGATCATCAGCGCGCCGACCCTGCGGATGTTCGGCCCCGTCGGCCGCATGGCCGAGCGCAACGCACTGCGCAACCCGCGGCGCACGGGAGCGACCGCCGCCGCCCTGATGATCGGTCTCGCCCTGGTCGCCGGACTGTCGGTGGTCGGCTCCTCCATGGTCGCCTCCGCCAACGACGAACTCGACAAGTCGGTCGGCGCGGACTTCATCGTCGTGCCCTCCACCTTCCAGCCGATCGTGCCGCAGGCACAGCAGGCCATGGCGAAGGTGCCCGGCGTCGACCACCTCACCCAGTACAGGAACGTCCGCGCCAAGATCACCACCGCGGACGGCTACGTCGCCAAGGAATCCGTCGTCGCCGCCGACCCGACCTACGCTCAGGACCTGCGCCGCGAGACGGTCGCCGGCGACCTGTCCGCCGCGTACGGCAAGGACTCCATCTCCGTCGGGGAGACCTACGCGGACAAGCACGGAGTGAAGGTCGGCGACAAGCTCACCGTCGCGTTCACCGGCGGTGAGGCGGCCCAGCTGACGGTCCGGGCGATCACCTCCGACGACGCCAGCCTCGACCAGGGCGCGAAGTACATCGCCACCGCCACCGCCGCGCGGTACCTCCCGGCCGACCGCCTGCCCGGCAACACCATGATCCTCGCCTCCGCGAAGGACGGCCAGGAGAAGCAGACGTACGAGGCGCTCAAGAAGGCCATGGAGCCCTACCCCCAGTACCAGGTGAAGAACCAGGCCGACTACAAGAAGGACCTCCAGAACCAGATCGGCCAGCTCCTGAACATCGTCTACGGCCTGCTGGCGCTCGCCATCATCGTGGCCGTCCTCGGAGTGGTGAACACCCTCGCCCTCTCGGTGGTCGAGCGCACCCGCGAGATCGGCCTGATGCGCGCCATCGGCCTCTCCCGCCGCCAGCTCCGCCGCATGATCCGCCTCGAATCGGTCGTCATCGCCCTCTTCGGCGCCCTCCTCGGCCTCGGCCTGGGCATGGCCTGGGGCACCGCGGCCCAGAAGCTGCTGGAACTGGAGGGCCTGAAGGTCCTGGAGATCCCCTGGCCCACGATCGTGACGGTCTTCATCGCCTCCGCCTTCGTCGGCCTCCTCGCCGCGCTGGTGCCCGCGTTCCGCGCGGGCAGGATGAACGTCCTGAACGCCATCGCCACGGAGTGACCCCACCGACGGGGTGACGGGGGAACCGGCCCCCGGGGTGCGCGGAGGAACCGCACCCCGGGGGCCGCGCGCCGCTCACCCGCCCACGGCCGGACCGCGCCGGGCACCGCTGGCCTCGCCGCCCGTCGCCCGCGACTTGACCGCGCCGGTTGACCGCGATCCGCGCACCGCCCGGAAGACGAAGGCGGGCCTCGGCTTCGCTACTCGGCTGTACGTCGCAGATCGAGAATCATCACGTCGTGCAGGGCGGCTCCGTCCCATGGGTGGGCTTCACCCACCTTGCGGTACCCCCACGATCGGTACGCGGCCTGCGCGGCCTCGACATCCGGTCGCGCGTTGAGCAGGACACGTCGCTCGGTAGCCCCGGCGAGGACCGCCTGATGCAGTCTCCGGGCCACACCGAGACGCCGCCATGATGTCCGTACGGCCAGCTCGATCAGCCCGAAGGTCCGGTATCCGTCCTCTCGGCGCATTTCGTCGGTCACCGGTGTGGTGAGCCGGTTCCACCAACCGGTGTGGGGGCTCAGCGCGTATCCGTAGGCGATGCCGACCGGTTCGCCGTCCGCGGTGCGGGCGAGGGCACCGCGGAACGTTGCCTTGCGGATCTGTGAGCGAAACCGGAGAAAGTTCGCGTCAACGTCTGCTCGCGTTTTGCTGTAGGGGCGTTCGGCGAATGCCTCGGCATAGACCAGCGTGAATGCGGTCTCGGCCGACGCCGCTTCCGCACCGGCCATGCTCTGAACGAGGATGCTCTCCTGTGCGTTCACGCTGAGCTCGCCCTTGTCTCCCGGATGAGGTCGGCCATTTCTCGCGCGGTGGGATTGTCGAAGGTTCCGACGGCGTGCTCGAAGGCGCGCAGGCGCCGATCGAGGCGTGCCGAGGACACGTTGCGGCATCCGCTGAGTACGCCTGTCAGTTCGTGGCACGCTTCCTCGACCTCGTTCATGTCGAGCAGGGTCTGAGCCAGGCGAGCGCGGTACCAGGCGGTGTTGCGGGTGTAGCCGCCGCCAAGACCGGCTACCGCGGCGCGCAGGAAGGACACGGCCCGCGCGGGCAGCCTTGCCCGCGTGTAGTACGCAGCCGTCGCGTAGTCCACTTCGACGGGGCCGGCGAACCGAGCCCACTGAGGCACGTCCGTGCCTGTGTCTGTGCGCCCTTGGTGGAACATGGCTCGGCTCAGTGCGCGGCGGGCGCCGGCCAGGTCGCCGGCGCTTGTCGCGGCGTTCGCCTCGCGCAGGGCGACGACCAGGTGAACAGTCGGGCCGGCACCTGCCCGTTTCGCCAGGCTGTGTGCGTTCTCCACCGCCGAGGCGGCTTCCCAGGTGCGGCCCGCGTCGACGGAGAGGAGGGAGAGCGTGTTCAGGGCACGTACTTGCAGCAGCGGGTTGTCGACGAGCTGCGCGGCAGTCATGGCCTCCATGCACGCGGCACGCGCATCGGCGGGAGGACCGCCGTCGTAGCCGAACCAGGCGCGATGGCAGCGGATCTCGCAGAGGATCGTCTGAAGGTCACGGCCGACTCTGCCCGTATAGACGCTGTCGGTCAGGATCTGCATGATCTGCTGTTCCATCTGTTCGGCACGCGCTCTGGCGGGAATTCCGCCAGAGGAGTGGTCAACCTTGTAGAGATTGTCCAGGCGCGCACGGAGCGCTGCGGCCTCACTCACACCAATACGGGGCCCACGCTTGTCAGGGAGGATCGACGCTCCTGCGATCACTCCCGAATGGTGGACAAAGGTTCGACGCTTCACCTCTCCATCGTCCTCGATTCGCTCGGAAAGAACTCCCCGGTGTGACGGGACTGTGAATCCCATCTCGTTGAGCGGGATGCCGAAGATGGCTTCCAGGACTACCTGTTGGTTCGGGTGTGGCAACGGAGGCGGATTCTCACTCTCCCACCGACGTAACTGCCGGACACCGACCGAGGCCGAGATTCCCAAGCGGGCGGCCTCCTTGGTGAACGCGGTGACGAAGGATCCCTGCGTGTATCCAGCCGCCTTGCGTAGTTGCGACAGTCCGTCACGGTCTTCCCCCGTCATGCCCATTCCCTCGCACTCGCCACCGTTTTCTCAACCGTAGTGACCTGGCCGGGACGTCGTGAAGAAAAGTCCGCCTAAACGTCCGGTCGCTCGCCGACCGTGAGCTTCGCGTGGACGGTCAACTGAGGGTGAGCAGTGCATCACACAAGCGGACGGATGGGCAGCCAGTCGTCCCAAGCCTCGGCGGCACCGTCGCCGAACCCGATGGAGACACCCTCATGTCACCCTTGACGGCCAGCCAGAATACGCAGCGCCCTGATGCTGCCTCCCGACCGCCAACCGGGCCCGGCCTTGACATAAGTCTGCGCCGTGTCACCAGGCCCGGCGAGCCGATGACCGCCGAGGACAGGCTGAGGCCGGGGCAGGTACGCCGTTCCGGCCGGGCTCACCTCGTCCGGTGGGGGCTTGCGGCCTGCGGGGACGCCGTCGACCTGTGCCTTTCCGAGCTGGTCGCGAACGCCGTCGAGCACGGGCAGGGCGACATCGGCGTGCGCATGTGGCGTACGAGCAGCCAGCTCCACATCGAGGTGATCAGTGACGGTGCCTGTGCCCAGCCGTGCCCGGGATCGGCCGATCCGACCGAGGAGAGTGGCCGTGGGCTGCTGCTGGTCGCCGCATACGCGGATTCCTGGGGGATTGCGGCGGACGGCTCCCGTACACGTGCCTGGTGCGCGCTCGGGATCGATCGGAGCGGCAAGTGATCACTCTCTCCGCGTCCGCTGTCCCCGCCGACTTCCCGCCGGACCGGCGAGGGGTCGAGCCTGGACGGTTGCCCCTGCGGCGCTGCCCGGTGCCATCGGACTGGCCCGACCTGGTGATGCTGCCCAGACCGGTGGCGCGAGCCCTGGCAGCGATCCAGGATGCGGCGGGCGAGGAGGCCGGGACATGACGGCCATCGACGCAGGCGCCGCGAGCCCTGCAACCGGCGTCTCGAAGCGCCGGTGAAACACACAACCGCCGTGGCGTCGCCTCGGCCTGACGAACCCCCGCCCCGGACCGTGCTGCCTCGTGCATACAGGCCGGGGGCGGACCAATCACACCCACTACCCGTGGAGGTCCACGTGACCGCACGCCCGATCACCACCGGAGAACAGGCCACGTCCTGCTATTTCCGCACGACGGTCGACCACCCGCACCGCAAGGCCCTGATCCAGATCTGTGAGCCGTGCAACGAGACCTGCAAGCACTGCTTCGTCTCGGCGACGAAGCGCGGCCGGTACATGCCGTTGAACTCGGTCCGGGACCAGCTCATCCCGCAACTCGCGGCCGCCTGCGTGAACCGGGTTACGCTCACCGGCGGTGAGCCGTTCATGCACGCCGACCTCATCCAGATCACCGGCGAGTTCCAGGCGGCCGGGATGCGCGTCGGCGTCTGCACCAATGCGACGATGGTGACACCCCACCAGATCGAGCGCCTGGCCGAACTCGACGCCCACATGAACGTCTCGCTCGACGGCTTCTCGGCGGAGTCGCACGGAGTGTTCCGGGGCCGCCGCGAGGGGTTCCAGGAGACCGTGGACAACGTCAAGGAGTTCGCGAAGGCGGGCATCCTCCAAGGACTGCTGTGCACGCCGAACAACCTCGCCCAAGACGAGGAGTACGGGCAGCTCTGCGCGTTCGCCAAGGAGCAGGGTGCCAAGTACGTACTGATGAACCCGCTGGGCCCGATGGGGCGCGGAGCGTCCCACGGCTCTCAGAAGCTCCGTCGGACCGACGACCATATGCGACACCTCCGGGACCTGGCGATGCCGTTCGCCGACGACGACCTGGACCTCACCCTCATTCGGTTCCCGAACGACTCCAAGCCACTCGCGGGCTGTGAGGCCGGGACCATCATCTACGTGTTCACCGATGGTGGCGTGGCGATCTGCCCGTACCTCGTGTTCGCCGCGCGGACGAAGATCTCCCTGCACCCCGACACGGACTTCCTCGTCGGCAACGTCTGGGAGCACAGCGACATCGCGGAACGGCTCGATGACTACGGTCGGTTCAGCGACCGGTGGGCCCTGGGCGCGAACCCGACCTGCGGCGGCTGCTCGATGTCGGACTCGTGCGGGAAGGGCTGCCCGGCCGCCGTGGTCGCTGCCGGTGAGCGGATCGGCGCCGTCGACACCGAGCAGTGCCCGGTGGTACCGAAGCAGACACGTGTGCTGCCCGTGGTGAGTGTCGTATGACCGGGAGGTTCATCACGATCGACGGTCCCGGCGGCGTGGGGAAGTCGACGGTCACGGCTGCGGTCGCCGGGTTGCTCCAGGACGACTGCCCACCTGTGTGCCGGACCCGGGAGCCGAGCGACACCGCGCTCGGGCGGCTCGCCCGCAACGGCACCGACGACTATCTCGGGATGTCGATGGCGTGTCTGATAGCCGCCGACCGGTACGCACACCTGGAACACGAGATCCGGCCAGCGCTCGCCCGGGGCGCGATGGTCGTCTGCGATCGGTACGTCGCCTCCTCGCTCGTGCTCCAGGTCCTCGATGGCGTCGGTCGGGACGTGGTCTGGGAGCTGAACCGGCACGCCGACATGCCCGATCTCGCGGTCATTCTCAACGCCCGCGCGGACGTGATCGAAAAGCGGCTCGCCGGCCGTGGAGCGCACAGCCGGTACGAGCGCCAGCCCGGTAGCACCGAGCGGGAATGCGCGGCCTTCCGTGAGGCCGCTAGGTTCCTCATGGCCGCCGGCGTCCGCGTCCTTCAGCTCGACGCGAGCACCGAAGGCCCGGAAGAGGTCGCCCGTGCTGTCGTGGCGGCCGTCAAGGAATCGTGGTCGAAAGGCAGTTCATGAGCAGGCCGGGCACGTGCGACGTGCTGACGTTCAATCTCAACAACCCGAGCCGCCAGCGGGCCGAGCGTCAGCTCGCCTACCTCGTGGCGCGGCCGGAGTCGGTCCTCGTCCTGACGGAGACCGCGGACAGCGCCGGGTGCACATTCCTCGCAGAGCGCTTCACCGCGGCCGGGTACGCGGTGGCGTTCCCCAGGCCCGAGCAGCGCGGCGAGCGCGGCGTGATGATCGTCAGCCGCCTCGCCACGCGCCCTGCACCATTCGCGATCGGGTACTTGCCGCACCGTGCGGCCGCCGTCACGATCGACACCGACGAAGGACCGCTCGACGTGATCGGCCTGTACGTGCCCTCCCGCGACGCGTCGCCCGAGAAGAAGGAGCGGAAGCGGCGCTGGTTGAAGGAGTGCGCCGCGGCGCTCCCCGACGGCCGGACTGGTGCCCGGATCGTGCTGGGTGACTTCAACGTCCTGGAACCCGGCCACACACCGCGCTACCGGTTCTTCGCGGCCTTCGAGTACGGCTTCTACGAGGCGTTCGGCGAGGCGGGGTACGTGGACGCGTTCCGTGCCCTGCACCCGACCGCGCTCGAATACTCCTGGGTCGGCAAGACCGGCGACGGCTACCGGTACGACCACGCACACGTCTCGGCCGGCCTGGGCAGCGCGCTGCGCGACTGCCTGTACGTGAACGAGCCGCGCACCCGCGCGGCCCGGCTGACCGACCACTCCGCGCTGGCCGTGCGGCTTGCCCTCACCGCCGCAGCACCGCTGCCGGTGACCGATCCCACGCGGGCAGAGGACCCCGCGCCCGCCCTGTTCCGACGCACCGTACGACCTGTGGGAGAACCCTGATGGACGCGAAGACCTGGGACCAAATCAACCAGCTGCGAGAGTGGCTGGACGACAACACCGGTGAGCAGACGGAGCAGGAGCGTGGGCTTCTGCGCGTCCTCAAGATCGGCGAGGAGTTCGGCGAGGTCTCCGAGGCCCTGCACGGCGTGCTGGGCACCAACCCGAGGAAGGGCCGGTCGCATACCTGGGAGGACGTACGGAAGGAACTGGTGGACGTCGCCGTCACGGCGCTCGTCGCTCTGGCGACGCTCGACCCCGACGGGCAGGAGACGTTCGACGCCGGGCTCCAGCGCATCGTCGACCGCGCCCTGTCGTCCTGATCGAGGACGCGGTGGACCGTTGGCTGCGGTACGCGCCGCCGCGCCGCCCGGCGGTGTAGTGCAACGGGATTCCCAGGTACGCCGCCCCGTGCCAGGGCGCGGGCATCTCGATCACTCCGTCCGCCACGCCGAGGACGTGCGCGAGGGCGGTAAGCGTGGCACCGGCGGGGCCGCAGCGGGTGCGGCCGATGCCGGTGGTGATCCGACCGGGCCGGGCAGTACGTCGAGTGCCCCCCGCATGAGCCTCGTCGCACGCCGTCGTTCCGCTGCTACGGTTCGTTCGGCCGATTGTGTCGGGCTGCTCGGCGGTTACTGCCCAGGGATGACGACCAGCCGAAGGTGATCGAGATCCTCGAAGCCCTCTACCTGCACTTCGACGGCTGAGGCGTCGAAGCGAAGGGTGAGGCACGGATCCGCGTCGAGGAGCAGTTTCAGGTCTTCGCGAGCGTCGTGGTTGAGAGGGGGCGAGATCACGGCCTCCCACTCACCTGTATTGGCGGTGTCCGTCACTCTGACCGGGATTCGAACCAGGCAGGTTGATTGGTTGGCCCACCACTCCGGATGCGCTTCTTTCTCGTCACGATCCATCACCGGAGCGTAGACGCCGGTGTTCCCTATCCGGGCTGCTCGTTGTTCGGAGCATGGGCGGGGTGATCTCACGGATGCCGAGTGGGCTCGGCTGGGGCCGTTCCCACCGGTCAGCAACGGACGTTGTGGCTCGCGGTGGGATCGCCGGGAGTTGATCGACGGGATTCCTCACTCTGAGCGCGGACGCCCGCTGTCGCCCATCGAACCAGTCGGCCTCGGCATGGCGCGGTGGATGAGGCGGGAGGCAAGAACGTTGCCCTGGTCGGGCGCGGCCATCGCGGTGCCGTCCAGGACGATGTGCACGGCATCGCTCACCGGGCGGTCACCCGGGCCAGGCGCCGGTCCAGTTCGCCGTCGAGATCCTGCTCCTCGGCACCGGTGGGGGCGTAGCCGTTCCACTCTTTCAGCGCGGTCCGGGCCTTCTCCGCCCGCTCGGCCGGCGTCAGCAAGGTCTGCGAGAGACGCGCCAGATATGCCCGCAGCGACAGCCCCTCCGCAGCGGCCACGGCGGCGAGCCGGTCATGGACTTCCTGGGGGATGCGAACGTTGGCGTCGGTCATCTTCGTGTTCCTTCCCACACTCTCGGAAGACGGGTACGCACTCGTACCCGTCGCGCAACCGCCGGACCCCGCTCGCGCGGTAACCATGTCACAGCGACGCACCGCTTCGATCCCGGATTTCGCGAGCGCGGATCCTGTAGATGCCCGGAGCGACTCTCTCCGATGCGGCCTCCACAGCCTCACGGAAACCCTCACCCGGCCAAAGCGTCTTCAAGCTCCAGGAAAGCCCCTGCACGAGTACCGATTCCTGGTCCAGCCAGGCACTGCTGAGGTCCGTGCCGGACAGGTCGGCACCGGTCAGGTCCGCTTCCGTCAGGTTCGCGCCTGTCAGCTTCGCCCCGGTCAGCATCGCGCCCGTCAGCTTCGCGGAGGTGAGGTCCGCGCCGTCCAGATTCGCGCCGGTCAGGTCCGCGGAGGTGAGGTCCGCGCCGTCCAGGTTCGCGCCGGTCAGGTCCGCGCCGATCAGCTTCCCGTGCATCAGGTGCGCGTCAGTCAGCTTTCCGCGCATCAGGAGCGCGATCGTCAGGTTCGCACGGGTCAGCTTCGCGCCGGTCAGGTCCGCGCCGTCCAAGTTCGCGCCATCCAGGTTCGCGCCCGTCAAGTCCGCGCCGCCCAAGTGCGCGGCGGTCAGGTCCGCTTCCCTCAGATCGGTTTCCCTGAGAGTGGCTTCCCTCAGATCCGCGAAGCCCAAGTACGCGGCGGTCAGGTCCGCGCCGTCCAAGTCCGCTGCGATGAGCTTCCCGCGCATCACATGCGCGTTGGTCAGATGCGCACCGTGCAGATCCGCGCCGGTCAGGTCCGCTTCCTTCAGATCGGTTTCCCTGAGAGTGGCTTCCCTCAGATCCGCGAAGCCCATGTGTGCGCCGGTCAGGTCCGCGCCCGTCAGGTCCGCGCCGGCCAAGTTCGCGCCGGTCAGGTCCGCGGCGGTCAAGTCCGCGGCGGTGAGGTCCGCGCCGGTCAGGTCCGCCCACTTCAGCTTCGCCCTGTTCAACTTCGCGCCACTGACGTTCGCACGAGTCAGTGCACGAGGTTCGTCGTCAGCACGTGTCAGCGCGAGTCGGTGGGCTCCGGGCACGGCGTGCACAGGCGGGCCTTGGGCTCGGGAACGGCGTGCGATCGCCTGAGCGGTCCGATCGATCGCGCTGTTCGGAGCGTCAGGACAGGCGACGTACAGCAGGCCGCGGAGAACATTTGCCTGGCTTTCGATCTCAGCGTCGGACACCACGACCTCCAGAGTAGGGCGGCTCGACACTTCGTTCGGGGCAGCGAGTCGAGGGAACCGGGCAACGGACCCCGGGGCCGGCCTGCTTCAGTGCGAGAAGGAGGTCGGTGGCCGCGTTCTCTGCCCTTCGTTCACGTTCCCGGGCCCGGGTACCGCTGACTGCGAAGGAATGACGGAGAATGTGCGCCTGCAGTTCCAGGAAGCACTCCTCCGCGACCTTCCAATCCGGTTCGGTACTTCCTTCCGAGTGCAGAACACCGAAGGCCAGGACTGCGGCAGTGACATCTTCACCGCGTCCATGGAGTTCGTGAAGGGTGATCAAGTGCCGCTCTCCGGATCGCTGGGGGGCCGCATCCGCCCTCGAAGCTCGTCCAAGACCTCAGCCAGTTCCCTGGACTGATGGTTCTGGATCTGCACCGTGATGAGGTATCCGGCCAGACCGCCGATGAGCGCGGGAATCGCCGCCCAGCCCATCAACGCCAGCGGCCACGCGACCCATTGATGGTCCGCGTCGGCCGGCGAATCTATGCCCGCCAGCACCTCGTAGGCGTCGCCCCAGCCCGTCAGGAAACCACTCAGCAGGTAGAGCACGGCGCACAGAACGAACACGACCGCGGCTCGGGTGATCAGCCAGTACGGAAACTGCCCCAACCCATGTCTGCGGGCCCACCACAGAGCGATCCTGTGGCGGCGCGATGGTAACGGCGGGGGAGGTGGCGACGGTGCTTCCGGTAACGCTGGCGTCCGCTCTGACACAACCGCCACATTACAAGTGCGCGAGGCCCGATTGCTCCCGTTCCGCATACATCCCCCGCCGAACCGGCCTCATCGCGCCGGAATACGTGGGACGCGGTCGCGGGTTCGCCCGTGTATGGCAGACACGCTCTTCGATACGCACGGGCTACTCGCGCAGAGCCGGCTCGGTGTGCTCGCGACGATCAAATCCGACGGCCGCCCCCAGCTCTCGCCTGTGATGCCGTCCTACGACCGGGCCGCCGGCGTCATCCGGGTCTCGACCACCGAGGGGACCGCCAAGGTCGCCAATCTCCGCCGGGACCCGCGGACCGCGCTGGAGGTGACCAGCCCGGACGGCCGGGCATGGGCGACCGCCGAGGGCACGGCCACACTCACCGGGCCGGGCACCGATCCGGACGGTCCCGAGGTCCAGGCGCTGGTGGACTACTACCGCGCCGCCGCGGGCGAGCACCCGGACTGGGACGAGTACCGGTCGGCCATGGTGTCCGACCGGAGAGTGCTGGTGACGATCACCGTCGACCACGTGTACGGCACGAAGCTCGCCTGACGCCCGCCGCGCGCGCCCGGACCGTCCGTCCGAGGCCCGCGCGGTCCGTTGCGCGCGTACGGACCGTCCGTACGCGCGCACCGTCCGGATCCGAACCGCCTACCCGGGTCAGGTGACGGGACGAGCGCCCCAGGCGTTCCGGAGAGCCGGCTGCACGTCTTCCCCGAGAACGATGTGCGTCGTCCCGCCCGGCAGGGTGGGCAGCTCGGCCCAGTGAGTCACGGTTTCGGCACTGGTACCGCCGTAGGGCAGACGGACGACCCCGTCGGAGTCGACGAAGCAGTCTCTGTGCTCTGTTCCGTCCTCACTTAAGTGCAGATTCGTGAAGTACATCGGCCTCACCAGCCAGAATTCCTCACCCAACGCGGTATCGGGCTCAGTGGCGCCGTCAGCCGGATACCGGCCCGTGATCGCCGCTGCCACCGGAAAACCGCTGCGAGGCAGCCGTTCCCGTGCGTCAACCCACGTCACCACGCTGTTCAGATGCTTCATCTCCGCCCTCACCCAGGCATACGGCAGGTCGTCTTCTGTCCATCGTCCGACGCTTCGGTAAGGGTGCCGCGTCGGCCTCGGTAACCGGCAGGACTGCCTGGTGCTCGCGAAGGTTGCTTCAGCCGGAATGGATACGGCACCCCCTCGGCCGCCCAGCCCCGCCCGGCCCCGCGCACCGTCCGGCCGCCGGGGCACAGCTCCCGCTCCGGCGTTCTCTTTCGTGTGGTGTGTGCCCACGGCACGGACAGGGAGGCCCCCGGTGCCCGAGGCCGCCCTCCGCGCCCGTCCGAGCGCCGGTCAGCGCGTCCGGCAGGGGCCTCGGCAGTCGGCGTCGGCGGCCGTCGGGAGGGTGCGCGAGGCCGGGGGGCTCCGCGCGCGGCCCGTGCGGGGGCGGGCGTACGCTGGAGACCCCCGGCCCGTTGAACGTGTCGGGCCCTTCGCGTTGCCCCGCTGCCTCGCCTCCCTGGGATGGAACCGTTTTCATGAGCCTGCACGGTCTGCTCGATGCCGTCGTACGTGACCCGGCGCTCGCCGAAGCGGTCGAAGCCGCCCGTGGCGCGGGCCGTATGCATGTGGATCTGGTCGGACCACCCGCGGCCCGCCCCTTCGCGGTGGCCGCTCTGGCACGTGACGCGGGGCGTCCGGTGCTCGCCGTCACGGCGACCGGCCGGGAGGCGGAGGACCTGGCGGCGGCCCTGCGCTCGCTGCTGCCCGAGGAGGGCATCGTCGAGTACCCCTCCTGGGAGACCCTGCCGCACGAGCGGCTCTCGCCGCGCTCCGACACCGTGGGCCGCAGGCTCGCTGTACTGCGCCGACTGACCCACCCCTCCCCGGACGACCCCGCCGCGGGCCCCGTCTCCGTGGTGGTCGCGCCGATCCGTTCCGTACTCCAGCCCCAGGTCAAGGGGCTCGGCTCACTGGAGCCCGTCTCCCTGCGCACCGGCCGGCAGGCCGATCTGAACGAGGTCGTGGACGCCCTCGCCGCCGCCGCGTACGCACGCGTAGAGCTGGTGGAGAAGCGCGGCGAGTTCGCGGTGCGCGGCGGCATCCTCGACGTCTTCCCGCCGACCGAGGAGCACCCCTTGCGGGTGGAGTTCTGGGGCGACGACATCGAGGAGATCCGCTACTTCAAGATCGCGGACCAGCGGTCCCTGGAAGTCGCCGAGCACGGGCTGTGGGCCCCGCCCTGCCGCGAGCTGCTGCTGACCCCGCAGGTGCGGGAGCGGGCCGCCGTCCTCGCCGAGGCCCACCCCGAACTGGGCGAACTCCTCGGCAAGATCGCCGAGGGCATCGCCGTCGAAGGCATGGAATCCCTCGCGCCGGTCCTCGTGGACGACATGGAACTCCTCATCGACGTGCTCCCCGAGGGCTCGATGGCGGTGGTCTGCGACCCCGAGCGCGTCCGTACGAGGGCGGCGGACCTGGTGGCGACCAGCCAGGAGTTCCTGCACGCCTCCTGGGCGGCCACGGCGGGCGGCGGCGAGGCGCCCATCGACGTCGGCGCGGCCTCGCTCTGGGGCATCGCGGATGTGCGGAACCGGGCGCGCGAACTCGGCATGATGTGGTGGTCCATCTCCCCGTTCGCCTCCGGCGCGACGGAGGTCGGCGGGCCCTCGGACAGGGCGCTCGGCGGCCCCTCCGACCGGGCGCTCGGCGGTCCGGGATTCGGCGTGGACGGCGACGAACTGTCCGATGACACCCTCAAGCTGGGCATGCACGCCCCGGAGTCCTACAGGGGCGACACCGCCCGGGCCCTCGCCGACACCAAGAGCTGGCTCGCCGACGGCTGGCAGACGGTCTATGTGACCGAGGCCCACGGCCCCGCGGCCCGTACGGTCGAGGTCCTCGGCGGCGAAGGCATCCCCGCCCGGCTGGCCACCGACCTCGCCGACATCCCGCCCGCCCTGGTGCATGTGGCGTGCGGCTCCATCGACTACGGCTTCATCGACCCGGCCCTGCGGCTCGCGGTCCTCACCGAGACCGACCTCTCCGGGCAGAAGGCGGCCGGCAAGGACGGCCAGCGGATGCCCACCCGCCGCCGTAAGACGATCGACCCGCTCACCCTGGAGACCGGCGACTACATCGTCCACGAACAGCACGGCGTCGGCCGCTACATCGAGATGGTCCAGCGGACCGTGCAGGCCGCGACCCGCGAGTACCTCGTCGTGGAGTACGCCCCCGCCAAACGCGGCCAGCCCGGCGACCGGCTCTACATCCCCACCGACCAGCTGGAGCAGATCACCAAGTACGTGGGCGGCGAGGCCCCGACCCTCCACCGCCTCGGCGGCGCGGACTGGACGAAGACGAAGGCACGCGCGAAGAAGGCCGTCAAGGAGATCGCCGCGGACCTCATCAGGCTCTACTCGGCCCGCATGGCCGCGCCCGGCCATGCCTTCGGTCCGGACACGCCCTGGCAGCGCGAGCTGGAGGACGCGTTCCCGTACGCCGAGACCCCCGACCAGCTCTCCACCATCGCCGAGGTCAAGGAGGACATGGAGAAGACGGTCCCCATGGACCGGCTGATCTGCGGCGACGTCGGTTACGGCAAGACCGAGATCGCCGTGCGCGCGGCCTTCAAAGCGGTCCAGGACGGCAAGCAGGTCGCCGTCCTCGTACCGACCACGCTGCTGGTGCAGCAGCACTTCGGGACCTTCTCCGAGCGCTACTCCCAGTTCCCCGTCAACGTCCGCGCGCTGTCCCGCTTCCAGTCCGACATCGAGGCGAAGGCGACGCTGGAGGGCCTGAAGGACGGCGCGGTCGACATCGTCATCGGCACCCACCGGCTCTTCTCCAGCGAGACCAAGTTCAAGGACCTGGGACTCGTCGTCGTCGACGAGGAGCAGCGCTTCGGCGTCGAGCACAAGGAGCAGCTGAAGAAGCTCCGCGCCAACGTCGACGTACTGACCATGTCCGCGACACCCATCCCGCGGACCCTGGAGATGGCGGTCACCGGCATCCGGGAGATGTCCACGATCACCACCCCGCCCGAGGAACGGCACCCGGTCCTGACCTTCGTCGGCCCTTACGAGGAGCGGCAGATCGGCGCGGCGATCCGCCGTGAACTGCTCCGCGAGGGCCAGGTCTTCTACATCCACAACCGGGTCGAGTCGATCGACCGCGCGGCGGCCCGGCTGCGGAACATCGTCCCCGAGGCCCGGATCGCCACCGCCCACGGGCAGATGGCCGAGAGCACCCTCGAACAGGTCGTGGTCGACTTCTGGGAGAAGAAGTTCGACGTCCTCGTCTCCACGACGATCGTGGAATCGGGCATCGACATCTCCAACGCCAACACCCTCATCGTGGAGCGCGGCGACAACTTCGGCCTCTCGCAGCTGCACCAGCTGCGCGGCCGGGTGGGCCGTGGCCGCGAGCGCGGTTACGCCTACTTCCTCTACCCGCCGGAGAAGCCCCTCACCGAGACCGCGCACGAGCGCCTGGCCACCATCGCCCAGCACACCGAGATGGGCGCGGGCATGTACGTGGCCATGAAGGACCTGGAGATCCGCGGCGCGGGCAACCTCCTCGGCGGCGAGCAGTCCGGCCATATCGCCGGTGTGGGCTTCGATCTGTACGTCCGCATGGTCGGCGAGGCCGTGGCCGACTACCGGGCCTCCCTGGAGGGCGGTGTGCAGGAGGAGCCCCCGCTGGAGGTCAAGATCGAGCTGCCCGTCGACGCGCACGTCCCCCACGACTACGCGCCGGGCGAGCGCCTGCGCCTCCAGGCGTACCGCGCGATCGCCTCCGTCAACTCGGAGGACGACATCAAGGCGGTACGCGAGGAGCTGACCGACCGCTACGGCAAGCTCCCCGAGCCGGTCGAGAACCTCCTCCTGGTCGCGGGCCTGCGGATGCTGGCCCGCGCCTGCGGCGTCGCCGAGATCGTCCTCCAGGGGAGCAATATCCGCTTCGCTCCCGTGGAGTTGCGGGAGTCCCAGGAACTGCGGCTGAAGCGCCTCTACCCGCGTACGGTCGTCAAGCCCGCCGTCCACCAGATCCTCGTGCCCCGTCCGACCTCCGGCAAGATCGGCGGGAAGCCGGTGGTGGGACGGGAACTGCTGGCGTGGACGGGCGAGTTCCTGACGACGATCCTCGGGTGAGACCCACAGGGGCCGCCGGGCCTGGCCGGTGGGCGGGCCCGGCCTGCTCCTCCGGCCCGGCATTTCGGCTGGGTCCGGTGCTCCGGCTCGGCGCTTCGGCTCCGTACGGCCCTGAGCGGTGGCCCTCAGCCCGTGGACGGCGACGCGGGCTCGGACACCGGCCCGGCCGCCGCGGAGAGTATCTTCAGCAGCCGGTCGACGCCCTGACCCCACGGCCCCTTGTCGGCGGTCTCCTCCCACAACTCGACCAGTTCGGACTCCTTCCCGAGTACGCGTCTGAGCGCGTCCACGGCGAGCCCGCGCAACTCGACGGGGAGGTCCGGCAGCGGCAGCTTGGGCCCGTAACTGGTGACGACCGGCTCGCCGCCGGGGGCCTGCGAGGCGATCAGCGCCGCCGCGGCGATCGCTCGCGCCCCCTCATAACTCTCCACGTACTCCCCGGCCTCGATGACGCTGACCAGCGCACCGCGCAGAACATCCGCCCGCTCGCCCGGCGGAGCGTCGTCCACGTGGCCGGAGAAGTCCGCGGCGGTGTCGTTGTCAAAGGGGCCGATGTCCCAGGTGCCCATGGTGATCTCCTTCTTCGGGTCCACTGAATCGTGGCACCCGCCACTGACATCGAGGGGTCGGCGGCCGGACCACGACCGCCGGAACCACGGGACTCCGCCGGAACCACGGGTCTCCACACCGGTCCTGAGCCTTTGATCAGTAACCTGCGTGGGTGAACAGACTCAGGGTCCCCACCTCGTGCGCCGCTCTCCTCGCCGTCACCGTGCTGCTCGCCGGATGCGAGGACGGCGGATCGCCCTCCGGCTCCGGCGACGGCGGCCCGAGAGGCACGGACCTCAGAGGCGCGGACACGAACGCGGTCAGCCCCCTCGCCAACCCGGACGGCACCAAACCCGGCCTCGGCGTGATCTCCGGCGACGCGGCGAGGGCGGACGCCCGGCGGCTCATCGAGAAGCTGGAGACCAAGGGCCGGGGCCCCAGGACGGGTTACGAGAGGGAACGTTTCGGGAGCGCGTGGCTGGACACGGCGGACGGGGTTCCGCTGGCGCGGAACGGCTGCGACACGCGGAACGACTTGCTCGCCCGCGACGGCAAGGAGCTGACGTACCGCAAGGGCTCGGACTGCGTCGTCGTCGCCATGACCCTGAACGACCCGTACACCGGCACCGTCATCGAATGGCGGAAGCAGAAGGCGTCGGCCGTCCAGATAGACCACGTCGTACCGCTCTCCTACAGCTGGCAGATGGGCGCGGCCCGCTGGAGCGAGGAGAAGCGCCGCCGGATCGCGAACGACCCTCTCAACCTGCTGCCCGTGGACGGCCCGACGAACGGCCGGAAGAGCGACTCGGGCCCCGCGTCCTGGCTCCCGCCCGACAAGAAGGTGCGGTGCGCGTACGCCGTGCGGTTCGCGCAGGTCGCCACGGAGTACGACCTGCCCGTCACCGCCCCCGACAAGAAGACGATGCTCACCCAGTGCGGAGCGCCCTGACCGGTCCTGCCTTGAGGAGGGGCTGTTCGTCGGGGGTGGGGCCTGGGGTGAGGTGGGGTGCGCACTGGGGGCACGCGTAGTGGAGTGAGTGTTCTGTCCAGCGGATGGGGATGGGTGCGTGGGTGGGGCGGTGGCAGTGGGTGCAGTCGGCGGTGAGGGGTTCGGGTACGGGGGCGGTGAGTCCGTCGACGGTCATCGGCCTGCCCCGGTGGGCGTCAGCCTCGGAAGGTTCAGCCCTTCGGCTGTGTAGAGGAGGACTCGGCGTCTTGTGGGCCGGACTTGTCGCACTGCCCGGAGCCGGAGGGTGTCGTCGAGGGGTGCGTAGGGCCGGACCGGCCGGGAGTCCTCGCCGCGCAGTGGGGTGCGGCGTTCGATGACATGGTCTGGGGTTGGGGTGGTCCAGGCCCGGCTCCATGGCCCTGCCGGGCAGGGGCCGTCTGTGTCGCTGTGCCGTCCGTGGGCGGGTAACACCCGTTCCAGGGCCCACATCAGGATGCGGGCGATGAGCGTACGCATGCGTGGTCTGCTCCGGTTCGACTGGTGGTGATGGGGTGGCCCCGGCCTGCCGGGTGTCGGGGTCTGAAGATCCCTACCGCCCCGCTCGTCGGATCGCCGTACGAGATCGAGGCGATCAACGGCATCAGCTATCTGATGGAGCAGAAGAAGCTCGCCGA
>NZ_JBSGAW010000030.1:0-114727 GCF_053600955.1 Streptomyces sp. NPDC004838 | reverse complement strand
GGTGCGGGCGCGGGGGGCCACCGGCGGGGACCCGGCCGCGGTGGTGCTCGGGGGCGGCCACCGGCCGGAGCGACTCGATGCGCGGTTCTCCCCCGGCTTCTCGTCGCACCCCGTGCGCCCACGGCGGAGAACCGCACTCCGAGCCCAGCCCCGACAGCGCTCCAGCGCACGTGGCCGACGCGAGTGCCATCGAGGCGGCAGGCTCCGCCGACCACAGGTGTACGGCCGACCCGGTGCTCCGGGGTACGCGTCCCGCCCCGCTCCCCGCACCCACGCGCCCGCGGACGACCACCCCGCAGACGAGGACCCGACATGCAGCCACCCGCCGGTGACGACGCTCTGGCCCGAGCAACCCTCCTGACGGCCGCCCTCGAGAACCCGAACGCGACGCCTGCCGCCGCCGAGCCGGTGTACGCGATCAGCACGCGCGGTCTGGTCAAGAGCTACCCGGGCACGAACGGCACCGCCATCCATGCCGTGCGCGGCCTGGACCTGGACGTCCTCCAGGGCGAGACCTTCGCCTTCCTCGGCCCCAACGGCGCCGGCAAGTCCACCACCATCGCCCTGCTGTGCGCCCTGGTCCGCCCCACCGCCGGACGGGCCACGGTGGGGGGCGCCGACGTCCTCAGCCAGCCGGAGCAGGTACGACGACGGGTGGGGATGCTCTTCCAGCACAGCGCCCTGGACCCGGACCTGACAGCCGAACAGAACCTGCACATCCACGCGCGCCTCTACGGATTGCGCCGCCGCCACGCCCGCCTGCGCGCCACCGAGACACTGGAGATGGTGGGACTGACCGACCGGCGGCGTTCTCCCGTACGCACTCTGTCGGGCGGCATGCGACGTCGCCTGGAGCTCGCCCGCGGCCTGCTGCACGCGCCCCGGATACTGTTCCTCGACGAGCCGACCACCGGCCTCGACCCCCACGCCCGTGCCCAGATCTGGGGGCACCTGCGCGCGCTGAGAGACCGGCACGGCAGCACACTCTTCGTGACCACCCACTATCTGGAGGAGGCGGAGAACTGCGATCGCCTCGCCATCATCGACTGCGGCCGACTCGTGGCACAGGGCACGCCCCTGGCGCTGAAGGCCGCGATCGGAGACGACCGGGTGGCGCTGCGCACCAGTGACGACGCGACGGCGCGACAGATCGTGCGCCGGCTCGCGCCGTCGAACACCGCCGTCACCGCGGACACCGACGGGGTGTGCCTGCGAACGCCCAACGGCAGTGCCTGGATTCCCCGCCTGTGCGCGGCACTGGGGGCCCATGGCATCGCTGTGCACGCCGCTTCCGCCACCCCGCCGACGCTCGACGACGTCTTCTTCCACCACACAGGCCGCAGCATTCACGCCGCCCGACCCGGCCGGACACCGGCCGGCCCCGTCCCGCCGGGAACCACGGCAGAATCCGAGCAAGGCCGATGACCGCACCCGCCGTCCAGGCTTCAGGCACCTCGGGCACCCCTGGGATCTCCGGCGGCCCGGACCGTGAGCCCCTGGCCCGTCTGCGCCACGAGCTGCGCGCGATCCACGCCCTGGTCCACCGCGATCTGCTGCGCCTGTCCGCCCAGCCCACCCACACCGCCCTGATGCTGATCCAGCCGGTGCTCTACCTCTTCATCCTGGGAGGCGGTCTGGCCGCGCTGATCCCGAACTCCTCACTGGGCGTCGGCTACCAGACCTACCTCTTCCCGGGCATGCTGATGATGACCATCCAGACGCCCGCCATCATGGTCGGCATCCGTCTGATCACCGACCGGCAGAGCGGCTACCTGCGGGAACTGCTGATGGCCCCGGTCCGCAGATCCACCCTGCTCCTGGGAAGCTGCATCGGCGGCACCGTGGTCTCCGCGGTCCAGGGCGCCGTTCTGCTCGGCCTGGCCGGTACGGTCGGCCTGCCGTACGACCCACTCCTCCTGTCGCTGCTCCTCGTCGGCATGATCCTCACCTCCTTCACCATCACGGCCCTGTCCCTGGCACTGGCCGTGACCCTCAACCGGCCCGAGGTGTTCCACACACTGCTCGGCCTGGTGATGATGCCGCTCCTGTTCCTCTCCGGCGGCTTCTTCCCGCTGGAGAACCTCCCCGGCTGGGCCCACGCACTGGCCGCCGCCAATCCGCTCGCCCACGGAGTGGACCTGCTCCGTCGCTGCATCGCGCTACGGGTACCGGACCAGGCGGGCATCGCGGGCATCGAGTGGTTCGGCCGGCAGCCGCCCCCGCTCCTCGAAGGCACCCTCCTCCTGGCCGTCGGCACGATGGCCCTGCTCTGGGCCGCCCACCGCTTCAGCCGCCCGGCGTGACGACCGGGACGCCACTCGGGACGCTCGGCCCGAGCCGCCGCTATGTCGCTCGGGCCGGCCGCGAGGGCCGGTTCGGTGCCGTAGCGGTTGACGGGAACACCGGCGGCGGCATCAGCGGACGACCGCCGCGGCGGGGCGCTATCCGTCGGGGTACATGTCCAGGCGGATCAGGTCCATGTCGTCGAGGAGGGCCTCCGCCGTGCGGCCGCTCGTGTGGGCTTCCTTCTCGATCTCGACCGCCGCCCAGCCCGTCAGGCTCATGATCAGCGCGCGCAGTCCGTCGATGCCGTACACGGCGAGAACCTCGTCGGCGGTGCGGAGCGCCTCCTCCGGGATGCGTTCCTCGGGGTAGAGGCCGACCACTCTGCGGAGCAGGTCGACCGAGATCTGTGTGATGTCCCGGGCGATGGCGCCCAGCCGCCTGTCCTCGGCTTCTTCCACGCGGTGCACTCCCGTCCGGTGACTGCGCCGGGCTCCCTGACTCCCCGTGCCCGACCAGATGAAGAGTGTCCATCCGGGTGCCCGCGCAATCCGGTGGTTTCATACGACAGCGGTCGCGAGCGCCGCCCGCAGCCGCTCATAGCCGGGGACGAGTCGGCGCAGCCCCGCCGCCAGGGCCCGGTCGTCGCCCGCGACCAGGGGGGCCTGGAGGCCGCCGACCCCGCGCGACAGGTCGTCGGCGGCGGTCGCCGCGGTCGGCAGGTCCAGGAGGGCGAGGCAGTCGGCCGCGTCGCCGAGGCGGCGGGCCCCGACCCGTACGGCGAAGGCGGCCAGGTGCGCGCGGACTTCCGGTGCGAGTCCCGACTCCACCTGCCCGGCGAAGCTCTCGAACGCGGCGGCCCCGCCGAGGGTGCCGGGCAGAACGGGCAGGTCCCGGCGTCCGGCCAGCCACTCCACGGCTCCCGGGAGCGAACTCCGCAGCGCCTCCGCGGCCGTGACGTCCCGTTCCCGTACGAAGCCCGCCCGCATCACGAACGGCTCGGGGCTGTAGTCGACCGACTCCGCCCGCCAGGCGTCGAGGAACGCGGGGGCGTCCAGCGTCGCGTACGGATGGCCCTGCGGATCGTGCAGCAGCACGGTGGGGCGGTCCGCGCCCTCGACCGCGAGCGCCACGACGTAGTGGTCGCCGCCGCCGGGCAGCGGAGTGCCCGGCCTGTACAGCAGCAGCCCCAGGTCCACCGGCCCCACCAGGACCGGCCCTTGGGCGCAGGCGGCACGCAGCCGGTCCAGCGCCTCATCCGGGGAGCCGCCCGCCGTACGGGCGCAGCGCAGGCCGAGCCGCCCGACGGCCGCGTCCAGGCCCTGCTCCGGATCCCAGCCGTACGGGTCGAACAGCGGCAGCCCGCCGCCGATGAGCTGGAAGCCGAAGGGCGAGCCCGTCAGCGTCTCGACGACGGCGGGCACAGGCGTGCCGGGGCCGAGCACCATGGCGAGTGAGTTCGCGTAGCAGTACGGGCCCGAACCGGTGTAGGAGATGCGCATACGTGACCTTCCGCGCCGAGAGGCTGAGGGGTGAGGGGACCTGGGCGGTCAGTCCACGCCTTCACACGGCGGGAAGGTCAAGGGGCGGGTCCGCTGTGGTCCCGCCGTGGCTCCACCGAGTCGGGGTTACCTCTCGGAGCGGCTCGGTGGCACCCGTGGCAGACGGCAGTCCCCTCCTCGACCCGGAACCCCTGGAACGCTTCTGGGGGCAGAGGTGTTCTCAGGCAGGCAGAGCGGGATCGTAGGAGAGTCGTCGGAGCGTTCAGCGCAGCCGCTTCTCTCCTTTGCCGTCAGAGCCGGCGTCTACACCAGGTCGGTCGCGAGCATGCCGTGGAGGTCCGCCCCGCGCTCGCCAACGTCTGCGGGGTGCTGCCCTGACCTGGATCTGTACGGGCACGTCATCGCGGTAGCAGTAACAGAGGTACGTCGCCCCTGCGTCATCCGGAGGAGGCGTCTCGGCCCGAAGCGGATTCGGGAGGCAGGCGCCGATCGCCACGATCGCGATCACACCGAGGCTGACGAGCAGTATCACGAGCGCGAGGAGCAATCGGTCGCCGTCGCTCACCATGTGACCGCCTTCGAGGTTTGCGGATTCGCCTTGGGGTCGCGGCGGGCCGCGATTCGGTCATCACAGCGCACCCGTTGCTCATCGGAACCAACAGGCTCGCGGAGGTCCACGACGCCGGGCGGCGGGCTCAGCGCACCCATCGGTCCACCTCGCTCTCGGCGAGGCTGAACCACACGGTCTTGCGGCATCCGGTCTCCCGCACCACGCCCCACCCTTCAGCGAGCGCGGCGATCATCTGAAGCCCCCGACCGCTTTGTCGGGTCATGGAGACTCCAGGCAGCTTCGCAGGGAGCGGCCTTCCCGCCTCGTCGTCCCTCACCAGAACGAGCACCCGAGCCGCAGTGACCGAAACCTCGACGTTGATCACCTGCGTACGCGTATGAACATGGGTGTTGGTCACCGCTTCGGAGGTGCAGAGCTTCGCAGCCTCGACAAGCTGCGGACGCCCCAGCGCCTCCAACACGCAGGCCACCCAGTCCCTGGCCAGCCGAACCGTTCTCGCCTCGTTCGGCCCCTCGAAGCTGTACCGCCCACCCGGCGGCTGCGGCGGATGTGCCGCTAAGCAATTGGACATTCCTGGCTCCCAACCTGGAGGTACACGGCGATCAGGCGCGACAATCCGTGTCTCTGGACACCCGCTGACGCCACTCAACAGGCATGCGGGTGACTGCACTTCGGATCGTGCGACGCGAGGTGAGCCGCTGCCCGGACAGTAGGGCACAACAGTGGGACGTCGCAACAGTGGGACGGCCGTACCATCACCACGAGTGGACCCGCCCCAGGGCGGAACGACACACTCATACTGAGCAGACGAGGGAGAGGCCATGCCGCCACGGAGCCGCCCAACGGCCAGGCAGAAGCGTTTGGGCGCCGAACTGCGCAAGCTTCGCGAACGCGCCGGCATGAGCGGAGCAACCGCAGGGGCATTCCTTGGCGGGGAACGGGCCCAGATCAGCCATATCGAGTCGGCACGCTATGGAGTGAGCGCGGAACGCGTCCGACGCCTCGCGTCGCACTACTCGGCCACTGACAAACACCTCGTGGACGCACTCGCGGACATGGCAGAAGAACGCGGTAAAGGGTGGTGGGACGAGTACCGCGGTGTCCTTTCTCCTGGGTTCCTGGATGTGGCGGAGCTTGAGTTCCACGCCGCGCACCTGAGCGTGATTCAGATGCTCCACGTCCCCGGCCAGTTCCAGACCGAGGAGTACGCGCGAGCACTCATTCGCGGCGGAGTCTCAGAAGTCACCGCCCACGACCTCGACATGCGGGTGGAACACCGGATGAGGCGACGAGCGATCTTCGATCGTCCGAACCCCACTCCGTTCGAGACATTCATTCATGAGGCCGCTCTCCGAATGCGTTACTGCGACGTGCGGACGATGAAAGCGCAGCTCAAATTCCTTCACGAGGTCTCGGAGTGGCCCAGCGTCACGATCCGCGTCCTCCCCTTCGACACTCAGATCACCGGTTCGGTTCACTCCATGCTCTACGCGGGAGCCGCCATCCCGGCGCTCGACACTGTCCAGATCGACAGCGCATTCGACAGCGGGTTCCTGGACGCAGAAGCCCAACTTGCCCGGTATCGAAACCTGCTCAAATCCATCGAATCGATCGCGCTCGATACCGAGGAATCAAGAAAATTCCTTCACCGCATCTCTCAGGAAATGTGAGATCAGACGTATGGCCGAGAGAATCAACTGGCAGAAGTCTTCGTTCTCGGGGGCAGATGACAATCAGTCCTGCCTCGAAGTGGCGCCGTACGCCGGCGCGATCAAGATACGTGAGAGCGACGACCCCGACGTCATAGTGACCACAAGCGTCGAGAAGCTCGGCGCATTCATCAAGGGCGTCAAGAACGGAGAGTTCGACCACCTGATCTGACGACGACGGAAAGTGGGTCACGCCGCTGAGGGACAAACCGACTACACGTCAGGTCAGATACGGCTCCGGTCCGAGCTTCGGAAGCTCGGGGGCTGCCGCCTCGGTCGGCCAATTCCCGGCAACTCATCCGCCACATCGTCCGAGAATTGTGAGAGGCCCAGGAATGAGCGCAGCCATAGAGTGGCAGAAGTCGTCGTTCTCCGGTGGCAACGGGGAGAACTGCATCGAGGTAGGGGCACAAGCCCAGTCCATTGTGATATGCGAGAGTGACGACCCGAGAGTGGTCCTCACTACCAGCCCGGCCAAGCTCTCCGCCTTCATCCAAGGCGTCAAAGCAGGAGAGTTCGATCACTTCGTTGCTCAACACACCTGAGTGGCACTCGTTTAGCATCCGGCCATCCGCGCCCGCAAGCCACCAACGTCCTTCAGAAGCGGTGGGCCGTGGTCGGGCGCGGACCGCTCGAGCGGAGGGAGAATAGTCGCCTGCGCTCAGCTGGAACACCTTCTCGCCATGAGCGAGCGCGATCACATCACGATCCAGGTGATCCCCTGCCATCGCGCAACAACTATGAGAGGCCGGACAATGACGGAAAACCCGTAGCAGGAGTCCTCCTTCTGCCAGGCAGGAAATTCCTGCGTCGGAATCCTCCGGGATGGTGACACAGTCAAAATACGGGAGAGCGCGCAACCCGACGAGACCATAACGACGACACCCGAGAAGTTGAGGGATTTCATCCTCGGAGTCAAGAACGGCGATTTTGATCACCTGGCTTACTGAGGCTCCCTCTTCGCGAAACCTCGCTGATGCACCGCAGAAGCGGCATACCTGGATCCAGGCCCGCACCAAAACCCTTGTCTGAGAACAGAGTTACCCGACCATCTCAGATTTCCACGTCGGGCGGGATACTGCCGAAACTCCGGTGAGGGGCGCTTGGCGGCGGGCTCTCGGTACGGGAACAGGAAAGCCACCAGGGACCGTTCGAGACCCCGAACACGGGTGAGCGGGTGCTCATGGCTGGCTGCCGTGAGCACCCGCTCAGTGGGTTACCCGCTCAGGGGTCGTGCCGCGTCAGTGGCTACGCCGCTGGCGCTTGCTCAGGCCGAACACGAGGCCGCCCACGAGCAGGAGGCCCGCGGCGATCGAGGCCACGACGATCGCGGTCGTGCCGGTCTTGGAGAGCACGCCGGTGGGTGCCGGCTTGGGGGTTCCCGGCTTGTCCGTGTGGACCGGGGTGGTGGGGGTGTCGGACGTGACCTTGACCGTGGCGGTGGCCTCGGGAGAGGTGATGTCGCTGCCGCCCGACTTGCCCGTGGCGGTCGCGGTGTTGACGACCTTCCCGCGTGCGGCCTCCTCGGAGGTGATGATGTGCGGCTTGGCGCTGCACTTCATCGTCTGGCCCGGGTCCAGGCTGGTCTTCGGGCAGGTCACCGCACCGGCGGTGGGGTCGACCACCTTGATGCCGGTGATGGTCAGCGGTCCCTCATTGGCGACCGTGAACTTCCAGTCGATACGGTCGCCCGCGTCGGTCCGGCCGTTCTTGTTGACGTCCGTGACCTCGGCGGCCTTGGTGAGACCGATCTTGCCCTTGCCGTCGGAAGGCACGGTCACGGTGGACGGCGGGGAGACCGGCGGCTTGCCGTTCGGCGGGGTGCCGGTGCCGGTCGCGGTGTTCTTGATCGAACCCTTGTCGACGTCGGCCTGCGTCACCTTGTAGGTGGCGGTGCAGGTCACCGAAGCGCCGGGAGCCATGGACTTGGCACCGGCCGGGCAGGTCACCGGGCTGAGCTTGCCGCTGCCGGTGAACTCACCCTCATCGACCGTCACATCCTTCAGCGTGACGTTACCGGTGTTGGTGACCAGGAAGCTGTACCCGATCTCCTCACCCACGACCAGCTTGCCGGGCTTCTCCGCCTTCGCGGTCTTGACCACGGTCAGCGCGGGCTGCGGCGTCTCCGGGACCGTCACGGTGGACGGCGGGGAGACCGGCGGCTCACCCTCGGGCGGGGTACCCGTGCTCGTGGCGGTGTTCTTGATCGAACCCGCGTCGACATCCGCCTGCGTCACCTTGTACGTAGCCGTACAGGTCACCGACGCACCCGGAGCCATCGCCGCCGCACCGGCCGGACAGGCAACCGGGCTGAGCTTGCCGGAGCCGGTGAACTCCTCCTCGTCGACCGTCACATCCTTCAACGTGACGTTACCGGTGTTGGTGACCAGGAACTCGTACCCGATCTCCTCACCCACGACCAGCTTGTCGGTGGACGCCGACTTGACCACGGTCAGCGCGGGCTCCGGCGTCCCCGGAAGCTCCGCCTCGCTCGGAGGCGACACCGGCGGCTCACCACGAGGCGGAGTGCCGGTGCTGGTGGCCGTGTTCTCGATCGAACCCGCGTCCACATCGGCCTGCGTCACCTTGTACGTAGCCGTACAGGTCACCGAAGCACCAGGGGCCATCGAAGCGGCACCGGCCGGGCAAGTCACCGGGCTGAGCGCACCGCTGCCGGTGAACTCACCCTCGTCGACCTTCACGTCCTTCAGCGTGACGTTACCGGTGTTGGTGACCACGAACTCGTACGTGACCTCCTCACCCGCGACCAGCTTGTTGTCCTGGCTGCTGGTGGCGGACTTGACGACGGAGATGCCGGGCTCGTCGTCGCCGGTCACCGTCGTCTCGGACGGAGGCGACACCGGCGGCTCACCACGGGGCGGGGTACCGGTGCTGGTGGCCGTGTTCTTCACCGAACCCGCGTCCACATCGGCCTGCGTCACCTTGTACGTAGCCGTACAGGTCACCGAAGCACCCGGAGCCATGGACTTGGCACCGGCCGGGCAGGTCACCGGGCTCAGCTTGCCGGAGCCGGTGAACTCACCCTCATCGACCTTCACATCCTTCAACGTGACGTTACCGGTGTTGGTGACCACGAACTCGTACGTGATCTCCTCACCCGCGACCAGCTTGTCGGTGGACGAGGACTTCTCCACCTTCAGACCGGGCTTGTCGTCCGTGTTCACCGTGGTCTCCCCCGGAGGCGAGACCGGCGGCGGACCGGACGGAGGAGTACCCGTGCTGGTCGCGGTGTTCTTGATCGAACCCGCGTCGACATCGGCCTGCGTCACCGTGTACGTGGCGGTGCAGGTGACCGAAGCACCCGGGAGCATGGAGGCGGCACCAGCCGGGCAGGTCACCGGGCTCAGCTCACCGCTGCCGGTGAACTCACCCTCATCGACCTTCACATCCTTCAGCGTGACATTGCCGGTGTTGGTGACCACGAAGTTGTACGTGATCTCCTCACCGGCGACCAGCTTTCCGGTGGAGGCGGTCTTGGCAATGGTCAGCGCCGGGTCCGGCGTGGACGGGACCGTCACCTCGGACGGCGGCGACACCGGCGGCGGACCGGACGGAGGAGTACCCGTAGAGGTCGCCGAGTTGGTGATCTCACCCGCGTCCACATCGGCCTGCGTCACCGTGTACGTGGCCGTGCAGGTCACCGAAGCACCCGGAGCCATCGAAGCGGCACCAGCCGGGCAGGTCACCGGGCTCAGCTCACCGCTGCCGGTGAAGTCGACCTCGTCGACCTTCACGTCCTTCAGCGTGACGTTACCGGTGTTGGTGACCACGAAGTTGTACGTGATCTCCTCACCGAGGACCAGTTCGTCCGACTCGCTGGTGGTCGCGGACTTGACGACCTTCAGCGCGGGCTCCGATGTCCCCGGGACCTCCGCCTCGCTCGGCGGGGAGACCGGGGGCTCGCCCCGCGGCGGGGTACCGGTGCTGGTGGCGGTGTTCTTGATCGAACCCGCGTCGACATCGGCCTGCGTCACCGTGTAGGTGGCGGTGCAGGTGACCGAAGCGCCCGGTGCCATCGAAGCAGCACCAGCCGGACAGGCCACCGGGCCCATCTCACCGCTGCCGGTGAACTCACCCTCGTCGACCTTCACATCCTTCAACGTCACATTGCCCGTGTTGGTGACCAGGAAGCTGTAGTCGATCTCCTCACCGACGACCAGCTTGTCCTTCTCGCTGCTGGTGGCGGACTTGACGACGGAGATGCCGGGCTCGTCGTCGCCGGTCACCGTCGTCTCGGACGGAGGCGAAACCGGCGGCTCACCCCGAGGCGGGGTACCGGTGGCGGTGGCGGTGTTCTTGACCGAACCCTTGTCGACATCGGCCTGGGTGACCGTGTACGTGGCCGTGCAGGTGATCGAAGCACCCGGAGCGAGGGAGGCGGCACCGGCCGGGCAGACCGCCGGGCCGAGGTCGCCGCTGCCGGTGAACTCACCCTCGTCGACCTTCACATCCTTCAGCGTGACGTTACCGGTGTTGGTGACCACGAACTCGTACGTGATCTCCTCACCCGCGACCAGCTTGTCGGTGGACGAGGACTTCTCCACCTTCAGACCGGGCTTGTCGTCCGTGTTCACCGTGGTCTCCGCCGGAGGCGAGACCGGCGGCGGACCGGACGGAGGAGTACCCGTGCTGGTGGCGGTGTTCTTCACCGAGCCCGCGTCGACATCGGCCTGCGTCACCGTGTACGTGGCAGTGCAGGTGACCGAAGCACCCGGGAGCATGGAGGCAGCACCGGCCGGACACGTCACCGGGCTCAGCTCACCGCTGCCGGTGAACTCACCCTCGTCGACCTTCACATCGGTCAGCGTGACATTGCCGGTGTTGGTGACCACGAAGTTGTACGTGATCTCCTCACCGGCGACCAGCTTGCCCTTGGAGGCGGTCTTGGTCAGGGATACCGCCGGGTCCGGCGTGGACGGGACCGTCACCTCGGACGGCGGCGACACCGGCGGCGGACCGGACGGAGGAGTACCCGTGGACGTCGCCGAGTTTGTGATCTCACCCGCGTCCACATCGGCCTGCGTCACCGTGTACGTGGCCGTACAGGTCACCGAAGCACCCGGAGCCAGAGAAGCGGCACCGGCCGGGCAGGTCACCGGGCTGAGGGTGCCGCTACCGGTGAAGTCGACCTCGTCGACCTTCACATCCTTCAACGTGACGTTGCCGGTGTTGGTGACCACGAAGCTGTACGTGATCTCCTCACCGAGGACCAGCTCGTCCGGCGAGCTGGTGCTCGCGGACTTGACGACCTTCAGGTCGGAGTCGGAGGTGACGCCGACCGTCGCCGTGTCCGGCTCCGAGACCATCGGATCGGTCTCACCGGGCGGGGTACCGTGCGCGGTCGCGGTGTTCTCGATGGAACCCGCGTCCAGGTCGGCCTGCGTCACCGTGTAGGAGGCGGTGCAGGTCAGCGACTTTCCCGGGGCCAGCGGACCGGCCGGGCACTCGACGGTCGGGGACGGGCTGCCCGAGAAGTCGGTCTCGGTGACACCCGGATCCGCCAGCGCGACATTGCCCGTGTTGGTCAGCACATACGAGTACGTCACCTGCTCACCGACAGCGCTCACCGTGGTCGGATCGGCCGTCTTCTCCAGGGTCAGGCCCGGCTCCTCGGCGCAGATCTCCGCCTCGGACTGGTTGTTCTCCGAAACGGGATCCTGCTCGTTGGCGAGGACCGAGGCGGCGTTGGTGACACACCCCGTCATCGTGGCCGGGCTGTTCGCCGTGATGGTGATCGTGTTCTCGGCACCCGCCAGCGTACGACCGCCGACACAGGTCACCGTGTTGCCCGACACCGTACAACCCGGTGTCGAGCTGGCCACATCGGTCAGCGGTGCCGGAACGGTGTCCTTCACCGTGTAACCACTGGAGTTACCCGGACCGTTGTTCTTCACCGTCAGCGTGTACGTCACCGGCGAACCCGGCTTGATCGACCCGGGCGCGTTCTTCACGATCGACAGATCGGTCGGCAGACCGGGTGAGGACGCGCCGTCGTTGTTGCTGCTCGACGGGCCGGGCGACGTCGAGACCACCGTGAACGTCGGGTTCGCGGACCCGGGATTGGTGATCTTCACCTGGGTCACCAGACCCGTGACGTTGTTGGAGAGGCCGATGTTGCCGTTGCCGAACGTCCATGCCCCACCGTATCCATGAGTGAGCGTCAGGAACGGAACGGGAAAGAAGGTGACCGGTTTGACCGGGGCGGGGTTGAGGAAGTCGACACGTACGATCTGTCCGTTGTCGGTGGCGCCCCAGAAGTACCCGTCCGCATAGGCGATGTCGCCCGTGTTGGGGGGGACGGACAGGGTGATCGGCGTGGACTGGCCTGTGGCGACGTTGACCCGATAGGCCGCGGTGTAAGGCGTGTTGCCGACGTAGAGGTATCCGTCAGGTCCGAAGGCGGCCAGGTTCCCCCCATTCGGCACGGTCAGAGTGCCCACACGAGAGATGACCCCGCCCTGTCCGATCCGGATCAACGACCCCGTCGGGAAGGAGGCATTCCCGACGGCGACGACCCCGTACAGGTAGTTGTCCGCCGTGTTGTAACTGATGCCGTTGTAGGTGATGGGGGACGCTGCCCCCTCCGGCTGGAAGGTGACGGCACCGGAGGCACCCGTGATCGCCTTGTAGAGACGGGTCGGAGTGCCCTGTGCGACGAAGACATACGGGTCGGCGGCGTCGAACGCGTCACCGGGCGCCGCGTACGACTGCGGCGCGGTGACGATCGGGGTCACGAAGGCGCCGGTCACGACCAGCAAGGCCGTGAACAGCAAGCTGATGAGCGAGCGGCCCGGCCGCCCTCTCTGCCGCCGGGTGCGGCGAACCATCCTGGTCATTCAGTACCTTCCGGATTCTGCTGCGGTACACCGCGATCGGGTACCGGGTCCCGTGGGGCCCTCTTCTGACATGGCGTCCGGCCGTTGCCTCCCCAGGCCGTGCAGAGGTCTCCGGCGGACCGGGACTTCATAGACAGAACGACCTGCGAGAACGCAGTACTGTTCGACATCCGCCCGGATCACGGCGGCGCGGCACGAACGGGCGTCGGCCGCACCGGTCCGGGCTCCTCAGCCCCGTGGACCGAGTCGACACCTGCGGAACGGAACGCGGCCGAGTGCGGCGGAAGACCCGCGCACGGCTCACTCACAGCGGTTCGCGACCGCCGCCCCCACCAGCCCACCCGCGTTCTCCCCTCCAGCCGTGGCCCGGCACGCGCCCGCACAAGCCCCACACACGCGCACCATGACCAGCTAAAGAACACCTGATCCTGAAAGGTGAGTAAAGCATCTATAAGCGACAATTCCGGGCATATAAGTAACTTCGGTGCACGGTGTCATCAGACGGAGGACCGAGCGGGAGAGCCGGCGCCCAGCTCGCTGACCTGCACTCGACGCTGGTCGGCAGGGAGTTCACGGAGGGCGGGAAGGCGATGGCGGCTCGGGCGTTTCCCGGCATGGGAGATCGGCAGGCCGCGTGTCGCGGGCACAGAGGACGAAGCCGCGCATCGGGTACGGGTGGAGGCGGCGCGGCCACCGCGTGCCGGGCGCGCGCGGTGGCCGGCGACGTGTCGTCACTTCACTTTGGTGAGCCCAGGGGGGAGCCGCCGGCTCGACGCCTGCGCCCATGAATACGGGCGGGCGAGGCGACGGGCAGCGCTCAGCGGCGCACGGGGCCGTTTCCGTACGTGCGCCGTTTCCGCTACGCGGGCCGTTTCCGTACACGGGCCCGCGGCCCCACCGTTCGCCCCAGGCCGCCGCAGTACGAACGCGATCACCGGCACGCCCCGACGCGCACGTCACCCCGGCCCGGCATCCTGCGGGCGGTCAGGCGGTCAGGCGGTCACGCCTTGGGGGCCACCTTCGACAGCCCGTTGATGATCCGGTCCATCGCGTCGCCGCCCGTCGGGTCGGTCAGGTTGGCGAGCATCTTCAGCGTGAAGCGCATCAGCATGGGGTGAGTGAGGCCGCGCTGGGCCGCCACCTTCATGACCTTCGGGTTGCCGATCAGCTTCACGAACGCGCGGCCCAGCGTGTAGTAGCCGCCGTAGGTGTCCTTGAGGACCTTCGGGTAGCGGTGGAGGGCGAGTTCGCGCTGTGCCGGGGTCGCGCGGGCCTGTGCCTGCACGATCACTTCGGCGGCGATCTGGGCCGACTCCATGGCGTACGCGATGCCCTCGCCGTTGAACGGGTTCACCAGGCCGCCCGCGTCGCCGACCAGCAGCAGGCCGCGCGTGTAGTGCGGCTGGCGGTTGAAGGCCATGGGGAGCGCCGCGCCGCGGATCGGGCCGGTCATGTTCTCGTCGGTGTAGCCCCAATCCTCGGGCATGGAGGCGCACCACGCCTTGAGGACCTCGCGCCAGTCCAGCTCCTTGAAGGCGGAGGAGGTGTTCAGCACGCCGAGGCCGACGTTGGAGGTGCCGTCGCCCATGCCGAAGACCCAGCCGTAGCCGGGCAGCAGCCGGTCCTCGCCGGGGCCGCGGCGGTCCCACAGCTCGAGCCAGGATTCCAGATAGTCGTCGTCGTGGCGGGGCGAGGTGAAGTAGGTCCGTACGGCCACGCCCATCGGGCGGTCCTCGCGGCGGTGCAGGCCCATCGCGAGGGAGATACGGGACGAGTTGCCGTCGGCGGCGACGACGAGCGGCGCGTGGAAGGTGACCGGGGTCTTCTCCTCGCCGAGCTTGGCGTGCACTCCGGTGATCCGGCGGGTGCGGTCGTCGATGATCGGCGCGCCGACGTTGCACCGCTCGTACAGCCGCGCGCCCGCCTTCTGCGCCTGCCGGGCGAGCTGTTCGTCGAAGTCGTCGCGCTTGCGGACGAGTCCGTAGTCCGGATACGAGGCGAGTTCCGGCCAGTCGAGCTGGAGCCGCACCCCGCCGCCGATGATCCGCAGGCCCTTGTTCCGCAGCCAGCCGGCCTCTTCGGAGATGTCGATGCCCATGGAGACGAGCTGCTTGGTGGCGCGGGGGGTGAGGCCGTCGCCGCAGACCTTCTCACGCGGGAAGGCGGTCTTCTCCAGCAGCAGGACGTCGAGTCCGGCCTTGGCGAGGTAGTACGCGGTCGTGGATCCGGCCGGGCCGGCCCCGACGACGATCACATCAGCGGTGTGTTCGGTGAAGGGCTCGGTCACGGCGGGTTCTCCCGAAGACTCGACTGCGAGTGCCGTGCATCGGTTCACCGATGCACGGCACGGGTCAGGGGCAGTCTATGGGTGGGTACCGGCCAGGCTGCGAAGGGCTCCCGTAAGCGGTGGGCAGCAGCCGGGCGTTCACCGGACGGAGCGGACCCGGCTCGTCGGCGGCGGAAGCGGGCGAGCCGGTGCGGGCGGTGGCGGAGAGTTCGGCGCCCGGCCGGCGGGTGCCGTGCGGTGGCAGGGCTCAGCGCGAGCTTCTGACGAGCAGGGCGATGTGTACGGCCGCGTCCCGCAGCGGGGTGTCGTCGCCGGTCACCCGGCTCAGCAGTTCCGCACCCTCCAGCAGGCTGATGACCGTCCCGGCGAGGGGGCGAGCCGTGGCCGGGGCGACGCCGCCGGCCGTGAGTCCGGCCGCGACCAGGTCCTGCCATCGGACGAGCGCCTCGGTGGCGGCCTCCTGGAGGCCCGGGACCCGGCCGACCGTCTCCAGCGCGGTGACGGCGACCGGGCAGCCGTCGGTCCACTCGGACCGCCTGAGGGTGTCCGCCAGCAGCAGAGCGCAGGCCGCGGTGGCCTCGGCGGGGTCGGAGGACGAGGCGAGCCCCTCCGCGAGCAGCTCGCCGAACTCCCCCGCGCCGTGACGCATCGCCTCGATCGCCAGCTCCTGCTTGCCGCCGGGGAAGAAGTGGTAGACGGAGCTGGGTGACGCCTTCGCGGCCCCGGCGATGCTCTTGACCGAGGTGGTCTCGTACCCCTGGCGCTGGAGCAGAGCGGCCGTGGCCTCGATGATCCGGCGGCGGGTGTCGGCCTCCGAGCGCCCGGCGGCGGGCCTCGGGTCGGCTTCCTGGAGTTCCTGGGCTTCCATGGCACCCACCTTACTGGCTGGAACGTTCGATCCAATCATGGTTATAGTCTGGATCGAACGTTCCAGCCAGTAAGGTGGGTGCCAGAACGGCACAGAAGAAAGCCGAGCGGATACCGATGACCACAGCAGCACCAGCCTCCGCATGGGCGGGCCACCCCGGATACGGGCGCATGTTCGCGCCCGGCCAGCTGACCGTCGGCCTCTTCATGCCGCTGCGGCCCTACGGAGGCGAGATGACCGCGCTGCGCGGTCACACCGAGGTCGTCCGTCAGGCGGACCGTTCGGGGTTCGCGGCCGTGTGGGTACGTGACGTTCCGCTGGCCGACCCCTCCTTCGGCGACGTCGGGCAGGTGTACGACCCCTGGTCGGCGCTCACCTGGCTGGCGGCCCACACCTCCCGGATCGCGCTGGCGACCGGCAGCGTGATCTTCACCCTGCGCCACCCCCTCGACCTCGCCAAACAGGCGGCCTCGCTGGACCACCTCAGCGGCGGACGGCTGGTGCTGGGGATCGCCTCCGGTGACCGGCCGGTCGAGTTCCCCGCGTACGGCATCGACTTCGAGACCCGTGGGCTCCGCTACCGGGAGGCGGTCGGCGCCTTCCGTGAACTGCTCGGGGAGAAGGCACCCGAAGAACGCGCCCACGGTGCCGACCTGCTGCCGAAACCCGTGCACGGGAGCATTCCCCTCCTGGTCACCGGCTCCTCCCGGCAGTCGCCCGAGTGGATCGCCGAGCACGCCGACGGCCGGCTGATCTACCCGATGGCGACCGTCGGCGCGGACGGGCCACGGGCCCTGGGACGGAAGATCGCCGCATGGCGGGAACTGGTGCCCGGCGGGGAGTTCCGGCCGGTGGCGACCAACGAGTGGATCGACCTCGTCGAGGACCCCAAGCACCCGCCGACCGCGCTGCGCGGCGGATTTGTGCTGCGCACGGGCACGGAGGGGCTGATCGAACTCCTCGGGCGCTGGAGGGAAGCCGGGGTGAACCACGGCGCTCTCGGCGTCCAGTACGGCCGGCGGTCCGCCGCCGAGGTGGTGGCGCAGCTCGGCGAAGAGGTCGTACCGCACTTCCCCACCCTGAACGGGCCCGCGCCGCTGGAGCCTTCGTGGTGACCCCGCTCCGGTCCACCGACAGCCGGGACTGTCCGGACTGCAGGGACAGCGTTGAAGCAGTGGGGGCGGCCGGGGCCGGCGAGTTCCGTGACGCCATGCGGCGCTGGGCGACCGGGGTCGCCGTCGTCACCACGGAGGGCCCCGGGGGGCCGCACGGGATGACCGTGAACTCCCTGCTGTCGGTCTCGCTCGACCCACCGACCCTGCTGATCTCGCTCAAGCGCGGGAGCCGCACCCTGGACGCCGTCGAACGGACCGGCCGCTTCACCGTCAACGTCCTCGCCGCCGGGCAGCGCCCGGTCGCCGAACGGTTCACCGGGCGGCGTGAGGTGGGTGAGCGGGAGTTCGCCGGTCTGAGAACCCGCCGCTCGTCCGGTGGCGGGGGGCCTGAACTGGAGGACTGCCTCGCGGTGCTGACCTGCCGTACGACGGAATGCGTCGAGATCGCCGATCACACCCTGGTCGTCGCCGCGGTCAGCCGGGTCCGGCTGCCGGGGGAGGGCGGACGGCCGGAGCATTCGCTGCTCTACGCGGGCGGTCGCTACCAGGGGCTCATGAGCCTGTCGGACCTCCCGGACCTCCCGGCAGGGTGAGGTCCGGGACGTCCGGTGCCGGTCGTGGCCCCGGCGCTCGGGGGACCGCCGGGCTCGGCCCCGCCGGACCAGGCGCGCCCGGCCTTCCGTACGGGCCCGCCGGTCAGGCCGTCTTGGTGCCCCGGTGCAGTGCCACCACTCCCCCGCTCAGGTTCCGCCACGCCACCTTCGACCAGCCGGCCTTCTGGAGCTTCGTCGCCAGCGCGGGCTGGTCCGGCCAGGACTGGATGGACTCGGCGAGGTAGACGTACGCGTCCGGGTTGGAGCAGACCTGACGGGCCAGCGGCGGCAGGGCCCGCATCAGATACTCCTCGTACACCGTGCGGAACGGCGTCCACGTGGGGTGGGAGAACTCACAGATCACGACCCGGCCGCCGGGCTTGGTCACCCGGTGCAGTTCGCGCAGCGCCTGGTCGGTGTCCTGGACGTTGCGCAGGCCGAAAGAGATGGTGACCGCGTCGAAGACCCCGTCGCGGAACGGCAGCCTCGCCGCGTCACCGGCCGTCAGCGGCAGCCAGGGATGACGCTGCTTGCCCTCGTGGAGCATGCCGAGGGAGAAGTCGCAGGGGACGACGTACGCGCCGGCCCGGGTGAACGGCAGGGAGGAGGTGCCGGTGCCGGCCGCCAGGTCGAGGATCTTCTCGGCCGGGCGCGCGTCGACCGCCTTGGCGACCTGCTTGCGCCATCTGCGGTCCTGGCCGAGCGAGATGACGTCGTTCGTCAGGTCGTAGTTCTTCGCCACCTTGTCGAACATGGAGGCGACTTCGTGCGGCTGCTTGTCCAGGGAGGCTCGGTTCACGCCTCCCATTCTGCCGTTCCGTTCCCGTACGGGTCCGGGCAGGGCGCAGCGGGACACGGGACGGCGGAACTCCGGGCGGGGAGCGAACGGGCAGCACAGCAGCACGCGACGGCACACAACGGCACGCGACGGCACGGCACGGGCACGGGCACGGGCAGCCGGGCAGACACAGCAGGCCAGGGCCCGGTGAGCGCGTCAGCGCCTCCGGTAGACCAGCCGTCCGGCCAGGACCGTCGCCACACAGGTCGCGGCCCCCCGCGCGGCGAGCGTCGGACGGTCCGGCACCTCGAAGACGGCGAAGCTCGCGTCCATCCCGTCCGCCGCGAGCGGCTTCAGGAACGCCTCGCCCGGCGTCCGACCGGCGAGGGGATCCAGTGAGGGCGGGCCCTCCGGGTCCCCGGCGCGTTCCACCACGGTCAGGCCGACGCGGGCGGCCGCGTCCACGGCTGACGGCCGCCGCAGGGTTCCGGCGACCGCGACCGTGCCGTGGGCGAGCATCCGCTGGACGCCGCGCCGGGCGCTGCCGCCCCACCGCGTCTCGTCCGGCTCCAGCTCCAGGCCCGCGAGCGCGTCCCCGGTCAGCGGCTCGGTGCCCAGTTCGCCGGCCTCGCGCGGGTCCGGGTGGTACGCCCGCTCCAGCAGTTCGGGGCCGTACGGATTGACCAGCCCCGGTGTGATCACGCCGGGCCAGCGCCGGATCCGGGCCCGCAGATAGGTGACGGCCAGCCGCTCGTACGGGCCGACGGCCGCGATCACGCGTCCCCGGACGGCGACCGCCCCGCCGGGCACGGGCGCCTGAGCGCCGCCCGGCAGGAGCAGGTCCGCCGTGTGGATCGTCAGCAAGCCGGGGCTCAGTTGGCGTTGAGGAGCTTCAGCTCCGGGTGGGCCGTGCCGCCCTCGATGGCCGTGGACGAGATGTGGGAGGCCACGCGCTCGTCGACCGGGTCGTCCGCCGGGTCCTCGTGGACGACGATGTGCTCGTACGTGGTCGTCCGCTGGGCGGGCACCCGGCCCGACTTGCGGATCAGGTCGATGATCTCCTGCCGGTTGGAGCGGTGCTTCGCGCCCGCCGAGGAGACGACGTTCTCCTCCAGCATAATCGAGCCGAGGTCGTCCGCGCCGTAGTGCAGCGAGAGCTGGCCGACCTCCTTGCCCGTGGTCAGCCAGGAGCCCTGGATGTGGGCGACGTTGTCGAGGAAGATCCGGGCGATCGCGATCATCCGGAGATACTCGAAGATCGTCGCCTGGGTGCGGCCCTTGAGGTGGTTGTTCTCGGGCTGGTAGGTGTACGGGATGAAGGCCCGGAAGCCGCCCGTCCGGTCCTGTACGTCGCGGATCATGCGCAGATGCTCGATCCGCTCGGCGTTGGTCTCGCCGGTGCCCATCAGCATCGTGGAGGTGGACTCGACGCCCAGGCCGTGCGCGATCTCCATGATCTCCAGCCAGCGCTCACCGGACTCCTTGAGCGGGGCGATGGCCTTGCGCGGGCGCTCGGGGAGCAGTTCGGCCCCCGCGCCGGCGAAGGAGTCGAGACCGGCCGCGTGGATGCGGCGGATGGCCTCCTCGGCGGAGACGCCGGAGATCTTGGCCATGTGCTCGACCTCGGACGCGCCGAGGGAGTGGATCACCAGCTCCGGGTAGGCGGACTTGATCGCCGCGAAGTGCTTCTCGTAGTACTCGACGCCGTAGTCGGGGTGGTGGCCGCCCTGGAACATGATCTGGGTGCCGCCCAGTTCGACGGTCTCGGCGCAGCGGCGCAGGATGTCGTCGAGGTCGCGGGTCCAGCCCTTGGCGGTGTCCTTGGGCGGGGCGTAGAAGGCGCAGAACTTGCAGGCCGTGACGCACACATTGGTGTAGTTGATGTTGCGTTCGATGATGTACGTCGCGATGTGCTCCGTACCGGCGTAGCGGCGGCGGCGTACGGCGTCGGCGGCGCGGCCCAGCGCGTGGAGGGGGGCGGACCGGTAGAGGTCGAGCGCTTCCTCGGGGGTGATCCGACCGCCCTCGGCGGCACGGTCCAGCACGGACTGAAGGTCGGCCTTCTCGGTCACCGGGTGTCGCCTTTCGGTGGGTTTTCCTGGGCGTTCTCCCTGCGTTCCCCGAGCGTTCTCGGGGCGCCGGGAGCGGGGCAGCGGGCCGGTCCAGCGTACGCCAGGCGCTTCGGCGCGCCCCGGACCGGTCCTCTCGCACCGCGTCACCCGGCTCCGCGCCGGGCTCCGCCGACGGTCGTCGGAGCCCGGCCGCCGTCGGGCCGCGCGCACCGCGAATCGCGCGGGTCCGGCCCCCACACCCCCCACATACGCGCACCCGCGCTACCGCGCCCCCGCCCGCAGCAGTTCCACCGGCACATCCGCCGGGAATCCGGTCGACGGGCCGACGCGGCGCGCGAACTCCCGTACGCCCGCGAGCTGATCCGGCCCGAAGCGGAAGTCAAGAGTCCGGAAGTACCGCTCCAGCAGCTCCGCGTCGAACGCCTCCCAGCGCGCCGCCTGCTCGGCGACCTTGACGACCTCCTCCAGCGACAGGTCCCGCGAGGAGAGGAACGCCTGGTGCACCTCGTGCACGACCTCCGGCTCACGGGCCAGATAGTCCTTGCGGGCCGCCCACACCGCGAAGACGAACGGGAGCCCGGTCCACTCCTTCCACATCAGCCCAAGATCGTGGACCCGCAGGCCGAGCCGGGGCGCTTCGTGCAGCGAGGCGCGCAGCGCGGCGTCCCCGATCAGCACGGCCGCGTCCGCCTCCTGCATCATCAGGCCGAGGTCCGGCGGGCAGGTGAAGTAGTCGGGCGTGACCTCGTACCGCTCGGCGAGCAGCAGCTGGGCCAGGCGTACGGAGGTGCGCGAGGTGGAGCCGAGGGCGACGCGGGCGCCGTGCAGCTGCTCCAGAGGGACCTGGGACACGATCACGCAGGACATCACCGGGCCATCGCAGCCGACCGCGATGTCGGGGAAGGCGACGAGCTGATCGGCGTTGCGCAGGAACTCCACGAGGGTGATGGGCGCGATGTCGAGATCGCCGCGCACCAGCTGTTCGCTGAGCTTCTCCGGGCTGTCCTTCGACAGCTCGAAGTCGAGGAGGTTTCCGGTACGGGCCAGCCCCCAGTACAGGGGCAGACAGTTGAGGAACTGGATATGGCCGACGCGGGGGCGGGTTCGACGGGGATCGGTTGCTGGGCTTTCTCCGGGACTGTCCACATCGTGAGGCTAGACCCGCGGACGGCCTCCGGACGCGCCGGGGGCGTACGCAGGTCGCGGTGTCCGGCGGCGGGGACCACTGGATGCGCCCCGTATGACCTGCGCTTCGTCGGCGAACGGGGGATCCGATCAGGCGTCCGGGTGAAGTGATCTTTACCCCTACCGCTGCAAACACCGTGCGTGCTAGGCTCGACGCAAGTTGCAGTTTGGTTTCCCTTGCAGTACAGAGCCTGCGGAGCATGTAACCCGCAGGCTTTTGTAGTTTTCAGACTTGTTTGGCAGGTTCTGGAGCAGGGCAACCCTTTGGCCCAAGGAGGGCTTATGGCTACCGGAACCGTCAAGTGGTTCAACGCTGAAAAGGGCTTCGGCTTCATCGCCCAGGACGGCGGCGGCCCGGATGTCTTCGTCCACTACTCCGCGATCAACGCGTCTGGTTTCCGCTCGCTTGAGGAGAACCAGGTCGTGAACTTCGACGTCACCCAGGGCCCGAAGGGCCCGCAGGCGGAGAACGTCACCCCGGCCTAATCGCCTGGACTGACGAATCGCGTCCCGACTTAGCAGTACCCAAGGAGCCCCGTCCGCGAGGAACGGGGCTCCTGCCTTTTCCGCCCGCGAGCCTTTCGGCCCCCGCGTCCGGGGCCCACCCGTACGGCCGTCGCCATCCGGGCGAATTCGGCACGGCACCACATCAGGGGGCATTCGCGGCATGGCGGCGTGACGGCACAGCCGCCCTGCCTCCGGGTGAAATCCGGGAATTCCCCTGGAATCGTTCCTTTTGGTAACGAGGTGTGCGCGAAGACCCCGATGGCCCCGATTCGGGGAGCCCGGCCCTCTCAGAAACGCGGTCGCGGCAGTTCGGGCAGCTTCGTCTCGTAAAGCCACCGCGTGAAGAGCCCGTCCAGTGACCGCGGAGAGTGGCGTCCGGCGAGGGCGATGAAATCCTCGGTGGTCACCACCCCGTGCCGGTGGGTAGCGGTCCACTCCCGTAGCAGCGCTACGAACGCCACATGCCCGATCTCCGTCCGCAGCGCGTGGAGGGTGAGGGCCCCGCGCTCGTAGACCTGGTCGTCGAAGAGCCGCCGCAGGCCGGGGTCGGCGATCCGGACGTCCTGCCGCATCAGGGCCAGACGGGCGCGGGATCTGGCCGCCATGACCGCCGTGGACGGCCCGCCGGACATCTGGGACCACAGCCACTCGGCGTACTTCGCGAAGCCCTCGTTGAGCCAGATGTGCCGCCAGTCGGCGACGGTGAGGCTGTTGCCGAACCACTGGTGGGCCAGTTCGTGCGCTATCAGCCGCTCGCTGCCGCGCCGCCCGTCCACATGGTTGGAGCCGAAGATCGACAGGCCCTGCGCCTCCACGGGCACGTCCAGCTCCTCGTCCACCACCACGACCGCGTAGTCGTCGAAGGGGTACGGGCCGAAGAAGTCCTCGAACACGGTCATCATCTGCGGCTGGCGGGCGAAGTCGTGCTGGAACCGCCCGCCGAGCAGCGCCCGCGGCACGGCGGCGGGCTGCGGCACCGCCCCCGCGTGCGGCACGTCGACCAGTTCGTACGGGCCGATCTGCACGGTCGCCAGATAGGTCGCCATCGGCGCGGTCTGCTCGTACACCCAGGTCGTCGTGGAGGCGCTGATCGTACGGGAGGTGAGCAGGCCGTTGGCGACGACCGTGTACGGGGAGGGCGCGGTCACCGCGATCCGGTAGACGGCCTTGTCGTCGGGGCGGTCGTTGCACGGGAACCAGGAGCGCGCGCCGTGCGGCTGCGAGGCGACCAGCGCGCCCTCCTCCAGCTGCTCCCAGCCCAGCTCACCCCATTCGCGGGTGCGGACGGGCCGCGGGACGCCGGTGTAGCGGACCTCCATGCTGAAGACCGCCCCGGCCGGGACCGGCTTGACCGGTCTGATCCGGAGCTTGTCGGCGCGGTGGACGTAGCGCCCGGGGCGGCGGCCGTCCACCAGGACCTTGTGGAGGCGGAACGGCCCGAGATCGAGGAGTATCTCGGACAGGCTCCGCCGGGCGACGGCGGTGATCCTCGCCCGGCCGGCGAGCCGGCCGGTGTGCGGGTTGTACTCCAGCGCCAGGTCGTACTCGATGGTGCTGTAGCCGTCGTCGCCGTGCTGCGGGAGATACGAATCCGTCACCTGTGGTGGGTCCTCCGGGTTCTTCGCCGCCTGGTTCTCCGTCCCCGGGCGGTCTTCCATGGGTGGTGCGTCGGCGGTCGGGCCGCTTCGACCCGGTCCCGTGGCCGTGCCGCGTACGGCGGCGGTCCCCGCCCCCGGCGGGGAGGGGTGGACCGCGGACACGGACGACGGGCGGCGCGCGCCTACCGCTTCACGGTGCACGCCCGCGGCTTCGCGGTGCACGCCCGCGGCTTCGCGGTGCACGCCCGCGGCTTCGCGGTGCACGCCCGCGGCTTCGCGGCGCATGCCTACCGCTTCCACGCGGCGATCGGGTTGCCCAGCCAGCGGGTGTCGGCGGGCACCCGCTCCCCGCGCATCACCAGCGACGCCGGACCGGCCACGGCCCGGTCGCCGATCACCGCGCCGGGCAGCACGATGCCGTGCGGGCCGAGCGTCGCGCCCGCCCCGAGGACCACATTGTCCATGCGCATGATCCGGTCGTGGAAGAGGTGCGTCTGCACCACGCAGCCCCGGTTCACGGTAGCGCCCCGGCCGACGGAGACCAGATCGGCCTCCGGCAGCCAGTACGTCTCGCACCACGCGCCCCGCCCGACACGGGCCCCGAGGGCGCGCAGCCACAGGTTCATCAGCGGGGTGCCGGGGGTCGCGCCGATCAGCCAGGGTACGGCCAGCACCTCCACGAAGGCGTCGGCCAGCTCATCGCGCCAGACGAACGCGGACCACAGGGGGTGCTCGACCGGCCGGAACCGGCCCACCAGCGCCCACTTGGCCACGATGGCCGTCACCGCGGCCACCACGCCTCCCGCGAGCAGTACGGCACCGCCCAGCAGGACGGCGAGCGGATAGCCGAAACGTTCCGCCGTGCTCGCGAAGAGCATGATCCCGAGGACGGCCAGCGCCGCGCTGCACATCACGGGAACGATTCGGCACAGCTCGACGGCCGCGCGCGCCCATTTCAGCCGCGCCGGCGGGTCGAAGGTACGGCTCTGGTCGCCGGTCTCCGCCGCGCGCGGCAGCCGCATCGGCGGCATCCCCAGCCAGGAGCTGCCCGCCTTGGCCCGCTTCGGGGCCGACGACAGCACTCCGACCAGTCCGCGCTTGGGCACCCGGCGGCCCGCGGCCGTCATCCCGGAGTTCCCGAGGAAGGCGCGCTTGCCGACGCGGGCCTCGGCGATCCGCAACCGCCCGCCGCCCAGCTCGTACGAGGCCACCATCGTGTCGTCGGCGAGGAACGCTCCGTCGCCGACCGTCGTCATCGCGGGCAGCGCGAGCACGGTCGACGCCTCGACCCCGCGGCCCACCTTCATACCGAGCGCCCGCAGCCACACGGGGGTGAGCAGGCTCGCGTACAGCGGGAAGAGATGCACCCTCGCCATGTCCATCAGCCGCTCGGTCGCCCACGCCTGCCAGGCGATCCGGCCGTGCACGGGATGGCTGCCCTCGCGCAGCCCGATGCTCAGCGCCCGTACGCCGACGAGGATCAGCAGCGCGTACGCGACCAGGGCGGTGACCGTCGCCGGCGGGACGGCGGCGAGCGGGGTGGGGCCGAGGCGCAGCACCAGCAGTGCGGGGAGCACGGCGACGGCGGGCAGCAGGCCGAGGAGGAGCGAGGCCAACGAGTAGGCCGCGGTCCAGCGGCGCTTGCGCGGCGGGCGTTCCCCGTACTGCTGGTGCTTGCGGATCTTGCCGGCACGGGTCGCGGGCACGCCCGACCAGCGCTCGCCGGCCGGTACGGACCCGGTGACGCCCGATCCGGGCGCGATCTCGGAGCGCTTCCCGATCCGCGCGCCGGGGAAGAGCGTGCTGCGGGCCCCGACGACGGCGTCCGCGCCGATGCGTACGCCTCCGATGTGCAGCCGGTCGCCGTCCAGCCAGTGGCCGGACAGATCGACCTCGGGTTCGACGGCGCAGCCCCGGCCGAGCCTGAGCATTCCGGTGACGGGCGGCAGGGCGTGCAGATCGACGTCCTCGCCGATGCGTACGCCGAGGGCGCGCGCGTAGTACGTGAGCCAGGAGCCCGCGAGGTTCACGGCCCCGCTCAGCTCGGCGAGCCGCTCGGCGGTCCACAGCCGCAGATGCGTGCCGCCGCCGCGCGGGTACGTGCCCGGCCGCACCCCGCGCAGCAGGAGCCGCGCGCCGCCCGCCGCGATGACGATCCGGCCGGGCGGGCTGACGACCAGCAGCCAGCCGAGCGCGATCCACCACCAGGAGACTCCGGGCCCCAGCCCGAGGACGTTCGCGACGGCCGCGGCGACGACGCTCCAGCGCAGTCCGGCGACGGTCAGCAGCGGCACCATCAGCAGGAGCTGTGCCGCCTGGGCCCGCCGGGGCACCGGCCGCACCTCGCGGACCTCGGCGCTCTTGGCGACCGTGCTCTCCAGGGTGCGGGCGAGCGCGCCGAGCGCGGGGTTCTGGTAGATGTCGCCGACGGAGCCGGTGCCGTACCGCTCCCTGATCCGCGACACGAGCTGCGCGGCGGCCAGGCTGCCGCCGCCGTTGGCGAAGAAGTCCGCGTCGGGGCCGGTGACGGGCGCGCCGAGGAGGTCCTTCCACTGAGCGGCGAGCCACTCCTCGATCTCGGTGAGGCGGGCGCTCCCCTCGGCCGGGCCGGTCGTGATGTCCGGCAGCGGCCAGGGCAGGGCGTCCCGGTCGACCTTCCCGGAGGTACGGGTCGGCAGCTCGTCCACGACCGCGAGCAGCGGGACGAGGGCGGCGGGCAGCTCCGCGCGGAGGCGGGCGAGGGAGTCGGCGTGGTCGAAGGCGGGGGCGGGGGCGGGTGCGGGGGCCGCGTCGGGCGCGGCGGGCGCGGGGGCCGCGTTGGGCGCGGCCTCGGGGTGGGCGGGCTCGCCGCGCGCGGCCTCGGTTCCGGTTCCGGTTCCGGTTCCGGCGGAGCCTGCCGCGTCGGCCGCGACCTCGCGGAGGGCGACCTCATCCGATGCGAGGGACCCGGCTGTGCCGGTCGCCTCTGAACCAGCGGTTTTCGCCGCGCCGGAACCGACCGCGTGGGACGAGGGGGACACGGTCTCACCGGGCGTGGGGGACGCCGCGGCTTCGTGAGCCGCGGCGGACGTCTCCCCGGCACCGGCACCGACAGCACCGGCGCCGGCATCCGCGCCGGTGACCGTGTCCGCCGCCGACGGGCTCTCGGACCCGGCAGGGACCACGTATCCGACCAGCACCTGCGTGCCGGCACCCGTCGTGCGGACCGCCGCCGCCGCGCCCGCCACCCCCGGCAGCGCCTGGAGGGCCGCGTCGATCTCGCCGAGTTCGATACGGCGGCCGCCGAGCTTGATCTGCTCGTCGGCTCGGCCCACGAAGAGCAGGCCCTCCTCCTGCGCGCGGACGAGGTCGCCGCTACGGTACGCGCGGGTCCAGCCGAGGGCCGGAAGAGGGGCGTACTTCTCGGCGTCCTTGGCGGGGTCGAGATAGCGGGCGAGGCCGACCCCGCCGATGACCAGCTCGCCCGTCTCGCCCATGGACACGATCTCGCCCCGCGCGTCCACGACGGCCAGCTCCCAGCCGTCGAGCGGCAGCCCGATGCGGACCGGGCCCTCACCGTTCAGGGGGGCCGCGCAGGCGACGACCGTGGCCTCGGTGGGCCCGTAGGTGTTCCAGACCTCACGGCCGGACACGGCCATGCGCTCGGCCAGCTCGGGCGGGCACGCCTCACCGCCGAAGATCAGCAGACGTACCTGGTCGAGCGCGTCGGCGGGCCAGAGCGCCGCGAGCGTGGGGACCGTCGAGACGACGCTGATGCGCTGTTCCACGAGCCAGGGCCCGAGGTCGAGGCCCGTACGGACGAGGGAGCGGGGCGCGGGCACCAGGCACGCTCCGTGCCGCCAGGCGAGCCACATCTCCTCGCAGGAGGCGTCGAACGCGACGGAGAGCCCGGCGAGCACCCGGTCGCCGGGGCCCAGGGGCGCGGCGGGCAGGAACAGCCGCGCCTCGGCGTCCACGAAGGCCGCCGCGCTGCGGTGGGTGACGGCGACGCCCTTGGGCTTGCCGGTGGAGCCGGAGGTGAAGATGATCCACGCGTCGTCGTCGGGGGTGGGGCGGCGGTGGCCGGGGGTGGGGGTCGCGGGGGCGTGGCCTGAGCTGGTCGCCGGGGCGGAGGTGGTGCCGGGGGCTGGGCCGGGGGCGGCCTTCGCACCCGCCTTCGTGGTCGCCGCGCCCGTCTTCGTGATCGTGCGGCCCGCGCCGATCACCGCGTGCACGGCCGCCTCGGTGAAGACCAGTTCCGCGCGCTCCCCGGGGTCCTCCGCGTCGACGGGCACATAGGCCGCGCCCGCCGCGAGCACCGCGAGGATCGAGACGTACAGGTCGGCCGTGCCGGAGGGCACCCGGACACCGACCCGGTCACCGGCGGCGACACCGCTCTCGGCCAGCCGTCGCCGCAGCGCCTCGACCTCGTCCAGCAGCCCCGCGTACGTGAGCGGGGTGACGCCGTCGTCCACGGCTGGAGCGCTCGGGTGACGGCGGGCCGTCGCGTCGAGGATGTCCAGAAGCGTCCGCTCGGGGGCGGCGGGGCCCGCGGCGAAGTACGCCGGCGACGCCGTCTCGTCGAGCAGCGGGTCCAGCAGTGCCTGGGTCTGCGAGGCGACAGTCATGCGGCACACCCGTCGTCGGCCGACGGGGCCGTACGTCCGGGGTCACCCCGGCCGATCCGAGACTGGCGCGTACACATCGATCTCACTCCGTCCGTCGTGCCGTGCCCATGGGCAAACGAGGAGTTTATCCACCGATGCCCCGACTCGCCTGATGTGAGAGCCGGGGTCGATCCCTGTCTTGTCCCTCTTCACGGCCCGCGTCCGCCCAGCTCACGGCAGGTGAAGCGCGCCCGCCTCCGTACGGCCGCCCCGCCCTCCGACTGTGGCGAAGGGCACGCCGCGGCCCCCTTCCGGGGCGGCCTGTGGGGGTCCGCGCGAGCCCGTCGACCGCTCGTGGGGACGACGCCTGTGCCGGTTCTCCCGAGCGGAACCTCCCGGACCGGTTCCTGTGCCGGTTCCTGTGCCGATCTCTGTGCGGTCACGGCGGCTCGGTCAGGGGACTCAGTCACCACTGCAGGGCGCGTCGATGCTCAGATCGCTCAGATAGCGGTCGCGCTCACCCTTCGGCAGCGGTTCCGCCACCAGACCGCACAGGGTCTCACGCCAGTCGGCGACGTCCAGCGGTCGGCGGACAAGGGTGCCGTCGCTGCCGAGTACGAGCACGCCACCGCCCGGCGCGGGGACGACCTGTGGCGAGGGATCTTCGGCGGCCGGGCTGTGTGATCCCAGGATCCAGCTCCCGAGCGCGTCACCGCTTTCCGTATCCCAGAACTCCAGACCGCTCTCCGTCGTCGTGGCGAAGGCATGCACCAACGTGCGTGCGTCGCCGCTGAAGACCACGTCCGGGAGTCCCGTCCGGGTGACCACCGGGCTGGTGACGGCCCTGCCCGTGCCGACATCGAGGACGGCGATGCGGCCGTCGGCGTTCACCGTCGCCACCTTCCTGCCACCGTGATCGACCGAGATCCGGAAGACCCCGGATTCGGCCCGGCCGTCCACCTTCCGGACCTTCTCGAAGCGGCCGTCCCCCGACCACCTCCAGACGAGGACGTCGCCGAGGCTCACATCGCCGGCGACCAGGGTCTTGCGGTCTCCGCTCAGGGCCAGTTGGAGGGTCCCGCCGTCCTCCTGGTCCAGGACCTGCTTGAGAACCCCTGTCCGGGTGTCGATCAGCACGACTTTCTCATCCCATGTGCCGACGAGGTGGACGCCGTCCGCCAGGAAGTAGAGACGAGGACCGTTCACGGACGCGGTCCGGTAGGCGTACGTCCTTCTCTCCCCGACCTGTCGTCCGGTTCGCGGGTCCCAGAGGGAGAGTTCGCCGCGAGAGAACAGCGCGACCCGGCCGCCGTCCGGGGTGGCGGCGACCGCTCCGTCCGAGAGAGGGACCCCTTCGGGAATCCGGCCCAGTCGCCTCAGCCCGGCATTTCCGTCGGCGACGGCCCACAGCTCCGTCTCGTCCTGGTGCCCTGGGCCGACCCCGTACGCGAGCCGCCCGTCGGGAGTCAGTTCTCCCGCCGTCAATCGGCCTTCGTTCGGCAGGTCGTCGGTGCCGCGCGCTCCGACGGTGAAGAGCGAGACCGCTCCGTCGCTGGACCCGGCGGCCACCCACTGTCCGTCGCCCGAGGTCGCGACGCTCATGACGGGCCAGCCGAAGGAGCCCAGCACGCGCTGGCGGCGCAGGCGGGAGTCGAAGACGGAGACCCGCTTCTCCTCGGCCGCCACCACGATCCGCGGGTTGTCCGCCGGGAGTGCCGCGTAATTCAGCCCGCCGGTCGTGGTGGCGAGTCGCTTGCCCTGAGCCAGATCCCAGAGTCCGTCCGCGGTTTTCCTTCCCGGTTCGTCCTCGGGTTCGTCCTCGGGGTTGCCTCCCGAAACGAGCAGCGCTCGGTCGGCGGCGCCGGAGGGGAACGTGACGGAACTGCCCTTCAGCGGGAGGCCGGGCAGCTCTCGGCCGCTCCCCCAGCGCCGGGTCTTCAGGTCATACGCCCGCGCAACGCCCCCCACCCCGTCGAAGGCCATCAACCGACGGTCGTCCTTGTCGAAGGCGAGATGGATCTCCTCGCTGTCGGCCGCGCCCCGGTGGACGAGCACTCCGGTCCTCGTGTCCCAGACGGAGAGCTGCAGTTCCTTCACCTCGGCCGCGTAGTACGTGGCCGCCATCCACCGTCCGTCCCCGGACAGCGCCCAGGCGCGCAGCCGCCGGGCCACCTGGGCCAGGTCCTCGGTGTCGCTCGCGGTCAGGGTACGGAGCAGCTTCCGGTCCGGGACGCTCCAGATCTCGATCGTGTTGCGCGCTCCCTCGATGATCAGGAGCCGCCCGTCGGAACTCAACGCGAGCGCTCCGCCGCTCTGAGCCCATCCCCCGGTCGGAAGGCCGCCACGCTCCTTGCCCGTCCGGATGTCGTAGATGTGCACCTCGTCGGGGCCCTTGCCGAAGGTCGGGGCGCTGCCGAGATCCGAGTAGTAGGCGAGTGTGCTGCCGTCGCGGCTGATGGCGACCTGTGTCGCGGGCTGGTTCCCGGCACCCCGGTAGTCGGCCACGGCTTCGAATCCGCCCTGCAGATGGCGCACGACGCCGCGGTTGGCCTCCACTGCTCGCGCCAGCGCCTGCGCCGACTCGCCCGTCGGCCGGACCTCCTCCGCGTACAGGGCGAACTGCGCCGCTTTCCGCGGATCCGTGTCCGCGATCTCCAGGGAGCGCGCCGCCAGGGCCTGCGACGCCGAGACACGGGCTCGTTCCAGGGCCTCGCCACGCTGCTGCCAAGCGAAGCCACCGGCTGCCAGAGAGGTGACGAGGAGAATCGCGAGTCCCGTGACCGCACCGCGGCGCATCCGTGTCGCCACGCGGTGCTGCCGGATGTCCTCGCTGTCCAACTGGTCCTTGCTGCGGCCGTGCAGGGGCGCGGCCAGGGTGGCCACCGCGTCCCGGAAGTCCGCCTGACGTAGGGAGTACTTCTCCCCCTTGCGGACGGCGGCGAGATCGACCCACAGCGGCTCGGCCTCGAACCTGCCCCGTAGGAGCGGCGGCAGCGCGTCGGTCCGCGACCAGTCGAAGTCGTCCGCCCTGTGGTCCCAGACGACCGTGCCGGCGCTGACGGCGATGAGGAACCGGTCCATGGGGCGGTTGTTGAGCCAGAAGTCGATCTCCTTCTGGACCCAGCGCGAGGCCGCGGCCTCCGGCGAAGCCAGATAGATGAAGTACCGGGACCGCTCCAGCTCTTGGAGGATGGACGACCAGAGATCGTGGTTGGCGGAGAGGCTGGTGGTGTCCCGGAAGACGTTGATGACCTGTCTCCGTGTCCAGGGGCGCGCGAGCTTGTGCAGCCCCCGCTGCAGAGCCTGCGCGAGTTCGACATCGCGCTGGTGGCTGTACGAGATGAATCCGTCCCGCGTCATGAATCGCGCTCCCCGTGCCGTCCGCTGACTGTCCGCCACTTGTGCACTGCCCAGCAACTCGTAGGGTGGCATGTGGTGTTCGCCATCGGGGAAAGGTACAGAACGTGCGTCGACGCCTCAGGCGGGGCGGGGGACTCGCCCCGCAGCAGATCAGCGTGAAGCTGGCCATTCCCTTCGTCGGTGAGATCGCGGGGACGTGGGAGCCCGTCGAGTCGGAGCGGATGGCCGCGTGGGAGCTCTACGTCGAACTGGCCACCCGCATCTCGGTGGTCGAACTCGGCAAGAACCAGGGGCTGCTGCGCGAGGCCCTGTCGTCGCTCTACACGGTGTTCGGCACCACGCGGGAGATCCTGCGCCGGTACGGGCCGGCGGTGGCGCCCAGGGTCGCGCCGGGACAGGTGACCTTCGGACTGCTCGCCGTCAATGTGCTCAACCTCTCCATCAGGCCGCTGCTGAGCCGGTGGCATCCGCTGCTCACGGCGTACGAGAGCGGGCGGAGCGAGCAGATCGACCCCGTCGCACACGAGCGGCGCTGGGAGCGGGCGGAGGAGTTGCGGGCCGAGATCGAATCCGTGCGCAAGGTGCTGCTGTCCCTGGCGCAGGCCCTCAACGAGGTGGCGGGGGTCGGGGACCTGATCACGGTCCGGGTCCCGGCACAGGCCGCCGAGCCCGGCGGATCCACCGACACGGCCCGCCGGGAAGCAGAGTCCCCAGAGGCCCCGTAATTGCCCGTGTTCACCGCATACGGCTCTCCGGGGTTCCGGCGCGCGATCGCCCGCGACATCCGGACGGTCGCGCGCCGTCCCGTGGGATCCGCGGAGGAAGCGGGCTGTTCCGGCTGCACGCGGACCGGTGCTGTGACCGGGGGAGGTCCGCCTGAGCTTCGCAGGGGAACGTCCGAGGCCACCGCACCGGCCACGCGGGCGGCGGGTCGGCACAGGCTCCGGGCTCCGGGCTCCGGGCTCCGGGCTCCGGGCTCCGGGCTCCGGGCTCCGGGCTCCGGGCACAGCGTCGGCACCGCCGACGGGGACCGCGCCGGCGTCAGTTGGAGGACCAGCGCTCGCCCGACAGGAGATCGCCGAGCCCCACCCACGAGAAGTTCATCAGCGTGGCCGCCGCCTCCTTCGCCGATACCGACCCCGTGTCGTTCATCCACCCGGCCAGCGACTCCGCCGACCCCACCAGCGCCTGCGCCAGCGCGGCCATGTCGCGCTCGGGGAGTCCGGGCTCGGGTGCGTCGCGCGCCCCGCGCGCGTCGGGCCTCTTAGACACCTCGGACGCATCGGGCACATCGCGGTCCCGGCGCGCGGGCCCGGCCTCGTGCGCCGCCGCCGCGATCAGCGTCGCGACGTACTCGACGATCTCGTTCCGCATCAGCGCGGCCTCGCGGGCGAACGGCTCCCCGTGCGTCCGCGCCTGACGGTGGAGGACGTTCCACCCGTCCGGGTTCTCCGCCGCGTGCGTGAAGAACGCCGTGAGCCCCGCCCACAGCTGCCGGTCCGCGGAGAGCCCCGGCACGGTCGCGGCCTGTACGGAGGCGAGCAGCGCCGACGCCTCCCGTCGGATGCACGCGGTGAACAGCTCGTCCTTCGAGTTCAGATACAGATAGATCAACGGCTTGGAGACCCCCGCCAGCTCCGCGATCTCGTCCATCGACGCCGCCCGGTAGCCACGCCGCCCGAAGATCCGCACCGCGGCGTCCATCATCTGCCGCTCCCGGACGGCCCGTGGCATCCGCTTGCTCCTGGCGCCCTTCACGGCATCCATGCCAGACATCCCTCCCGCACCCCGGCCTGCTGAGAAGCCCCCACCCCTACCGATCAGTAAGCCTACGACCCGGCGCAAGGTCATTAACGCGCCACGGTCCCCGCGCTCCGTCCGTACAGAACGCGGGGACCTGCGGCGATGGGGTGGTGCGGGGTGGAGCGGCAGGGCGGTCGGGCCGCTCCACCGATCACCGAAAACAACCGAAAAGCAAAGAGAAACCCAGAGAAACACAGAGAAACTCGGGGTCGCCGTCTCCGGCGCGGAAGACTAGATACCCATGGCCTCGTCCGGGCTCAGGGCGTCGAGGATCAGGCCGAGGCCGAAGGTGAACTCGTCGGCGTAGTCGTAGCCCGGCTTGAGGGCGTGCTCGACGGCGAGTTCGGTGAGATGGGGGTAGGCGTCGGCGGGCATCCCCTGGAGGATGGCCCCCGCGACCTCGTCCAACTCCGCCGAGCCGTTGAACGGCAGGCTCAGTTCCTGGATCACGAAGCCGTAGAGATAACTGTCGATCAGCGAGACGGCGTGCGCGGTCATCGCGACGGAGAACCCTCCGGCGCGCAACGCGCCGATGACGGCGTCGTGGTGACGCAGGGTCGCCGGGCCCGGCCGGGCGCGGGAGTCCATCAGCGCGACGGCCCACGGATGGCTCCGCAGCACGGCCCGGGCGGAACACGCCCGGTGGCGCATGGCGCTCTTCCAGTCCGTGTCGCGCGGCGGCAGGTCGATCTCGCCGAACACCGCGTCCACCATGCCGTCGAGGATGTCCTCCCTGCCCGCGACATGGTGGTAGAGCGACATCGCCTCGACGCCCAGCGGCTCGGCGATGGCCCGCATGGTGAGCGCGGCCGAGCCCTTCTCGTCCGCCACCGCCACCGCCGTACGGATCACGCGCTCACGACTGAGCGGCGTACGCTCCGTCGCCCCGCGCCGGCCCTTGCCTCCCTCACGCATCCGCGCCTCCCTCTCCTCGTCGCCATTGACCGCCTTACAACATAAGGCTAACTTGCCTTACAACATAAGGTAGACATTCCGGCGAGAGGCTGCGCCATGGGCACGGAACGTAAGAAGATCTGCGTCGTCGGGGCTTCGGGGAAGCTCGGGCGGTACATGGTCCGGCACGCGCTGGAACGCGGCTACGAGGTGGTCGGCGTCTGCCGCGAGCGCAGCGTGCCGAAACTGGCCGAGTTCGAGGGCCTGATCACCATCGTCCCCGGCGCCACGAACGATCCGGAGGTGATCCGGCGGGCGGTGGACGGGTGCGACGGGGTGCTGACGGTGCTGGTGCCCTGGGGTGTGCAGCAGTACTCGTCGGGCACTGCGCAGGCCGTGCTCGACCACGCACGGCCGGGCGCGCGCCTGGTCTTCTCTTGCGGCTGGCACATCACGCGCGACGGCCGGGACAGGTACTCGCGGATGTTCACCGCGGGCGTCCGGATCGCCGCCGTGCTCGGCAGGCTCGTCCGCGCCGTCGAGATCGACGACCAGGTGGAGGCGTGCCGCCGGGTCTTCGCCAGCGACACCCGGTGGACCGTGGTGCGCGGCAGCACCCTGGAGGAGGGCGACAGCCAGGGCCTGCCCGTGTGGAGCCGGCATGTGGGCGACCCGGTGCTGGCCAGCGACCTGACTCGCCGGGTGGACTTCGCGCTCTTCATGGTGGAGGCCCTCACCGACGACACGCTCGTCCAGGAGGCGCCGGCGATCGTCGGCCGCCTGAGCCCCAGCGCCCTCGCCCACGCCGACGGCGCCAAGGACCGCTCCCAGGGCCGCTCCTAGGGTGCTGTGACCGGGAAGGGTTCACCGGACGGCGAACCCTTCCCGGTCACAACAGTGGCGGCAGGTCGTGTCCAGGCCACGCCTAGGCCGCGGCGGGCACCTTCCGGCCGGACTCGTACTCGTACTCGTCGATCGGTGACGAACTGGCCGAGTCGTACGCGTCGTGGTCCAGGATCTTCTCCTTCGCGGCGACGATCACGGGCACGAGAGCCTGGCCCGCCACGTTCGTAGCGGTCCGGATCATGTCGAGGATCGGGTCGATCGCCATCAGCAGACCCACGCCCTCCAGCGGGAGGCCCAGCGTGGACAGGGTCAGGGTGAGCATGACCGTCGCACCGGTGAGGCCCGCCGTGGCGGCGGAGCCGACGACCGAGACGAACGCGATCAGCAGGTAGTCCTGAATGCCGAGCTGCACGTCGAAGATCTGGGCGATGAAGATCGCCGCGAGCGCCGGGTAGATCGCGGCGCAGCCGTCCATCTTGGTGGTCGCGCCGAACGGGACGGCGAAGGACGCGTACTCCTTCGGTACGCCGAGCCGCTCGGTGACCTTCTGGGTGACCGGCATCGTACCGACGGAGGAGCGGGAGACGAAGGCGAGCTGGATGGCGGGCCAGGCGCCCTTGAAGAACTGGAGCGGGTTGACCTTGGCGACCGTCGCGAGCAGCAGCGGGTAGACGCCGAACAGCACTATGGCGCAGCCGATGTAGACGTCGGCGGTGAAGGTCGCGTACTTGCCGAGCAGGTCCCAGCCGTAGTCGGCGATGGCGTAGCCGATGAGGCCGACGGTGCCCACGGGCGCGAGGCGGATGACCCACCACAGGGCCTTCTGGAGCAGTTCGAGCACGGCTTCGCTGAGGGTGAGGATGGGCTTGGCCTTCTCGCCGAGCGCGAGGGCGGCGATACCGGCGACCGCGGACATGAAGACGATCTGGAGGACGTTCAGCTCGGTGAAGGGCGTGATGACGTCCGTCGGGATGATGCCGGTGAGGAAGTCGATCCAGCTGCCCTGGTTCTCGGGGGCCTTGCCGTCCTTCGGCGTGAGGCCGGTGCCCGAGCCCGGATTCGTGAGCAGGCCGATCGTGATGCCGATGGCGACCGCGATCAGTGAGGTGATCATGAACCATACGAGGGTGCGGGAGGCCAGCCGGGCGGCGTTGTTGACCTTCCGGAGGTTGGTGATCGACACCAGGATGGCGAAGAAGACGAGCGGGGCGACGGCGAGCTTCAGCAGCCGGATGAAGATGCCGCCGATCTGCTCAAGGGTGTCCTTGAGCCAGCCGATGTCCTGCCCTCGGGCGAGCCAGCCGAGGAGGACGCCGAGCACCAGACCGGCGACGATCTGCGCCCAGAAGGGGACCTTGGGTATGCGGAAGCCGGAGCCCGAGGGCTTTCCGGCAGCCGGGGACGTCGTGTTCGCGGACACGGACACACTCCAGTGATGACGTGACGGGGAGAGGCAGAGCGGATGGCGGCGCCCGTGCGCGAGAAGGGGCTGCGCCGCGAGAGGGCTGCGCCGCTGGGGGGTGGTGCCGGGGTCAGACCGAGCGGCGACAGACCGCCGACATGCAGCGGCAGAGATCGACATGCAGGCGCGCCACGAGCGGGGTGCTCGCGGCGTCGTGGGGGCGCACTGCTGTCTTCATAATGCATACGTTAACACTTGAACTTTGAGATTCTCAAAGGGTTGCTTTGGGTTGAGAGCGGGAGCCCCCCGGGGCGGGAACCCGGCGCGGGTCAGAAGCCCCCCGGGGTGCGGGCACCCGACGGCGCCCCCTGCGGAACGGGCGCCCGACGGGGTGACCCTCCGGGTCCGCTCCGGGGGCATATTCGGGACTGCTTTCCTCACCGCGCTCCGCGCGAGTTGCGACGCTTTACGTCCCGAACACGCCCCCTGCGCGTCCCCTCACTCGTCAGCGCACCGCGCCTCGCGCGAAGGCGGACGATCACTCACAGGCCCGACCCCCGCCTGCCAAGACACCGCGGCGTCGCATCGGGGCGAACAACCCCGCCGGGCCAGTCGCCCCCGTCAAGGCACGCCCCTCGTCCAGAGGCGAGCACCCCCACGCCCGGCCTCCATCAAGAAACCGCCCCTCGCGAAGAGGCCCGCCCCCGACCGTCAACGCCCGCGCCCGCCACCGGAGAAAACACAACCGCCCCCGGCGGGAGCGGGATGCTCCCCGGGGGCGGGTGGGTGGAACGGATGGCGCGGGTTACGCGACGCTGTCCTCGCTCGTGCGGTTCGCGTCCAGGCGGGCCTTCGCCTTGTCGACCGAGTTGACGATCTGCTCCGACATGGCGTCCCGCTGCTTACGGAGCAGGATGAAGCTGAGCGGCGCGGAGAGCACCAGCGAGAGCAGCACGACCCAGACGAAGTTGGAGTCGCCGAGCCCCTTCGGCAGCACGCCGAACTGGACCAGGACGGCCACCACGGCGAAGCAGCCGACGAAGACGCCGAAGCGCATGGCGGTGTACTTGATCGCTGCACTCGACTTGGCTGACACGGCGGGACCTTCTCTCTTTCTGCGTCGTATGTGCTCGAACCAGTGAAGCACGGGCGGAAAACGATCAGTACAGCGGCAGCAGCATGGTGATGTCGTCCCGGTCGTCGCCGTCGGCGACCCGGATCGCGCCCGGCACCCGGCCGACCTCTTCATAACCGCAGCCCGCGTAGAACCGCTCGATGCCCGTCCCGCCGCGGACGCCGAGCCGGATCGCCTCGATGCCGTCGCACCCGCGCGCCGCGTCGGCGACCGCGGCCATCAGACGGCGGCCGTGGCCCGCGCCCTGGTGCCGGGGGTGGACCATGACCGTGTACAGCCAGAGCCAGTGCTTCATCAGCCGGTGCGAGTTGAACGAGAGGAAGGCGGTGGCCGCGACCTCGCCGTCCTCGTCGTGGCCGACCAGCAGGCGGGCGGCGCCCTCGGACATGGCCGTGAAGTGCCGGAGCAGTTCCGGGCGTATGTCCTCCGCGGTGACGGGCGGCACGAAGCCGACCGCGCCTCCCGCGTTGGTGACATCCGCCCAGAGACGGAGGATGCCATCGCGCAGGGCGCGGTCGACGGACGGGTCGAGGGTGAAGGTGAGGGGCATCTGTCGGTTCACGTACGCCGGAGCGGTCCGGGCGGTCCGTAGTGGTCCGTAGCGGCTCAGACGCGCATGGGCTGCGGCGACTCGCGCCGGTCCGCGTCCGGGCCGGGATACTCGCGGATGATCTCGTACCGCGTGTTCCGCTCGACCGGGCGGAAGCCCGCGTCACGGATCAGATCGAGCAGATCGTCGCGGGTGAGCTTGTTCGGCGTGCCGTAGTTGTCCGCGTCATGGGTGATCTTGTACTCGACCACCGAGCCGTCCATGTCGTCCGCGCCGTGCTGGAGGGCGAGTTGGGCGGTCTGCACGCCGTGCATCACCCAGAAGACCTTGACGTGCGGAACGTTGTCGAAGAGCAGGCGGGAGACGGCGAAGGTCTTCAGCGCCTCGGCCCCGGTCGCCATGGTCGTGCGCGCCTGGAGCTTGTTGCGGATCTTGCCGTCCTTCATGTCGACGAAGTCGTGCTGGTAGCGCAGGGGGATGAAGACCTGGAAGCCGCCGGTCTCGTCCTGGAGTTCACGCAGCCGCAGGACGTGGTCGACGCGGTGGCGGGGCTCCTCGATATGCCCGTACAGCATCGTGCACGGGGTCTTGAGCCCCTTGCTGTGCGCGAGGCGGTGGATGCGCGACCAGTCCTCCCAGTGGGTCTTGTGGTCGACGATGTGCTGCCGGATCTCCCAGTCGAAGATCTCCGCGCCGCCGCCCGTGAGGGATTCGAGCCCGGCCTCGATCAGCTCGTCGAGGATGTCGGACGCCGGCATGCCCGAGATGGTCTCGAAGTGGTGGATCTCGGTGGCGGTGAACGCCTTGAGGGAGACGTCCGGCAGGGCTTCCTTCAGGGCGCTCAGAGAACGGGGGTAGTAGCGCCAGGGGAGGTTGGGGTGGAGCCCGTTGACGATGTGCAGTTCGGTGAGGTTGTCGTTCTCCATCGCCTTGGCGAGGCGGACGGCCTCCTCGATGCGCATGGTGTACGCGTCCTTCTCGCCCGGCTTGCGCTGGAACGAGCAGTACGCGCACGACGCGGTGCACACGTTGGTCATATTGAGGTGGCGGTTGACGTTGAAGTGGACGACGTCACCGTTCTTACGGGTGCGCACCTCGTGGGCGAGTCCGCCGAGCCAGGCGAGATCGTCCGAGTCGTAGAGCGCGATCCCGTCTTCACGGGTCAGCCGCTCTCCGGCCCTGACCTTCTCCTCCAGCTCGCGCTTGAGCCCAGCGTCCATGCGCCCGCCTCCCATATATTCATTGCCAATCGGGCTTCCCCAACCGTACTCCCCCGTATCCTGCGGGCCGGTGGACCCCCAGGACCACAGGTCACACCCGGTCGGGCAGCTCCCCGACGCGGTTCTCCCACTTGGTGGAGAGCACGATCGTCGTACGCGTACGGGAGACCCCGCGGGTCCCGCTGAGCCGGCGGATGGTCTTCTCCAGACCGTCCACATCGTTCGTACGGATCTTGAGCATGTACGAGTCGTCGCCCGCGATGAACCAGCAGTCCTCGATCTCTTCGAGATCGCGCAACCGGCGCGCCACGTCCTCGTGGTCGGCGGCGTCGGAGAGGGAGATCCCGATGAGGGCGGTGACGCCGAGACCGAGGGAGGCCGCGTCGACGGTGGCGCGGTAGCCGGTGATGACGCCCGCCGCCTCAAGACGGTTGATCCGGTCGGTGACGCTGGGCCCGGAGAGGCCCACCAGCCGTCCCAGCTCGGCGTAGGAGGCCCTGCCGTTCTCCCTGAGGGCCTGGATGAGCTGCCTGTCCACCGCGTCCATAAGCCTGGAGCCTTCCATTATTCAGCGATCCAGCGATCTGTTAGGGCAAATCTAAGGCGTGGAGGGGAAAATCCCTACGATTATTCCATGATTGAGCGATGATCTTCATGGGTGTCCGGTGCTATCGGGTCCGGTCGACGGAAGACGGTCCGTCGGCGGTACGGTCCTCGCGCGAGGCGCCCAATTCCCCTTCCCAGCGGCGGTACAGCCGGTGCGGCACGCCGGCCGCGTCCAGCACCCGCCCGGCGACGAAGTCCACCAGATCCTGGATGTGGGTCGCGCCCGCGTAGAACGCCGGGGACGCGGGCAGCACCACGGCGCCCGCCTCGTCCAGCGTGACCAGATGCCTCAGCGTCTGCCCGTTCAGGGGCGTCTCCCGTACGGCGACGATCAGCGGCCGGCGTTCCTTGAGCGTGACGCTCGCCGCGCGCTGGAGCAGATCCTTGGAGAGCCCGAGCGCGATTCCGGCGACGGAGGCGGTGGAGGCGGGCACGATCAGCATGCCCTTGGCCGGGTACGACCCCGATGACGGCCCGGCGGCGAGATCCCCGGCCGCCCAGTGCCGTACGACGTCGGGGGCGGGGGCCGAGCCGGGGACGGGGCTGGCTGGGGCCGATCCGGGGCCGGGGGTGCTGTCCGGCCCCGGGGCGGGGGCCGATCCGGGGGCGGTGAAGGCGGGCACGGCGTACGTACCCGGCTTTCCGTCCGCGCCGCGCGCCAGCCACTCCCGCAGATCGTCCCGCCAGTACGCGTCCCGGAACGCGATCCCGGTCTCGTCCAGCAGGGTCAGCCTCGACGCCCGCGAGACAACGAGGTCGACGCTCTCCCCCGCGTCGAGCAGCCCGCGCAACACCGCGGCGGCATAGGGCGTACCGGACGCGCCCGAGACTCCGACGATCCAGGGACGGCGGGTCTTCACTTCTGGCTCCACACATGTGAGCCTATCCGGCGGTGCGCGCCAGGAACTGAGGACGGTGTGCCGGACGTTCTCCAGGGTGTACGCCGGATCTTCGACCGGGGTGGCGGAGAGCGAAAGCAGAGAGAGAAGGCGGGGGGGCTGCGATGAGGGGTGCGGACGTCACCGAGTGGCGCACGGCGGACCGTGCGAAGGCCGCCGCCGGGCTGATGGTGGGCTGGATAGCCCTGCTCTGGGTGCTCGAGGCGATCGATGCGGCGAGCGGCCACTCCCTGGACGCATACGGGGTGACCCCCCGCGAGGTGTCCGAGCTGCGCGACGTCGTGCCCTCGGCCTTCCTTCACTTCGGCTTCGACCATGTCGCCTCCAACAGCGTCCCCCTGTTGGTGTTCGGCTTCGTGGCCGCGCTCGGCGGCATCCGGCGCTTCCTCGCCGTCTCCCTGATGATCATCCTGGTGGACGGGCTGGGCGTCTGGCTCGTCTCACCGGGCAACAGCGTTACCGCGGGCGCGTCCGGCCTGGTCTTCGGCCTCTTCGGCTATGTGGTCATCCGCGGCTTCGTCGACCGCAGGCTGCTCGACGTCGGCGTGGGGCTGCTGATAGGCGCGGTCTGGGGAAGCACCATCCTGATGGGCCTCTCCCCCGCCCAAACGGGAGTCAGCTGGCAGGGCCATCTGTTCGGCCTGATCGCGGGCATAGCCGCGGCCTTCGTCTTCCGCCGCCGCGAGAGGGGCGGGGTGGCGGCGCGCGAAGCCGTCGCCTGAGCGGTGCCGGGTCAGCCCCGACCAGTACGTCGGGGTTCGGCCGGGGACGGAGGAAAAGGCGGGCCGGGCCGACAGCCCCGCCCGGTCAGGCGTCGGCCAAGGCCAGGTCAGGTCAGGTACCGGGGTCGACTGGGAGCCGTGAGGTGTCGGCGCTGAGCGTGCCGATTGCGCTCTCGACGGTCAGGGTCTCGCCGTAGGGAAACTGTCCGTACCTCGGTAGCCGGTGGGGCCGGGGTTCCAGCAGGTGGTCACTTCTCCCTTGCACGGGTCGAAGATCAGATAGTTGGGGATGCCCCTGGCAGCGTAGTGACGGTCCTTGACCTTGTAATCGTTGCGCCTGCTGCTCGGGAAGACGACCTCGATGGCCAGCTCGATCAGGTCAGGCGGGCAGGCGCTGAGATTTCGCGCCTCCTCCTTCGCCGGGACGACGGCGAGATCCGGGCAGAACTCGTCGGAGTCGGTGAAGGGAACGGCGACATCGCTGATAAGGCCCCACTCCGAGCCAAGCTGAGTCTCCAGTCGCCCCCAGAGGTTCATCATCGTTCGATTACGGAAGGGACGTACGGGACTCATCACGATGTTGCCCTCGACGATCTCGGTCCGATAGCCGGGGAACATGTCCTTGAACCGGCTGAGCTGCGAGTGCAGGCGATCAGTCTCCGAAATGGTCACGTCGGCCGCCCTGTCCTGCCCTCGACGGTAGACCGGACCGTAGCTACACCGTCAGCCCGCGCACCAGGAGATCCAGGAGCGCGAAGACGAACAGCGAGATGCCGATGAAACCGTTGGTCGTGAAGAACGCCCGGTTCAGGCGGGAGAGATCGTGCGGCTTCACCACCGAGTGCTCGTACAGGAACGCCACCACCACGATCACCAGACCGGTCCAGAACCAGACCCCCGCGTCCGTGGCCAGCGCGTACCAGACCAGCAGGCCGGTCGTGACGACATGCGCCGCCCTCGCCCCGTACAGCGCCGCCGGGACGCCGAAGCGGGCGGGGACGGACATCACGCCGTCCGCGCGGTCCGCCTGTACGTCCTGGGTGGCGAAGATCAGGTCGAAGCCGCCGATCCAGACGCCGACCGCCAGACCGAGGATGACCGCGTCCCAGGACCAGGTCCCGGTGACCGCGAGCCATGCGCCGATGGGGCCGATGGCCTGGGCGAGGCCGAGGATGGCGTGCGGGAAGTTCGTGAACCTCTTGCCGTACGGGTAGACGACCATCGGGATCACGGCGATCGGCGCGAGCGCGAGGCAGAGCGGGTTGAGCAGGGCCGCCGCAGCCAGGAAGATCGCGACGGCGACGATCGCGCCCGTCCACGCGGACCGTACGCTCACCGCGCCCGTGACCAGTTCCCGCCCGGCCGTACGCGGATTGCGCGCGTCGATCTCGCGGTCGATGATCCGGTTGCACGCCATCGCGAAGGTCCGCATCCCCACCATCGCGATGGTGACGAGCAGCAGCTTCACCCAGTGGATGCTCCCGTCGAGCTGGAACATCGCGGTGAGGGAGGCGATGTACGCGAACGGCAGCGCGAAGACCGAGTGCTCGATCATCACGAGCCGCAGGAACGCCCTGGTCCTGCCCGGCCCCGGTACGGCGGCGGCGGAGGCGCTCACCGCCGTGACTCCCCGGCGTCGCGCAGACGCGCCGCGCACGTCGGCGTCCCGGTTGGTGCCCCCGTAGGTACGGTGCGCGTCGGCGTCCCGGTACGTACGGCACGCGCCGCCGTCCCGGTACCTGCCGCGTGCGCGGGCGTGCCGCTATCTGCCGCGTGCGCGGGCGTGCCGATGCGTACCGCGCGCGTCGAAGTCCTCGCGCGCCGGAGTCCCGTTGGCCTCACAGCCCGTATTCCTTCCAACGCCGGTCCACCAGCGCCGCCGTGTCCGGGTCCGACTCGACCATGTCCGGCCAGCCTCCGTCGCGCGTGTAGCCCTCCTCGGGCCACTTCTTCGTCGCGTCGATGCCCGCCTTGCCACCCCAGAACTGCTGGTACGAGGCGTGGTCGAGGTGGTCGACCGGGCCCTCGGCGACCGTGAGGTCGCGGGCGTAGTCGGTGTTGCCGAGCGCGCGCCAGGAGACCTCGTGGAGATCGTGGACGTCGCAGTCGGAGTCCACGACCACGATCAGCTTGGTCAGGGACATCATGTGCGCGCCCCAGATCGCGGACATGACCTTCTGCGCGTGCTTCGGGTACTTCTTGTCGATCGAGACGATGGCGCAGTTGTGGAAGCCGCCGGACTCGGGCAGGTGGTAGTCCACGATGTCCGGGACGATGATCTTCAGCAGCGGCAGGAAGAATCGTTCGGTCGCCCGGCCCAGCGGCCCGTCCTCCGTCGGCGGGCGGCCGACGACGATGGACTGGAGCAGCGGACGCTTCCGCATGGTCACGCAGTCGATCGTCAGCGCGGGGAACGGCTCCTGGGGGGTGTAGAAGCCGGTGTGGTCGCCGAAGGGGCCTTCCGGGAGCATCTTCCCCGGCTCGAGCCAGCCCTCCAGCACGACCTCGGCCTGCGCGGGCACCTGGAGCGGGACCGTCTTGCAGTCGACCATCTCGATGCGCTTGCCCTGCACGAAGCCCGCGAACAGGTACTCGTCGATGTCACCGGGCAGCGGCGCGGTCGACGCGTACGTCACCGAGGGCGGGCAGCCGAAGGCGATGGCGACGGGCAGCCGCTCACCGCGCTTGGCCGCCACCTGGTAGTGGTTGCGGCTGTCCTTATGGATCTGCCAGTGCATGCCGATGGTGTTCCGGTCGTGGCGCTGGAGCCGGTAGAGACCGAGGTTGCGCACACCCGACTCCGGGTCCTTGGTGTGCGTCAGACCGAGGTTGAAGAAGGAGCCGCCGTCCTTCGGCCAGGTGAAGAGCGCGGGAAGCCGGTCGAGGTCGACGTCGTCGCCGTGCAGGACGACCTCCTGCACGGGCGCGTCCTTCACCTTCTTCGGCGGTACGTGCACCATCGAGCCGAGCTTCCCGAACGCCTCGCGCACCCCGACGAAGCCGTGCGGCAGCTCCGGCTTCAGCAGCCCGCCGATCTTGTCGCTGATGTCCGAGTACGACTTGAGGCCGAGCGCCTTGAGCAGCCGTCGGTCCGTGCCGAAGACGTTCATGGCCAGCGGCATCGAGGATCCGCGCACATTCTCGAAGAGCAGCGCCGGTCCGCCCGCCTTGTTGACCCGGTCGACGATCTCCCCGACCTCCAGATGCGGGTCCACCTCCGCCTTGACTCGCTTGAGGTCGCCCTCGCGTTCCAGGGCCCTGAGCAGGGAACGAAGATCGTCATAAGCCATACGCCCCAGTATCGGGTACCGGATACCCTGGCCGCGTCACCGGGGGCCGTCCGCGCCCCGACAGCTCACCCGCCGTCTCATCCTGGGGGACCGTAAGACCATGCTCAGGTATCTGCCGTTCCTGCTGGTCCTGGCGCTGTGGATCTACGCCTTCATCGATGTCCTGAACACTCCCGAGAAGGAGATCAGGAACCTCCCCAAGGTCGCCTGGGTCATCATCGTCCTCCTCTTCGGCGAGGTGCTGATCGGCCCGATCGCCTGGTTCGTCGCCGGACGGCCCCGGGCGAGCGTCGCGGGCGGCGGCCCCGCCGAGGGGCGGCGCGGCAGCGGCTGGGTCGCGCCCGACGACAACCCCGACTTCCTGAAGTCCCTCAAGGAGGAGAACAAGAAGGACGAGTCCCTCCTCAAGGACTGGGAAGCGGATCTGCGCCGCCGCGAGGAGGAGCTGAAGCGCCGGGACGGCGACGAGTCCGGGAACGACGGCAAGAAGAACGACGGGAAGAAGTAGGGACGGGAAGAAGTAGGCAGGTCCGGGTCCCGTGGAACTGCGGCTGCTGGTCACCTTCGAGAAGGTCGCGACCGTGCTGAGCTTCACGCGCGCGGCGGCGGAACTCCGGTACGCCCAGTCCAGCGTCACCAACCAGATCCGCTCCCTGGAACGCTCCCTCGGCGCCGAACTCTTCGACCGGCTTGGCAGCCGGATCCGGCTCACGGAGGCGGGTGAGCGGCTGCTCCCGTACGCCCGCCGGATCATCGAACTCAACGAAGAGGCCCGCGCCGCCGTCATGGCGACGGACGAGCCCGCCGGGACGATCAACGTCGGCACGATGGAGTCCCTGACCTCCTACCGGCTGCCCGCCCTGCTGGAGCTGTTCCACCACCGCTATCCGGGCGTGCGGCTCTCGCTGCGCCCGACCCTCGGCGACGAGACCCGCCGGGCGCTGCGCGAGGGCGTTTACGACATCGGCTTCCTGATCGACGCGGAGACGAGCCATCCCGGTCTGCGCTCCGAGGTGCTGACCCCCGAACCCCTGGTCCTGGTGGCCGCGCCCGGCCATCCGCTGGCCGGGGCGGCGGAGCTGACCACCGCCGACCTCTCCGGCGTCCAGCTCGTGGGCACCGAGCCGGGCTGCCCGTACCGCGACCTCTTCGAGCGGGAGCTTCTCGAACGCACCGGCTCTCCCCCGCCGTTCATGGAGTTCGGCACGATCGAGGCGACGAAGCGCGGTATCGCGGCCGGTCTGGGGGTCGCCCTGCTGCCGAGAATGACCGTGCGCGCCGAACTGTCGTCCGGCGCGCTGGTGGAACTGCCGTGGGAGGCGCCGTTCCGCCTCTACACCCAGGTCGCCTGGCGGGAGGGCAAGCGACTGCCACGGCATGTGCGGCTGTTCATCGACGAGACGATGCGCACGGTTCGGGAGCAGAGCCTCCGGGACGCCCGGCCCGTCGCCCGACGGTCGGTTCCGGAGCCACCGCCGGAGCCGCGTCGGCCGGCTTCGGTTCCACCGGACCCGCCGGGCGCGCGTCGGTCGGTTCCGGGGCCGCCTGCCCCGCCGGGCGCGGGGTCCCGCTCCGAGTGATCTTCAGGCTCGCCGCGACGATCAGCGGCAGCCCCAGCGCCTGGACGATCCCGATGTGATGCCCGTACACCGCCCAGTCCGCGACCATCGCGACGGCCGGGTACGTGAACGCCAGGACCGCGATCTTCGCGGTCGGCAGCTTCTGGTACGCCGCGTACATCAGCACGTACATCAGCCCGGTGTGCACCAGCCCCAGCCCCACCAGCCACGCCCACCCCGCGCCGAGCCCCCCGGTCTCGGCGAAGTCGGCGAGCGGCAGCAGGAGCGGAATGCCGACCAGTACCTGGACGAGGGCGATGAGATGGGGCCGTACACCGGTGACGCGCTTCGTGATCAGCGTGGACGCGGCGTACAGGAACGCGGCGAGCAGCGCGAGCCCGATGCCCTCGAGCGACCCGACGTCCCCCGGCCGCACCCCGGACACCAGCACCAGCCCGGCGAAGGCGGCGGCGAGCCAGCCCAGTTGCGATCCGGTCAGCCGCTCCCGCAGCACGATCGCCCCCAGTACGACCAGGAAGAACGGCTGGGTGTGGTAGACGACCGTCGCCAGCGAGATGGAACTGGTCTCGTACGCCCGGAACAGGAACACCCAGTTGAAGACGATCAACGCGCCGCCGAGAGCGGCGAGTGAGAGCTTGGCGGGGGTGAGGCCGTGGTCCCGGAAGTAGCCGCGCGCCGCCGAGTATCCGGCGAGGGCGATCGCACCGAAGACGCAGCGGAAGAACACGACGTTGGACGGGCTCGCGGTCGACTCGACGACGAAGACCCCCAGCGTCCCGGAGAGGACCATGGCAAGCGTGAGCTGGACGGTTGCGGTGCGTTCGGTGGTCATGCCCCGACGGTAGGAGCGGGGCGGTGGGCGGGACGAGGGGCCGCTGGGGCGTCCTGCCGATGGGGCGATCGGCCATGCCGATGGGTCGGTGCGCCTACGGGCTGTGTGGGGTGTCGTGCCTTCGGAAACCGGTGGACCCCGGCCTCGCACCGGGCGTGTCCCCCATGCACCACTTCACAGGAAGGGGAGAAGCGGCAGGGTGCGTCAGTTGGTTCGAGGACCATCGGGTCGACCACGGCTGGCCTGAGGTACTCGGTGTCGACGACACTTCGCTGCACCAGACTGCTCTGGTGGTACACGGGCTCGCCCACCTCAGAGATACACTCCACGCCCTCGGCCCCGGACTCCTCCTGCCCGGCGGGGTGGAGACCAGTGGCCTGCTGGAACGAGTCGAGCCACTAATCAACCACGGCGTGCAGGGTCTGCTCTACCACCGCCGTCCCAGCGGGGCGTGGGGGTGGCGTACGTACGTCGACACCGCCCCGAGTCCGAGCAAGACCGCGCTGAGCGTGCTGGCGTTGTCCGCCGTCCGCTCCGGCACCGGACCCGAGGGCGAGCCCGCGTACCGGGACACCCCGCGAGAGGCCGGAGGGGTGCACCAGGGACCGAATCACCGCGCTGAAAGGCTGTTGATGGACACCCGCACGATCCGCAACACCAACGTCACGCTTCCCGCACTCGACGAGCCGGGCCTCTACATCGCCGGTGTCACCTCGTTGGAAGGTGGACGCGGCCGGATGGCGGAATTCCACTATGCGGACGCAGATCTGCGCGACCTCGACTTGACCGACATCCAACTGCTGGTCGGACGAATCACCGGCCTCAAGACTCAGCGCGCCCGCTTCGACAAGCTCCGCGTCGACTCCGTGGAGTTCTCCGGCTGCGACCTGTCCTCCCTGCACTGGGTCGAGAGCAGGATCTCCCGCACCGCATTCCGCGACTGCAAACTCATGGGTGGCGTGCTTGAAGACGTCACACTCGAAAACGTCCTGTTCGAGAACTGCAAGCTCGACTACAGCACCTTCACTCGCGTGCGCACCGCCGGACCCGTGATCTTCTCGGCGTGTTCCCTGCGCGAGACCACCTTCGCCGCCACCGACTTGGGGAGCGCACTGATCGACGACTCTGATCTCCGGTCGACCGAGTTCGACGGCGGCAGCAACCGCGGCCTGGACCTCAGGGGCAATGACATCTCTCAGCTCCGCGGCCTCGCGTCGCTCAAGCAGATCGTCATCGACCGGGCCCAGACTCTCCAGTTGGCCGAGGCCCTCGCCACCGAACTGGACGTCACTTACGGCGAAGACCTCGATGAGTAGCCGAGGCATCCGTCCGACGGGTCCAATTCAGTTCTGGTTCAGCCGTTGGGGTGGTGATCGGCGGGCGGGCCGAACGGTTCCGGGCTGCGGTACGTGACGGCGTCGCCCGCGCCCTCCGCCGCCTCCGACAGCCCCGCGCACCGGACCCCGGCCGCGGTGGGCCGCCGTGCGCGCCCTGTTCAGCACCTGGCCGACGTTCGTAAAATCGTTCCCTCCGCCGGAAGTGCGGCCGAGGGACGGGGGAGCGCATGCGGGCTGATGGCATCCTGTGGGACGCGAACACGGTATCCAGCGGCCGATTCTGGCGTCGCTGGCTGAAGAACGGCGTTGTCGTAGCCTGCTGCGCCGGTTTCGCGCTGCTGGTCACCTCCCCCGCCGCCGGCGGCGGAGGCTCCTTATTCCGGGTCGTGCTCGGCCTGACGGCGATCCTCTTCGTGATCTGGGCCGTCATGCTCGTACGCGACTACCGAGCGCTGATCCACGTGCAGATCGTCGGCGGCGAGGAGGCGCGGCAGCTACGGATGACGACGGTCACGGGCCGCGTCCTCACCTTCGCGGCGGAGGACGTGACGAGGGTCGATCTGGTCTTCACCTCCTGGGCACCGGATCCGGATTCGATCGACATCGGTGGCGGCACGGTCCGTATGAACCTTCAACTCCGTCGCGGCAACGCGCGCCGTCGCCGCCGTGGCCGGTGGGGCGGCTACGGCCGTGGGGAGGGAGACCACATCACGGCGGCGTGGAAGCGCGCCTGCCCGGCCGCCACCGTGACGGACAGCTACCGGTCGCAGTCGATGGGCACCGGCTGACGAGCGGATACGGGGCGGCCTCCGTGAGCGGCACGTTAGGCGCAGGCGGAGGCGCGGGTGCGGGCCGCGCCGGGGCCGGAGGCGCTGAGTGAGTTCTGATCTCACCGGCTCACCTCGGGGCAGGGATCGGGCGTGCGCGTTCGTTGACGGCGAAGTCGGTCGTAGGCCCACGGTCATCCCTGTCAGAGTGTCGCCATGTCGACCACACCTGATGGACGCCCCTTACCGCCCGCGCATGCCGATGAGCGCGCCATGTTGGAAGCGTGGCTTGACTTCCACCGTGCGACCCTCGCCCTGAAGTGCGCAGATCTGACGGATAATCAACTACGGCTTGCGGCGGTTTCACCTTCTCCCATGACGCTACTCGGTCTCGTCCAGCACATGGCCGAGGTGGAGCGCCACTGTTTCCAGCGACGATTCGCGGCCCAGGACGTGCCGCTGGTCTTCGGGGAGAGCGATGACGACAGCTTCGGCTTCGCCCTCCAGCCGGACCGAGGACTCGACGAGGCGACGGCCGCGTGGCAAGCGGAGATCGCCCGAGGACGCGACATCATCGCTGCCGCGTCGCTGGACGACTTCGGCCGCCAGCCCGAACACGGAGCAGGGCACGCGGGCCATCGCAGAGTCTCGCTGCGCTGGATCCTGGTCCACATGATCGAGGAGTACGCACGTCACAACGGCCACGCCGATCTCATCCGTGAGCGAATCGACGGAGTCACCGGGGCGTGAGGCGTCCTTGCGCGGTCGGACAGACCGTGCAAGCGGCCACTGTCCGCCACAGCGTTCGCCAGATGACGTTGTGCTCGCGTCCCAAAGCACGCTGGGACAGCCCACCCCGGCGGTCATGACGACAGCCGTACAGATCGACCTTCGGCTCCTGGGGCTCGACACGAGCACGTACGAGCGACTCCGGGCGTGGTGCCGGTGCGTGCCGAGAGGGGTCAGGTTCGAGTGGCGTAGGAGAGGAAGCTGGTCCAGGCTTCAGGTGCGAGGGCGAGTTGCGGGCCCCGGTGCACCTTGGAGTCGCGGACGTGGATGATGGTGGGGCAGGCGGCGACTTCGACGCAATCGTCGCCGTCGGCGCTGCTGTGGCTGGACTTGTGCCAGGACAAAGCCGCTTCGACGCAGTCGCCGGCATCACTGCTGCTGTAACTGCTCTTGAACCAGGCCAGTTCGGTGGTGTTCATCGCCCTCCTCGCATCCGCTGCGACAGGCCCAGAGGCTCCCAGGGTAAGGGCCTGAGAACGCATCCTGGGGCGGTTCCGGCGGTGCGACGGTTGCACGCCGGGCCTCGGTGGGGGCGCACTCGGGTGAGGATGTGGCAGTCGGGCCTGGCGGGGCTCCAGCGCCGATACGGTGCCGAGCGTGGGCCGGGCGGCGGCCTCGCCGGTCCACCGAGGAGCTTCATGTCCAACGCGCCCATGACGGCAGCCGAGTACTGGGACAAGTACAAGCCGTACAAGGGGGAAGGCAGTCAACCGCCCCCGCGGACCGACCGGTTCGACTGGACGCAGTACCCCGGACATGGGCCGGGTGCCGAATTCCTCGGGTCGCCGACGCGGGCGCTGGAGCTCGGGCCCGCCGAGGGCAAGGAAGCCGCCCACCTCGCGCACCGGGGCGTGGAGGTCACGGCCGTGGACTTCTCGGCCGAGCAGGTGGGACGGGCCCTGGGCTGGTGGCGGGACGCCCCACGGCTGACCTTCGTGCATGCGGAGGCGTGCGCGTTCCTGACCGCCTGCCCCGACGCGTACGACGCGATCTACTCGGTCTGGGGCGCCGTCTGGTTCACCGACCCGGAGGAGTTGTTCCCCCAGGTCGCCAAGCGCCTGACGCCGGGTGGCGTCTTCGCGTTCTCGCACGCCGAGCCGGGGCCCGGCGCTTACGGACCGCAGCGGATGGGCGGCACGTGGTTGGAGGGACGGGAGAAGGACCTCACGGTCCTGCGCTGGCAGTACGCCCCTGAGATGTGGGCCGACCTCCTGAAGCGGCACGGTTTCGCGCGGGTGGAGGCGCGGGTGCTGGCCGCGCCGGGCGCGGAGGCGCTGGGGACGCTCATGGTGCGCGCCTGGGTGACGGCTCCATGACGGAGGGAGGCCCCCGCAGCGAACGGGCCGGGGCCTCCCGCTCCGTCCCGTCGGGCACGGCCGGCCCTGTGTTCGGGGATTCATGCCGCCGACGGTAGGAGCGCGCGGTGCGCGGGAGCGAAGCCGTGCCCTGTAGCGGCGCGGCTGCCAGAACTGTCGACAGCGGTCGGTAGTGGCGGGAGCGCGTCGGGTGAACATGCGCTGGTCCTCGCCTGCACCGAGCGTGAAAGGCAGGCCGGCGCGGTCGGCAGGCGCGGGCTGACTGCCGCGAAGACGCGGTCGGGCCGTTCGGTCCTCGGGTGCACAGGCCCTCGGGGGTGTACCAGGTGGCCCCTGCGCGCCGATGCCCCTCTAGACGCACACTGGAAGCCGGGACGGATGCACGCCCGGAAGGTGATCGTCATGATGTGGTACTACGGCGGCGGCGGGGGCGGCTGGATCCTCATGGTCATGTTCATGGCGCTGTTCTGGGTGCTGGTGATCGCCGGAATCGTGGCGCTCGTCCGCTACCTCACCGGCACCCGCCAGGACCGCCAGTCCGGCCCACCCCCCTCCTCCGGTGCGCCTGGATGGGGAGGCAAGCGGGCCGAGGGCCTGTCTCCCGGTGAACAGGAACGGTCCTCCGGAGAGCCGGGATGGGGAGGCAAACGGGCGGAGGACCTGCTCGCCGAGCGGTTCGCCCGCGGGGAAATCGACGACGACGAGTACAAACGACGGCTCGCGCTGCTGCGGGAGCACCGCTGAGCCCTCCACGTCCCCTGCGGCCTGACGGATGTACGTGAGCGTCCCCCCACCGGAGCCGATGGATCCCGTTGAGGCCCCAGGGTCAGTGAGATGCTGGGTCAGACCCCGCTGTGGAACGCTCACGTGCATCCTCACTGTCAGGTGTAGAGCGGTACTTTGACGCAGTGGGCGTCGGTCGTCGGGTCTGTTCCCACGCGAGTGCACACTTCGATCTCGATGTCTCTGCCTGGGGTGAGTGACCCGATGTCTACCGTCAGCCCTGGGCCGTTGTTGGCACCGTTCTTGTCCTCAGCGAACCCGGAACGGTAGCGGCCCGATGTGATGTCCCAGACCTGGGCGACCACACGGCGGCCGTCCGCCTTGAGATCGTGGACCTCGAAATCGCCGTTCGAGGTCTCCCAGACAGCCTTGCCGCGGTCGATGGGATCGGTCCGCCAGGTCAGCTCGTACGCATGAGCCGTACCTTGCGTCGTCAGCAGCAGCGCGGATGCGAGGCCGCCGACGACTCCCACGGCACGCAGACCCTTCAGCCTCTTCCTCATGATTTTCCCCTTTGCGTCACCCCAGGACCAAGACTGGTCCGGCACCCCTGAGAGTGCCGACGGGTTGCGCCGATGTCATGGGATATCCCTGCACGGCACCTGCCCATTTCTGCACGCGGGCCGTAGGCACCACCCTCGGTTGGATCACCGCCGAGATCAGGACGCGCCGCCCGCTCACGTCGAACCGACACACGAGCGCCCCGCGCCGAAGGGATTCCGGGGCGGGGCGCTCGTACGGGCCGAGGGGTCAGGCTCGGGTCGCGTAGGAAAGGAAGCTGGTCCAGGCTTCAGGCGCGAGGGCGAGTTGCGGGCCCTGGTGCACCTTGGAGTCGCGGACGTGGATGGTGGTGGGGCAGGCGGCGACCTCGACGCAGTCGCCGCCAGAGGTACCGCTGTGGCTGGACTTGTGCCAAGACATGGCCACTTCAACACAATCATCGCCGGAACTGCCGCTGTAGCTGGATTTACGCCAGGACAGCGCCACCTCGACGCAGTCGCCGGAACTGCCGCTGCTGTAGCTGCTCTTGAACCAGCCCAGTTCTGTGGTGTTCATTGCGCTCCTCGCATCCGCTGCAACAGGCCCAGGGAGTCTTCCAGGGTAAGGGCCTGCGAGCGCATCCTGGCATACCGCATCTGGAGTGTGCTGACCACCTTCGAGTCAGAAATGAACTGGCCGCTTTCCTGCCCCTCGCAGTAGCCGAGCCATTTGTTCTGCGGGGTCTCCAGCAGCCGCATGGAGCCGTCCAGCCCCGCATGGTTCTCTCGTACCAGCGGCATGATCTGAAGCTCGACGTTTCGCAGCTCTGCGATCTCCAGCAGATGCTCAATCAGTCCCTGCGTGACCTCGACCCCACCCGTCTTCCGCAACAGCAGGTGCTCTTCCAGGATGAAGCTGAACGCCGTGTTCGGACGCTCCCGCAGCAGTCGCTGCCTCTCCGCCCGCGCCGCACACTGCGCTTCAAGCTTGTCGTTCTCCAGCGGCGGCAGCCGGTTCTCGAACAGTGTGCGGACATAGGGCTCCGTCTGTAACAGGCCCGGAACCAACCGACATTCGTACGTGTAGAGGCTGATCGCCTCCTCCTCCAGCTTCGCCCACTGCCGGAACCAGCTCGCAAGCCCCGGCCGCCGCGACAGATGCTTCGCCGCGCCCCTGATCGCCCCGAACGCGTCCAGCACCTCCTCCGCCCGTTCCACGAAGTCCGGCGGCGGGAAGCGGCGGCCCTGTTCGATGGAGGCGACCGTGGGGACCGAGTACCGCACCAGTGGGGCGAACTGCTCCTGCGTCAGACGCGCCCGTTTGCGGAACGCCTTGACGACCTCACCGAAACCCTTGAGGCTGTCCGACGACTCGGGTTCACCCCCGCCACCGGAGCTGGGGATCGCGCCGCCGCCCCCACCCGTAACGTCCGTACCGTCCGTCATGCCAGGACACCTCCCGCACACGTACCTCGCCGCACCAACCCGCCGATCATCACGGTCGGTTACCGCTCCCGTCCAGCCCCGGAACCGGTACGCAGAATCAGCGTACGACTTGCTGACCTGGTGAACAGCCGGAAATCCGCACCACATTGGGCCCATGACGCAACGTCCGCCCCAGCAAAACCCGGTCACCGTACGTGTGTTCTCGCAGCGGTTCAGCTCCACCCCGCTCGGCGCGCATCTCGCCCGGCACATCACTCTGCGCCAGCTCCACGGCTGGTCCGTGCCGTACGACACCGACGTCGTCCACACCGCCGCCCTGCTCGTCGCAGAGCTGGCCTCGAACGCCGTCACTCACGGACGCGTGTCGGGGCGGGACTTCGAGCTGAAGCTCAGCCTCACCCCGGAGAGGCTCGTCGTCGAGGTGTCGGACACACGGGGAGAGCGGCGGCCCCCGAACCCCGGCGAGCTGACCGCCCCGCCGTCCGGTTCAAGCGGTGGGCGGGGGCTGATCCTCGTGGAGGCGCTCGCCGACCGCTGGGCGGTGCTCGACCGCGTACCGGCCGGGAAGACCGTACGCGCCGAACTGGACCTGTCCCGCTGACGCGCCCGGAGCTGAACGACGTATGCGTGAGCTTCTTTCGCGACGCGAGCCTCTGGTGCGTGAGCTTCTGTCGCGTGGCCTCGTGCGGGTGCTGTCCCTCGTCCAGTCCGCGCGAGGACGCCCCTGCGCGGACAGCCCTACGCCCACTCCCACCAGCCCCTGGACCCGGCCGTGGCCCGGCCCGGACAAGGAGGAGGCCCAGGAGCTGTTGCGGCGACAGGCGGAAGCGCGGCGACAGCGGCGCAAGGCCCTCTACATCGCTCCCCGTGGCATCCGATGGTCTCCCCGCCGCCGAGGGGTGACCTCCTAATGACGTCCGAGAGCCTGACCGCCGAACTCCCGCCGGCCGGTGCCGAGACCTGTTGTCACTGCGGGCGCACCACCACCGCGCCCGTGGAGGTCCGCCGCATCGAGCGGGCCGACGTTCCCGGCGTCACCCTGTACGCCTGTCCGGATGACGCCGTGCTGCTGCACCCCGGCCCGATTCCGGGTGAGTGCGGGCCGGTCCCGTCAGGGCCGGTGCCATGAAGGCCGGTCCCGAAATGGCCGGACCCGAGAAGGCCGGGTACGAGCAGGCCGCCATGAGGCCCCCTCGTACCCGTACCACCGCTCCACGCAAGGAGGCGCTACGCGTACGAGTGCAGGCCCTGCACGAAGATGTTGACGCCGTAGTAGTTGAACAGCCAGCACGCGAACGCGATCAGCGCCAGGACGGCCGCCTTGCGGCCCTTCCAGCCCGCCGTGGCGCGGGCGTGCAGATAACAGGCGTAGGCGACCCAGGTGATGAAGGACCAGACCTCCTTGGGGTCCCAGCCCCAGTAGCGGCCCCACGCGTCGCCCGCCCAGATCGCTCCGGCGATGATCGTGAAGGTCCACAGGGGGAAGACCGCCGCGTTGACGCGGTAGGAGAACTTGTCGAGGGTCGCGGCCGAGGGGAGGCGTTCGAGGATGGAGGTGGCGACGCGGCCGGGCTTGTCGCCTCGGGCGAGCTTGGCCTCGTAGGAGTCGCGGAAGAGGTAGAGGATCGCGCCGACCGCGCCGAGGTAGAAGACCGCGCCGCAGATGATGGCGGTGGAGACGTGGATGACGAGCCAGTACGAGTCCAGCGCGGGCACGAGCTGGTCGCTCTCGGTGTACAGCACGGTCGTGGCGAGGCCGAGGTCGACGAGGACCGTGCCGACGAGCGGGAGGCCGATCCAGCGGACGTTCTTCTTCGCCAGCAGGAAACCGAGGTACGCGCCGGTCACCACCATGGTGAAGGTGGTGGAGAACTCGTACATGTTGCCCCACGGCACCCGTTGCACGGAGAGGGAGCGCGTCAGGACACCGCCTGCGTGGATGAAGAACGCGAGGGTGGTCAGCGAGATCGCGATACGGCCGTAGAGATCGCCCTTCACCGTGCCGGCGGCGGCTCCCGGACCGTCCGGGACATCGCGGGTTCCGGCGGCGGAGCGGGTGACGACCTTCGGCTTGTCGAGAACGGCCGTGCCGCCCTCGGCCTTGCCGCCCTGCTTGCCGCGGACCTGCACCTGCGGCGCTGCCGTCCGCGCCGCCTTCGCCGCGCCGCCGGTCAGCGCCGCGGCCGTGCGGCCGACCTTGCTGCGGCTGCCGAAGACCCACTCGGAGATATGGGCGAAGAAGGCGAGCGTGTAGACGGCCATCGCCGAGTAGATCAGGGTGTTGCTGATCTCGGCGAGATTCTCATTGGTAGCGGCGGCGAGATTCACTTCTCAGCCCCTTCGGCAGAAGCGTCGGAATCGCGGGAAACGCGGGAAACACGAGAGTCACGGGAGTCGGCGGGAACGTCGGAGCCGCTGGAGGAACCATCGGAGCCGCCGGAGGAACCGTCGGAGCCGCCCGGATTATCGGGAGCGTCCGGAACGGGCTCGGGCGCGGTCGGCGCCTCCGCATGGAGCGTGCCGGCCAGTGCCGCCAGCTCCTCCGGCAGCCTGGGCGACTCGCTGCGGCCGAGTCCCGCCATCTCCACCACGGTCACCCCGTCCTTGCCCTTGACGGCCCGCACCCAGACCCGGCGGCGCTGGATGAAGAGCGAGCCGGCGAGGCCCAAGATCGCGGCGATCGCCCCGGAGAGCGCCCAGCCGTTGCCGGGCTGCTCGGAGATCTGGAAGCTGGCCCACTCCTTGATCTCGTTCTCGAAGGTGATCGAGCCCGCGCCGTCGGGGAGGGTCATCGTCTCGCCGGGCAGCAGCCGGGCCTTGAGGATCTCGCCGTTCTTGTCCTTGAACTGCGTCAGCTTCCGGGTGTCGAGCTGGTACACGTTCTGCGGCACACCGGAGTCGACGCCCAGGCTGCCGCGGTAGCCGTTGAGCGCGAGGACGGGGAAGCCGAGGCCGGGGAACTGGGAGAACATCGTTCCGTTGCCCTCGCCTCCGAAGGTGGGGACGAAGAACGCCTGGAAACCGAGCTGGTCCTTCTTGCCGTTCTTGTCGCGGTAGCCGTCCATGACCTTGATCGCGCCGGTGGAGGTCACGTTGGTGTCGATCGGCAGCAGCGGCACCGCGACCTTGTCGAGGACGACCTTGCCCCGGCCGTCGCGGACGGTGACCACGGGCGCGTATCCGTGCGCCAGCAGATAGACCTTCGTACCGTCGATGACGAGGGGCTTGTTCACCCTGATCACGGACTTCTTCTCCGGACCGCCCGGCTTGGACCAGGTGACGGCGGCTTCGAAGGTACGGGGTGTGCCGCGCTGCGGGCCGCTCTCCTCGTAGGTGCCGGTGAAGCTGTCCAGCGTGAAGGAGAACGGTGTGAGGTCGTCCGAGTCGTAGAGGGAGCCGGACTTGAAGTCGTCGTACTGGATGAGGGTGTTGGAGAAACCGTCGCCCTCCACGACCAGTTTTCCGCCCTCGGACTTGAAGAGCTGCCCCGCGGCGAAGGCGATCAGCATCACGATCAGCGCGACATGGAAGATCAGGTTCCCGGCCTCGCGGAGGTAGCCCTTCTCGGCGGCGACCGCGGTCCCGACGGTGTGGGCGCGGAAGCGGCGCTTCTTCATCAGGGCGAGCGCGGCCTCGCGCACCTGCTCGGGCTCGGCGTCGGTCCGCCAGGTCGCGTACGCGGGCATGCGGTTCAGGCGGCCGGGCGCGCCCGGCGGGCGGCTGCGGAGCTGGCCGACGAACTGCCAGGTGCGCGGGACGATACAGCCGATGAGGGAGACGAAGAGGAGGATGTAGATCGCGGAGAACCAGACCGAGCTGTAGACGTCGAACAGCTGGAGCTTCTCGTAGATCGGGGTCAGCGTCTCGTTGTTCTCCTGCCAGACCTGGACCTTGAGGTCGTCCACGCTGCGCTGGGGGATGAGGGAGCCGGGGATCGCGCCGAGGGAGAGCAGGAAGAGCAGGATCAGGGCGACCCGCATGGAGGTCAGCTGCCGCCAGAACCAGCGGGCCCAGCCGATGACTCCCAGGGTGGGGCCGCCGGTGAGTTCCTCGCGGGGGGCGGTGGAGAGCCGGGCTCCGGCCGCCGCGTCGGGCTGCTCGGCGGACCGCGCCGCCTTCGCCTGCTTCCCCGCCTTCACCGGCTCGGCCGCGTCAGCCTGCTTTCCCGCTTTCGCCGCGTCGGCCTGTTTCCCCGCGTCCGTCTCTGTGTCTGTGTTGCTCATCGGAGTCAGATCCCTACCGTGAAGTCACTGGACCAGCTCTGCACCTGCTGCATCATGACGTCCCAGACGCCGGTGAGCAGGAGCAGTCCGGTCACGATCATCATGACGCCGCCGATGCGCATGACCCAGACGTAGTGGCGCTTGACCCAGCCGAACGCTCCCAGCGCCTTGCGGAAGGCGATCGCCGCCAGGATGAACGGCAGCCCGAGTCCGAGGCTGTACGCGACGGTGAGCACGGCCCCGCGGCCGGCGGTGCCCTGGTCGGCGGCGAGGATCTGCACGGCCGCGAGGGTCGGGCCCATGCAGGGGGTCCAGCCGACGCCGAAGAGCACGCCCAGCACCGGCGCGCCCATCAGTCCGGTGACCGGCCGCTTGTGGAAGCGGAACTCGCGCTGGGTGAACCAGGGCATCAGGCCCATGAAGAAGACGCCCATAAGCACCATCAGGACCCCGAGGATCCTGGTGAGGATCTCCTTCTGGTCCTGCAGGGTCGCGCCGAAGTAGCCGAAGAGCGCGCCGCCCGAGACGAAGACGACCGTGAAGCCGAGGACGAAGAGGGAGGCTCCGGTGATCATCCGGCCGCGCCTGGCCTCGGCCAGATCGGTGCCGCTGACGCCCGTGACGTACGAGAGGTAACCCGGGACGAGCGGGAGGACGCAGGGGGAGAAGAAGGAGACCAGCCCGGCCAGCACGGCGATGGGGAGGGCGAGTGCCAGCGCTCCCCCGAACACGGTCTCGTTCAGACCGGGCGCGGCGAGAATCACGGTCTCGTTCAGACCAGGCGCGCTGAGAACGCCCGCCGGCTCGACGGTGCTCACGGAATCACTTCTCCGCGATCAACGGGTCGATCATCTTGCGGAGTTCCTGCTCGGAGAGCGCCTTCAGCGAGCGGGCCGCGATCTTTCCCTCGCGGTCGAGCACGATGGTGGAGGGAATGGCCTGGGGGTTGAGCGTGCCCTTGGGGAAGCCGTTGACGATCAGCTTGCCGATGGGGTCGTACAGGCTCGGGTACTCGACGCCGTAATCCTTCTCGAACTGGATCGCGGGGCCCTTGTTGGTGTCGCGGGTGTTGAGGCCGACGAACTCCACGCCCTGGGCCTTCGTCTCCTGGGCGACCTTGGCGAAGTGCTTGGCCTCGGCGCGGCAGGGCGGGCACCAGGAGCCCCACACATTCAGCACGACGACTTTGCCCTTGAGGTCCGCGATGTCGAGCGGCTTTCCTTCGAGGGTCTCGCCCGCGATCTTGTTGGTGGCCTTGCGGTCGCCCTTGGCGACGGTGGAGATGCCGCCGGTGTCGGTGACGAAGTTGGTGTTACCGCCGCCACCCGACTTTCCGCCGTCGCCGCAGGCGGAGAGGGTCAGAGCGCCGACCGTCAACAGGACGGCCGTCAGGGCAGCACGAGGGGCACGGCTGGGGCTCATGTGAAAAGTTTCGCATGGCTGATTCCGCGATCTACCGCGCCCCCCTCGATGCCCGCTAAGACCCGTTGGGGCCGATATCAAGCCGCCTTAAAGAAGGTGTTCCAGCCACCCTCGGGGGCCTGGCCCACGTTGAGAGAACGGAGCTTTTCGAGCACCTGCGGGCTCTGGACGTCGAGCCAGTCGCAGAACTGCCGAAAGGAGACCAGCCGTACGTCCTTCTTCCCGGCCATGCCCTTGATCGCCTCTTCGACGGCGTCCATGTAGATGCCGCCGTTCCACTCCTCGAAGTGGTTGCCGATGAAGAGCGGCGCGCGATTGGTCTCGTACGCGCGCTGGAACCCCGCGAGATACGCCCCGGTGGCCTGCTTCCGCCAGCCCGGCCGTTTCGCGGGAACGCCCTTGGTGGAGGCGCCGGACTGGTTGTACATGATGTTGTAGTCCATCGACAGCACCTCGAAGCCCCGGCCGGGGAACGGGAGCGACTGGAGCGGCAGGTCCCAGAGCCCCAGGCGCTTCTTGGGCCACTCCTGCCGTCCGCCGGGCGAGCTGGAGTCGTAGCGCCAGCCGAGTTTCCTCGCCGTGGGAAGCAGTTTCTGCTGGCCGAGCAGACAGGGCGTGCGGGCGCCGATGAGCTCCTTGCGGTAGTCGAAGGGCAGTGGGTCGATGTCCGTCCAGCCGGTGTTCGTACGCCACTTCGTGACGAAGCTCACCGCCTGCTCGATCTCGTTCTCCCAGTCGGCGGGGGTCCAGTTGCCGACCGATCCCGAGCCGCCGCAGAAGTGACCGTTGAAATGCGTGCCGATCTCATGCCCCTGGAGCCACGCCTGGCGCACGTACTTCAGTGTGGACTTGATGTTGTCGTCCGCGAGATAGCCGATGTCGGACGCGCCGACCCGGTTGTTCGGCGGGCGGTAGAGATCCTTCTTCGCCTCCGGGAGCAGATAGATCCCGGAGAGGAAGAAGGTCATCGCCGCGTCGTAATCTTCGGCGACTTTCAGAAAGCGCGGAAAGAGACCGTTGCCGACTTCTCCCGCACCGTCCCAGGAGAAGATCACGAATTGCGGCGGGGCCTGGCCCGGTTCCAGGGGAACGGGCGCGGGCGGCTGGTTCGGCTGTTTTCCGGTGTCCGACGTGGAGCCGTCACCGATGGGCTTTCCCTGGCTCTCGGAGGGCGAGGGCTTGGCGCCAGCCCCCGCGTCACCCCCGTCCTTCGCACCACTCCGGCCGCTTTCGTCGCCGTCGAGGACGCCGCAGCCCGCGATTCCTATCGCCGCCGCGGCTCCGAGTCCCGCTCCCAGCAAACCTCTACGACTGATGTCGCGCATACCGTTCCCATCACCGTGTCTCTCCATGCGGAGAGATCCCCCCTGCACACCGACTATCGGTTGAGATGACACAGGGAAGGCACAGGTTCCGAAAACGATCGATGTTTTTTTCGAAGTGCGGCATTCCGCCCGACGCCTTATGCTTCGCCGCCGCCGCGGTGTCGGGATCCGGTTCCGCCGCAGTATCGGGATCCGATTCCGCGGCGCGTGAGGATCCGGTACCGCGGCGCGTCAGGATCCGGTTCCGCGGCGTCGGGCCGAATGAACGCGTCGGGCCCGAATGAGCGTCAGGCTCCGAATGCCTTCGACTTGCCCTTCACCCGCTTCGCGCCCGCGAGAAGATGCGAAGGGACGAGATCACGGGCCGGTTCCGCATAGGCGACGGAAACGATCTCGTCGCCTTCGTAGGTGATCGTGGTGAGCGAGGCCAGCGTGCACTGGCGGCGGCGCGGGTCGTGCCAGAGGCGGCGGCGCTCGAGGAAACTCCGCACGATCCAGATCGGCAGCTGATGGCTGACGCAGACGGCCTCGTGGCCGCGGGCCGCGTCCCGGGCCGCGTTCAGCGCGCCCATCATCCGTACGACCTGCTCGACGTACGGCTCGCCCCAGGACGGGCGGAACGGATTGGTCAGATGCCGCCAGTTCCCGGGCTTGCGCAGGGCGCCGTCGCCGACGCCGAACGTCTTGCCCTCGAAGACGTTGCCCGCCTCGATCAGCCGCCGGTCGGTGGCGATGTCCAGACCGTGGCCCTTGGCGATGGGAGCGGCGGTCTCCTGGGCGCGCTCCAGCGGGGAGGAGACGACATGGGTGATGTCACGGCCCGCGAGGGACTCGGCGACCCGGTCGGCCATCCGGTGGCCCAGCTCGGAGAGGTGGTAGCCGGAGCGGCGGCCGTAGAGGATGCCGTCCGGGTTGTGGACCTCGCCGTGCCGGAGCAGATGGACGACGGTCCGGTCCGCGGTGGTGGTGGCGGCGGCGCGGTGGGCCGCGCTGCCCTGGGGGGTCCGGTCCTGGGCGGCCTTGTCCTGGGCGGCCTTGTCCCTGGCCGTGGCGTCGTTGGCCGTGCCTTCGTTGGCCGTGGTGCCCTTCGCCGGGCGGTCTTCACCCGGACGGCCCTCGGCCGCGCCGTCTATCGCGGTCCTGCCCTCGGCCGCGCTGTTCACGTTCCCGCCGTCCTTACTGTTCACGGCCCCGCCGTTCTCGGCCGCGCTCATGCCGTGGCCTGGGCGGCGGCGCGGGCGGCGGCGGGCAGCGCGGCGGCGATCCGTTCGACGGCCGCGGTGTCATGGGCCGTGGAGACGAACCAGGACTCGAAGGCGGAGGGCGGGAGATAGACGCCGTCCGCCAGCAGGGAGTGGAAGAACGCATTGAAGCGGAACCCTTCCTGCCGCTTGGCGTCCTCGAAGTTCCGCACCTCACCGTCGGTGAAGAAGACGGAGAACATGTTGCTCGCCGTCTGGAGCCGGTGGGTCACGCCCTCCTTGGTGAGGGCCTCCGTCACCAGGGCCTGGATCTCGGCGGAGACCGCGTCGACCTTCTCGTACGCGGAGTCGTCCAGCAGCCGCAGTTGCGCGAGGCCCGCGGCGGTCGCGACCGGGTTCCCGGAGAGGGTGCCCGCCTGGTAGACGGGTCCGGCCGGGGCGAGCTGCCCCATCACGTCCCCGCGGCCCCCGAACGCGGCGGCCGGGAAGCCACCGCCCATCACCTTGCCGAAGGTCATCAGATCGGGCTCGACGCCGTCCACCCCGTACCAGCCGGCCCGGCTCGTCCTGAAGCCGGTCATGACCTCGTCGGAGATGTACAGCGCGCCGTTCTCCCGGCACAGGTCCTTGAGTCCCTGGTTGAAGCCGGGCAGCGGCGGCACGACGCCCATGTTGCCGGGAGACGCCTCGGTGATCACACAGGCGATCTCGCCGGGGTGCGCGGCGAACGCCTGGCGTACGGCTTCGAGGTCGTTGTACGGGAGCACCACCGTCTCCCCGGCCTGCGCGCCGGTGACACCGGGGGTGTCCGGCAGCCCGAAGGTCGCCACCCCCGAGCCGGCGGCGGCCAGCAGGGCGTCCACATGGCCGTGGTAGCAGCCCGCGAACTTCACAACCTTTGCTCGGCCGGTGAAACCGCGCGCCAGCCGGATCGCCGACATCGTCGCCTCCGTGCCGCTGGACACCAGCCGCACCTGCTCGACGGGCGCGATCCGCGCCACGATCTCCTCGGCGAGCGCGACCTCGTCCTCACCGGGCGTACCGAAGGAGGTACCGCGGGACACGGCCGCCAGCACCGCCTCCCGGACCGCCGGGTGGGAGTGTCCAAGGATCATCGGCCCCCACGAGCAGACGAGGTCGACGTATTCACGGCCGTCCGCGTCGGTGAGGTACGGACCGTTACCGGACACCATGAACCGGGGCGTACCGCCCACGGCACGGAACGCCCGCACGGGAGAGTTGACGCCACCGGGCGTCACGACGGACGCGCGGTCGAACAGCGCCTGCGAAACTGGGGCTTCGTATGAGTACGCCACTTTGGTCCTGATCTGCGATTCGGGGGCTGATCGGCCGGGACGACGGATCTCGGCCAGGATGAGCAAAGAAGGGGATCTCCTCGTATTACGAAACGGCGTCAGCCTCCTCGCATCTGCGAAACTGGGGCCACACAGGGAAGACTCATGGAATCCATGGTGTCAGAGGCCCGTGGTGTTCCTTGCGGACAGGTGTTTCACCGGTCGTCCGTGGGGGAGGTCACTGACACGATGATCGGGTTGCGCGGCGGGGGCTGCGAGTGGTCGGGTGGAGATATGTATCGCGGTGGCGGACTGGGCGAGGGGACCGACGGTCTGGGTCCTGAGCCTGCCGGGCGTGGTAGGCACCGGCGGGGCGAAGCGGACGCGAGGGCGGACGCGGAGGCCGTGGCAGGCAGGAGCGGCCGCGTGGGGGTGACCTACAAGTACTTCGGCGCTCCGGACGGAGCCACCGCGGCCAGAGTGCCCATCTCGATGCGCCCGGAGGAGCTGGGCGGGGACGAACTGGGCATGGGCGGCCTGTTCACCAAGATCAAACCCGAGACCATAGCCGCCATGGTGCTCACCGGTATACAAGGCATGCCCCTGAACAAGGTGCCGCCCTTGGAGCTGGTGGTGCTCCATCCCGACTACGCGGTGGTGAAGCTCCCCCTGACGGTGGTCGACCCGCTGCGGGGCGTGGGCGAGGAATCCGTCGGCGCGGCGGCCTTCATCTGGTCGACGGTCCCGGACCGGGGCGGGCCGCGGGACGCGTTCAACGTGTACCAACTGCTGCACGAGTGGCAGGACTTCTCGGTACGACTGCATGAGGCGGGGCATCAGCCGTACTGCCTTGTCTGGCCCTGAGCCGGGGTTTCATGGTGTTCGGGCGGGGCTTTCGGGGCTCCGCCCTCGTCATGTGCGGGGCGCCCGTGAGGTGAACCCCGCAACCGGCACCACCGGCGGCAGCGCCGGTGGCGGTCGCGCGGACTGTCTCGATCGCACTCCTGCGGCCCCGCCGCTGCCAGTTGGGGGACGCGGCCCTGATCCCCGTCGGCCCACGAGGGGACACCCAGGGCGCACCCGGGGCGCATAAGCCTGGGAAACGGCGTTGACCCGCGAGAACCACCGAGATGAGTTCCCGCAGGCCAACGCGCCTTTCGCCGAGATGCTCCTGGTCAGCACCCCGCCCCTCCCCTTCGCCGCGCGAGTGGCATGACTTCTCCGTGCGGCTGTATGAGGCGGTGCATCTGCCGTACCGCCGTGAGGACCTGAGTGGTCGTCACGGTTTTTGATCTCGGTCACCGCCCGTCCGTCGGGCGCTCAGTACGAGCCGAGAAGGCCCGTGCGCCTATGAACGGCCAGTGCAGCGGGTAGAAGCGTCTTGCGTGTACAGCTACTTGTTCTCCGGACGAGCCCCGCGACGGCAGGGCCGAGGCGCTGTGGTGAGGGTCGTCCGGCGTCTGTGCATGCCGCGCGGGATTTGTGGCGTCCGACGTAGGAGAGGGGGCGGTGTTGGCTGAGGATCGGGTCGCGGTCTCTTGGCGCAGGAGCAGCTACAGCGGCACAAATGACGACAACAATTGCTGCGAGGTGGCCTTGTTCTCGGGAGGGGTCCGGGTCCGCGACTCCAAGAGGCCCGGTGGTGACGTGCTCCATTTCACCCCAGGGGTGTGGCGGTCGGCCAAGGCGTTGTTTCTGCACCTGGGTGGCGCCGGGCGGTCCCATGAGTGAATCCACTGGGGATTGGCCGGGGGTTGGCCGGGGGTTGCGATGAACAGCGCACATCGTCGGCGTTCGGCGACCGGAGATCTCGGTCGTGCCGGGTACTGCCTGGTGACCGGCGTGCTCGCCACGGCTGCCGGAGCGGGAGCCTCGCTGCTGGGCGGGAGCCCGGTGGCACGGTTCGCCCTGTGGTCGGCGGTGCTGATCGGTATGACCGCGGCCGCCGGATGGTGGTGGGTACGGTCGCCGGTCATGGCACGCAAGTGGACGGTGGATCTTCTGGTGCGTCCGGCAGCGCGGGACGTACCGAGTCGAAGATCTTGATGAATGCTCTGACCAGCAGCGTCGCCCCGCTCAGACCTCCGGCGAGGCAGAATTCCGGCGGCACCCCCATCCGGATGCCGGCGAAGGTGACCAGGGCGAGGGCACCGATGGAGAACGCGGCCAGGGCGGCGAGATTGCGGAAGACCCGTATCAGATCGTCGGTGTGCGCCCGCCGACGCCGGATCAGGTCGTCGGTCTCCTCCTTCTTGATCCGGCGCAGCCGCTCGCAGGCGTCGCCGTCCATGATGCCCCGGGCGAATAAGGCATCGTGACCGAACGGCTCTCCGGGGCGCACGCCATGTGCGGGGTGCGCCTGGCGCGGGGAGCCTGCGTCAGCGCACTTCAGACAAGGCGGGCCCCCCTTCGCGCGCTTGTTCCTCCGTTTACTGGTTGTCATGGCATCCTCTTGGCCCCCGTGGCACTCTGAACCGGGTTCAGGTGCGGTGAAAATGCTCGATGAGGTCATCGAGTAGTGCGATCGTGGCTTCCTCGGTGCTGGCCTTGCTGTGCAGATCCTCGAAGCACTCCTGATAGCGGGCGACCATCTCGCGGTTGTCCCGGTTGGTCAGCGTGCCGCCGGGGCCTGCCACATAGAGCGCGTCCTCGTCGTCCTTGAAGCCCATCAGGAAGAAGCTGCTGTCCAGGCTGTCGTGGGCGCCGGCCGTGGAGGGCAGCGCCTGGATGGTGACCTGCGGCTCGGCCGCCAGTGTCTTGATGTGCGCGAGTTGACGGCGCATCGTCGCGGGGCCGCCGATCTGCCGGCGCAGGGCCGCCTCGTCGATGATCATCTCCACCGAGGGACCCCCCTCCTGGAAGATCCGCTCCTGCCGCGCTGCCCGGAGGTCGATGCTCTGCTGGGCACGGGCATCGACACCACGGACGGCGAAGAGCGCGGTGACGTAGTCCGTGATCTGGAGGATGCCGGGAATGAGACTGGGGTGATAGCCGCGGATGGTGTCGGCCGCGCTCTCGTAACCGAGGTACTGCGCGAACGGGGGGCTGATGATGTCGTTGTACGCCGACCACCAGGACTGGCCCTTGCTGCCTCGCGCCGCTTCCTCCAGGTCCGCGACGGTCTCCGTGCCGTCCACCCCGTACTCATGGAGCATCGCGCGTAGATCCGTCACGGAGAGGCTCACCGTGCCGGCCTCAATGCGGATGATCTTCGACAGAGACCACTCCAGCGCGTCCGCTGCCTCCCGCTGGGTCAGGTTGGCCTTGTCGCGGGCGTGCTTCAGGGCGAGGCGCAGCTTGCGGCGGTTGAGGCTGGGGTCCATGGCCGTGGGCATGGGGCTCCTTCTGGGATAAAGCTGTACAGCGCGGGTGGCGCTCAGCGTTCCGAAACCCAGCGATCGTAGTAGGTCCGACGGGGCTTCTCGAATCGCCGTGCCTCTTACAGCTAGACGCTGACCACGACTGTCAATCAGGGATTACCCGAATGACACATGTCTAATCGGCAAGGGCGATAAGGCGTCGGGGAAGTGGCGCATACCACATCGCCATATGGAGGGCAGCGTAACGTGCGTGGCCTGAGGAGGCGCGCGTGTCGGCCGTGACGCGCCCGGGGCGCGGAGCGCGGGTACGCGCGGGGCGGATCCGGTGGCGTGGTGGACCGTCGGGGAGGCGTTGGGGAGCGCGCTTTCCTCGGGCGTTCGCCTGGGCCGTTCGCCTCGGTCTTCTCAGGGGTTCGACCGAAGCCCTTGTCAGGCGTTCGCCCAGGTCCGGCGATCACGGGCCGCCGCGCGGCGGGCTTCGTCGCGGCCCTTCCGTACAGTATGGGAAAAACCGACCGCCGACGCGCACCGAATCGTCACCCACCCAGACGCACGCTCCCCGGAGATGATTGGCGTTGAAGCGGAAGACGCCACCCGACCCGATCAGCAGGCGGCCGATGTCCACCTCGCCCGGCAGCGGTATCGAATGCAGCACCCGCCAGCCGCGACCAGCCAGCCTCTCCAACTCCGCTCCAACGCGCTGTTCACCCGTCACCCCCGTTCGCCAGCTGTCCACTTCCAGCTTCCGGACGAAGAGCCTCGCCAGAGCCCAGCGCCAGAATCCGGGCGCGAGTTCGTTCACCTTTACCCGGAGGGCGTCCCCTGGGCGGTTTCCGGCGAGGTCATTGTCGGGGAGTGGAGTTCCCGGCAGAACCGGTTCCGGGTCCCGTGCGGGTGCGGGCACCTGTACGGGTGCGGGTGCGGGTTCCCGTACGGGCGCAGGGTCGGGATCGAAGTCGGGACCGGTCGACGGGGCAGGTAGGGGCGAGTACGTCCAGCACCTGGCCCCGATACTCCTCGACGAGAAGGTTCAGCTCCCCCGTACGACGGTCGAGCCAGGCGACCTTTCCGCCGCCAGGCAGATTCACCTACAGACGGTCATGCCCGTAGCGCTTCCACGCACACACCTGTAACCCGCTCACGCCCACCCCCGTGACCACTTCCGCGTCCGCCCCCGGCACAGCCTTCGAGCGTGGGACCAGGCGGAGCGGCGCCTGGGCAAGACCGCCTCGCCTTGGCGTGTCCACGGCCTCGGTGCGTCCATGCCGCCGCCCGGTGGAGCCGCGGCCAGGGCGGGACGGGCGCACGCGACGCGGAAACCCTCCGGCGCGGGCGGAGCGCGAACGAGAGCCGACCACCCCGAGACACTGAAGATCAAATCAAGAAAATTAAGGTTCACGCGTTGACGGCTTAAAAAACTCAAGATACAAATGAATGGTAGACAGCATGCCGAGAACAGGGGAGCCGAGGGTGGACTGGCAGGAGCTGACGGACCTGACGCAGGGGCGGCCGTTCGTGGTCGAGCGGGTCCGCCTCGCCGACAACGGCGTCGCGGTCGAGGGACAGTTCGAGCCGCCACAGCTGGCTCAGCTCGGCGTCGACGACCAGGTGTTCGTCGCCGCGTTCGTGCGGTCGCACGGTTCGATCAAGGAGATGGAGCGGATCTTCGGGGTGAGCTACCCGACGATCAAGTCCCGGCTGAAACGGATCGCCGAACAACTCGACTTCGTCGACACCGCCCCGGCGCCCGCCAGCGCAGACGTCATCGACCGCCTCCAGCGGGGGGAGATCAGCGCTCAGGAGGCGCTGGACGAGTTGGAGAGGGCCCGGTGATCCCGCAGCTGGTGACGGTACGCCGTCGCCGTCCCGACGGCCGCTGGCGGCGGCTGTACGTCCCGGTCCTGCCGGTGGCGCTGGTGGCGTCACCGCTGCTGCTGCTCGCCGTGCTGGGCGGGGTGGTCGCATGCCTCGCCACCCGGGTGAGCCCGGTGGGCGCGCTGCGCGGCATGGGGCGGCTGCTGTGGGCGCTGCCCGGCACCCGGTTCGAGTTCGAGGAGGGCCGAACGGCCCTGCTGGTGAGCATCAGATGACGCAGAGCACGACTCAGAGAGGAAGAGTGACATTGAACGAGCAGCGCCGCCAGATCCTGCAGATGCTGGCCGAGGGAAAGGTCACCGCGGACGAGGCCGAGCGGCTGATCGACGCCCTCGAACGACAGGAGCCCGAATCGCCGCCGGGAGCCGCGCTCCGTGCGAAACCGCGACCCAAGTACCTGCGCGTGGTGGTGAACTCGGAGGAGTACGCCGAGGGCGAAGGGGCAAGCCGGATCAACGTCCAGATCCCGCTACAGCTGCTCCGCGCCGGGGTCCGGCTCGCGAGCCTCGTGCCTCCGCAGGCTCTCGCCAGGGCCAACGCGGAGCTGGCCAAGTCAGGGGTGCCGATCGACCTCACCGAGCTCAAGCCGCAGCACATCGAGGAGTTGATCGAGCATCTCGACGACGTCATCGTCGACATCGACGACCCCGGCTCCCAGGTGAAGGTGTTCTGCGAGTGACACCGCCACGGCCGCTGCCGTCCGCGGCCTCCTCGCGGGGCGCGTCCGGTTCATCGCGGCCGATCGGGCCGACATCGCGGTGCCTGCGGATGCCTCGGACGCCTCGGACGACAGTGGCGTAAAGGCGGCGGAGCAGACCGCCGCCGCATACGGCGACGCCGTCCCGCGGAGACAGGGCCGCGAGCGCCCGCTTCACCCTCCTCGACGGCGACGTCTCGGCCGGCGTCGCCCGCGAAGTCTCCACCGCTTCAAACGTCGACACCGCCCATGGCCGGATCCACCTCGCGCCGGGAAACACCGACGACGACGGCCTGAGCATCCACGCGACCACCGCCCACGGCGACATCGGCGCGCTCCACACCCGAGCCTGAGCAGCGGCCCCGCCCGACTCGCCCACTCCCCCAGTCACTTCAGCCTCCGAACGGGAGAGCTCCATGCCTTCATCTGTCATGCCCACATCCAGGACGGGCGGCGGTCCGCAGTCGTCCGCCGCCGTCTCCGCCATCGGTCTGCGCAAGTCGTACGGCGACAAAACCGTGCTCGACGGCATCGACCTGCACATCCCGGCCGGCTCCGTCTTCGCCCTGCTCGGACCCAACGGCGCCGGCAAGACCACCGCCGTCAAGATCCTCTCGACGCTCATCACCGCCGACGGCGGACAGGCCCAGGTCGCGGGCCACGACGTCGCCACGTCACCGGACGGAGTACGCGCCGCGATCGGCGTCACCGGACAGTTCTCCGCCGTCGACAATCTGATCACCGGCGAGGAGAACATGCTCCTCATGGCCGATCTGCACCACCTCTCCCGCGGCGAGGGGAGGCGCACCGCCGCCGAACTCCTGGAGCGCTTCGGCCTCACCGACGCCGCGAGGAAACCCGCCTCCACCTACTCCGGCGGTATGAAGCGCCGCCTCGACCTCGCGATGACGCTCGTCGGCAACCCGCGGATCATCTTCCTCGACGAGCCGACCACCGGCCTCGACCCGCGCTCCCGCCACAACATGTGGCAGATCATCCGCGAACTCGTCACGGGCGGCGTCACCGTCTTCCTCACCACCCAGTACCTGGAAGAAGCCGACGAACTCGCCGACCGCATCGCCGTGCTCGACAACGGCAAGATCGCCGCGCAGGGCACCGCCGAAGAGCTGAAGCGGCTCATCCCCGGCGGACACGTCCGCCTCCGCTTCACCGACCCGGCCGCCTACCGCAACGCCGCCCACGCCCTGGACGAGGTCACCCGCGACGACGAGGCACTGGCACTGCAGATCCCCAGCGACGGCAGCCAGCGCGAGCTGCGCTCCCTCCTCGACTGGCTGGACGCCGCCGGCATCGAGGCCGACGAGCTGACCGTCCACACTCCCGACCTCGACGACGTGTTCTTCGCCCTCACCAGCGGCAACGACGCGACGGTCCAGCGCAACCAGGCCAACCAGGCCAACCAGGCCAAGGAGGCTGCCCGATGAGCTCTCTCTCCCTCGCCGTCCGCGACTCGAACACGATGCTGCGGCGCAACCTCCTGCACGCCCGCCGCTACCCGTCCCTCACCCTGAACCTGCTGCTCACGCCGATCATGCTGCTGCTGCTCTTCGTCTACATCTTCGGCGACGTGATGAGCGCCGGCATCGGCGGCGGCGCGGACCGCTCCGCGTATATCGCCTACATCGTGCCGGGCCTCCTGCTGATGACCATCGGCAGCACCACGATCGGCAGCGCGGTCTCCGTCACCAACGACATGACCGAGGGCATCATCGCCCGCTTCCGTACGATGGCGATCCACCGCGGATCGGTGCTCATCGGGCACGTCGTCGGCAGCGTCCTGCAGTGCGTGATGAGCGTGGTGCTCGTCGGGGCCGTGGCCGTGGCCATCGGCTTCAGGTCCACCGACGCCACCGCCGTGGAGTGGCTGGCGGCGTTCGCCCTGCTCGCGCTCTTCGCCATGGCGCTCACCTGGATCGCGGTCGGCATGGGCCTGGCCAGCCCGAACGTCGAGGCCGCCAGCAACAACGCGATGCCGCTGATCCTGCTGCCACTCCTGTCGAGCGCCTTCATCCCGGTCGACACGATGCCGGGCTGGTTCCAGCCGATCGCCGAGTACCAGCCGTTCACCCCCGCCATCGAAACGCTGCGCGGACTGCTCCTCGGCACCGAGATCGGCCACAACGGGTGGCTGGCCGTGGCCTGGTGCCTGGGCCTGACCGCGCTCGGCTACGCCTGGTCCAAGTCGCTGTTCGACCGCGACCCGAAGTAGCGACCGGCGGCTCACGGGCCGCCGCCGAAACCCCGTCCCGCGCCGGGGCGGCGTCCTCCGACACCACGTCGGCGCACGCCGCCCCGCCGTCCTCCGCCGCCCGCCGGACCCGCGCCGGGGTCGGCTCGTCGCGGACGGTGAGCCCGGCTACGGAGCCGGACGCCACCCCGGATCGCGGCCCGTCAGCCCCAGCACCCGCTCGAACCCGCTCGCGTCGTCGCCCACCGCGAACTCCTCGCCGTACACACCGTTCTGCCGAGCCATCGGCGCCATCCCCGCCACCACGGGCCCGAGTTCCGCGACGACCGTCGGATCCGGCACGAAGTCCTGACCGGTCGCCCGTGCCAGGTCCCACGCGTGGACGGTCAGATCGCCGAGGACCATGAAGCCGACCGTCCTCGCGGGAAGGCCGAAGTCTCCGGTGGTGCCGTCCTCCGCTCCCGGAGCCGCCCAGGCGTCGACCAGGGAGGCCGCCTCGCCGACGAACCGGTCGCGCCAGCCGTCCGGCTCGCCCTCGACATACCGAGGCCACTCGCCGAAATCGGCGGGCTGCTTCGCCGCGAGCGCCTGGAAGTTGATCAGGACCTGGAGAAGGTGGTCGACCAGGGCCCGTACGTCGTACTCCGCGCACGGCGTCGGATCGCCGAGCCGATCGTCCGCGATGCCGCGCACCACCGGTACGGCCCGTTCCGCCGCCGCGCCGAGCAGTTCACTCATGGGTGTCGTCATGGAGCGACCGTACTCACGGACATGCCTCGCGCCTTGAACAAACACGACAATCAGGTTGAGCGGACGCGACAGCCAAGCGGCGAGCGATGTCGGACCCGCGCCCTACAGTGCGTCCCATGGAGATCAGAGCATCGGCGGTACGTATCGAACCATGGTGCGAGGACGATCTGGACCTGCTGCGCGCCGCCAACGCACCGGAGCTGATGGGCCATCTCGGCGGTTCCGAGCCGGAGGAGAAGCTGATCGCCCGGCACCGGCGCTATGTGGCTCTGAGCGCGGACCGTACCGGCCGGGGACGGATGTACCGCGTCGTGGCCGCCGACACCGGGGAGGCTGTGGGCACGATCGGGTTCTGGGAGCAGTCCTGGCAGGGCCATGCGGTGTACGAGACGGGCTGGGCGGTGCTGCCGCGCTTCCAGGGCCGGGGCGTCGCCACGTCCGCGGCCCTCGCGGTGGCGGACGCGGCCCGCGCCGAGCGCAGGTACCGCTTCCTGCACGCGTTCCCCAAGCTGGAGAACGGGCCGTCGAACGCGGTGTGCAGAAAGGCGGGCTTCGAACTGATGGGCGCCTGCGACATCGAGTACCCGCCGGGAAATCCCATCACGTCGAACGACTGGCGGCTGGATCTGGAGGCGCTGCCGCCGAGACACCCGCAGTAGCGCCCCTCCGCTGCCGTGAGACGGGCATCCGCGCCGTGGCACCGGGGCCGTGATCTCGGCCTCGCCTCCCGCAAGGCCCTCTCGCGATTTATCTGCGTGACACAGATTCTGCGTGGAGCCTAATATCTCCTCCGGGAGCCGTCCGTACAACGAGATCCGCCGACCGTACGCCGATCGGAGCGCCGGCCACAGGCCCCCACCGCAGACGCCGACCACAAGCACCGACCCCAGGCACCCCACCGAGGCACCCACCGAGGCGCCGACCGCAGGCACCCATCGCAGACAGCAGGAGGACCAAGGCCCATGACCATCCTTGTCACCGGAGGCCGCGGCAGAGTCGGCTCCACCCTCGTCTCGCTCCTTCACCGGGCGGGATTCCCCGTCCGCGTGGCCTCCGCGGCCCGGGAGGAGCTGGACCTTCCCGCGGGCGTCGTAGCGGTGCGGTGCTCGCTCGCCGACCCCACGGCCTTCCCCGCCGCGCTCGACGCCGTCACCTCCGTGTTCCTCTACGCCGAGCCGTCCCATGTCGACGACTTCCTCACCGAGGCCGAGAAGGCGGGAGTCGCCCATATCGTGCTGCTCTCCTCCAGCTCCGTCATCGGCCCCGGAGCCGCGGACAACCCGGTCGCCGCGCCCCACCTCGCGGTCGAACGGGCGCTGACCGCCTCACCGATCGAGGCGAGTTTCCTGCGGCCCGGCGACTTCGCGTCCAACGCGCTCCAGTGGCGGTGGGCACTGCGCACGTCGGGGACCGTCCCGCTCCCCTACCCCGGCAGTTTCACCGAACCGATCCATGAAATGGACATCGCCGAAGCCGCGTTCGCGCTCCTCACCCAGGACCGGGGACGAGGCGGCGCTTACCACCTCACCGGTCCCGAGTCGCTCAGCTTCGCCGAGCAGATCGCGATCCTGGAGCACGCCGTCGGCGCCCCCGTCCCGTACGACACCGTGACGCCCGAGGCGTGGAAGGAGACCGTCACCGATTTCCTGCCGGGCGGTTTCGCGGACACGCTGCTCAACCACTGGGCCTCGAAGGACGGTTCGCCGACACCCGTCACTCGTGACGTCGAGGAGCTGACCGGCCGTCCGGCCCGTACGTTCGCCCAGTGGGCCGCCGAGAACGCGGATGCCTTCCAGGACGCCCGATGACATGCTGGACGGCGTGAACGGACCGGAAATCCACCTCAGCGTCGCCCCCGAACTGCGCCTTTTCGTCCCCTCGGACCGTCGCCAGGGCCCCACCGCCCTGGTCACCGACGGCTCGTCGTCGCTGGGCCATGTGATCGAGTCACTGGGAGTCCCGCTCACTGAGGCGGGCCGGCTGCTCGTCGACGGGCGGCCGGTGTCCGTCTCCCATGTCCCGAGCGCGGGCGAGACCGTCGAGGTGTACGCGGTCGAACGGCCCCAGCGGGTGCCGGGCGCGCCGCTGCGGTTTCTGCTCGACGTCCACCTCGGCACGCTGGCGCGGCGGCTGCGGCTGCTCGGGGTGGACGCGGCGTACGAGAGCGAGGACATCGGCGATCCCGCGCTCGCGACGCTCTCGGCGCGTGAGAAGCGAGTGCTGCTCTCACGGGACCGCGGGCTGCTGCGGCGGCGGGAGATCTGGGCGGGGGCGTATGTCTACAGCGACCGTCCCGACGACCAACTTCGGGACGTGCTGGGCCGGTTCGCGCCCGCGCTCGCGCCGTGGAGCCGCTGCACGGCGTGCAACGGGCGGCTGGCGGACGCCGACAAGGACACGGTTCAGGACCGGTTGCGGCAGGGGACGCAGCGGTCGTACGACGTGTTCGCCCAGTGCGAGGCGTGCGGGCGGGTGTACTGGCGGGGCGCGCATCACGCCCGGCTGGAGGCGATCGTCGAGAAGGCGCTGCGGGAGTTCGGCGGGGCGGCCGCGTAGCTGGGGCACGTAGCCGTGACGCGCGGCCGGCGCGTCCTCCGGGGCGAGGCCCGCGCCCGCTCCGTACACCGGGACCGTACGCGGAGGCCCTACGTGCCGGAGACTGCCGCAAAGCCCAGCACGCACCACACCCCGCCCCGCCCCGCCCCGTCCCGTCCCGTCCCGTCCGCGAACGGTCAGAGATCGCCGGCGCGCAGTCGTTCGATCTGCGCCGCGCTCAGCTCCACCAGCTGCCACAGATGGGCGACCAGCAGATCGCGATCCTCCGGTTCGTACGTCTCGAAGATCGCGTACCAGGCTCCGTCCAGCTTCCGCCACACCGCGCCGAACTCCGCCATCCGCTCCGGCACCGGGGCCACCAGCACCCGCCGCCGGTCCTCGGCGTCGCGCGTCCGTGTGACATAGCCCGCCTTCTCCAGCCGGTCGACGAGCCTCGTGGCGGAACCGGTCGTCAGACCGGTCATCTCGGCGATCCGCCCACTGGTCACGGGGCCGGGTTCGAGGCCGAGCAGATTGAAGCACTGGAGGTCGGTGGGGTGGAGCCGCAGATGATCGGCGAGCGCCTGGTTGAACAGCACGCACGCGGCCATGTGCCGGCGCGAGACCTCTGTCAGCTCGTCCATGCCCCGGTGCCGCCCGGCCGCCGTCTTCCGCGTCATGCGGGGGATTGTACGGACGGTTCCGCCAGCTCAGCGGCTGCTCAAACCACCGTGGACGGTGTCGGCGGCAGGGCACGGCACGTCTCCCAGAGGCCCTCATGGCACGCTGTGACCATGCTCGTCGCCCGTTCGGTCGCCCTCTTCGCCGTCGCCGCCCTCTTCGAGATCGGCGGTGCCTGGCTCGTCTGGCAGGGGGTGAGGGAGCACCGCGGCTGGATCTGGATCGGTGCGGGAGTCATCGCGCTCGGCGCGTACGGCCTGGTGGCCACGCTCCAGCCGGACGGCGAGTTCGGCCGTATCCTCGCCGCCTACGGCGGGGTGTTCGTCGCGGGCTCCATCGCCTGGGGCATGGTCGCGGACGGCTACCGCCCGGACCGGTGGGACGTTCTCGGCGCGCTGGTCTGCCTCGCGGGCATGGCACTGATCATGTACGCGCCCCGAGGCCGCTGAGCCCGCGCCACCAAGGTCCCGCCGACACCGGCACGGGCCCGGGCCCGCCTCGGGTCCCGGCGGCACCGGCGGCACCGGCGTATGGCCCGTCACGGCTGAAGAACGTGCGCGTGTCTATCCTGAACGGCGGATCAACGCGCGGGAACCCGCGGCCAACGGCAGGACCCCGCCGCGACCCGCAACCGGCAACCGGCAACCCGTGACTCACCGCCCGTCGCCCGTCGCCCGTACCAAGGAGAGGCACAGACACATGACCGCCGCCGGAACACCCGTCGCCGTCATCACCGGAGCCAGCAGCGGCATCGGCGCGGCCACGGCACGGGAACTCGCCGCCACCGGTCATCACGTCGTACTCACGGCCCGCCGAAAGGACCGTATCGAGGCGCTGGCCGCCGAACTCACGGCCGCGGGCCACCAGGCCACCGCGTACGCCCTCGACGTCACCGACCGCCAGGCGGTCGACGCCTTCGCCGACACCCTCGACCGCTGCGACGTCCTCGTCAACAACGCGGGCGGCGCCTTCGGCGCGGACCCGGTGGCCACGAGCGACCCCGCCGACTGGCGGCTGATGTTCGAAGTCAACGTCATGGGCACCCTCCACACCACGCAGGCGCTGCTCCCCGCCCTCACCGCGAGCGGAAACGGCACCGTCGTGATCCTCACCTCCACGGCGGGCCACGCCACGTACGAGGGCGGCGCGGGCTATGTCGCCGCCAAGCACGGCGAGCACGTCCTGGCCGAGACCCTCCGCCTGGAGATCGTCGGCACCCCGGTCCGGGTCATCGAGATCGCGCCCGGCATGGTGAAGACCGAGGAGTTCGCGACGACCCGTTTCCGTGGGGACGCGGACAAGGCGGCGAAGGTGTACGCGGGCGTTCCCGAGCCCCTCACCGCGCAGGACGTGGCGGAGACGATCGCCTGGTCGGTCACCCGTCCGCCGCACGTCAACATCGACCTCCTGCTGATCCGCCCCCGCGCCCAGGCATCCAACTCCAAGGTGCACCGGGAGCTTTGAGCCTCGCTGGATTCCCTGCGGCGGCGGGGGTGGCCGGGCCGACAGCACCTGGCGTATTCGATGCGCGGAGATCCGCCCGTACGGCTCGGACGCGTAGCCGCCCCTATGTCGCATCCGTACGCTGACAACCGAAAAATCCGTGTGCCCGCGCGGCCGGTGAGGAGCGGGCGGGCCTGGTGGAGTGGGGGCTGTGCATGGCAGGGAAGAAGCCTTGGTCGGCGGAGGACGACGCGACCCTTCAGGGGATCGCGGGCATCGGTGATGTGCTGGGCGGCGGCGGCCTGTTCAGCGCGCTGGCCGGAATGAACGCGGCGAGCAACGCCTCGAAGCGATCCGCGGCGAGGGCCGCCAAGCGGCGCAAGGCGACGGGAGTCGCGATCACGGCCGCCGTCGCCCTGGCCGCGCTCGCGGCGAAGAGCGGAAACCGCACGCGGTAGCCGGGTGCCCGCGGCGCGGGTGTCTCCGACACCGCTCGAAGACACCCACGCCGTGCGGCCGTGCGTGCGGACCGGTCCACCGCACCCGCCTGCCCCGAGGACGGCTCTACCCGCCGGGCGCGGGAGCCCGAGCGCCCGGTGAATCCCGAAGTTCTCCACGACGGCTCTGGGCAAGGCCCCCGGACACCCCCGATGATCGCCACGAGGACGCACGCGGCGCAGCGTCGCGTTCCGCTACGGGGATGGAGTCACGACATGGCCCACTGGATCATCACCGCGCAGACCGTCAGTTCAGGTTCCGAGAAGTTCTCGTTCCAGACGGTGCGATGGCTGGAGGGCACCCGGGAGGAGGCCGAGGCCGCGCTCCGCCAGGTGGCGGGCACGTTCCTCCCCGACAACAGCCTCACGCTGGTGAAGCGCCGTCTGGTCTACCGCTACACCGACGGCCACGCGTACTACGTCCGGATCACCACCAGGACGACGACGCACAAGTACCTGTTCCGGGCAGCCGAATTGGTCCACGACACCGACTGGCCGGACTCCGCCCGCCCCCCGTCCCCTCTCGGCGGGCAACCGGGCCCCAGCCCCTTCCCCGAACCGAACGACCGCATCCCGCCCGGCTACGAGTGACCGGGCCCGAACACCATGACGGCCCCGTCCGGTGTTCGCAACCGGAGGGGCCGTACTGCCGAGCGTGGCCGGCCGATCAGCAGCGGCCAGCCGGACGGGGCCGGACGATCGGCGTCGGTCAGCCCTTCACACAGACGAGCTGCCTGAGCTTCGCGACGACCTCCACCAGGTCCCGCTGCTGGTCGATCACCTTCTCGATCGGCTTGTACGCCGCGGGGATCTCGTCCACGACCCCGGAGTCCTTCCGGCACTCCACACCGCGCGTCTGCTCCTCCAGGTCCCGCGTCGAGAACCGCTTCTTCGCCTGGTTACGGCTCATCCTGCGGCCGGCGCCGTGCGAGGCCGAGTTGAAGGACTTCTCGTTGCCGAGGCCCCTCACGATGTACGAGCCGGTGCCCATCGAGCCCGGAATGATCCCGTAGTCGCCGCTGCCCGCGCGGATCGCGCCCTTGCGGGTGACGAGCAGGTCCATGCCGTCGTACCGCTCCTCCGCCACGTAGTTGTGGTGGCAGGAGATGACAGGGTCGAAGGCGACCTTCGCCTTGCGGAACTCCCTGCGGACGACCTCCTGGAAGAGACCCATCATGATCGCGCGGTTGTACTTCGCGTACTCCTGCGCCCAGAACAGGTCATTCCGGTACGCCGACATCTGCGGGGTGTCCGCGATGAAGACGGCGAGATCGCGGTCGATCAGGTCCTGGTTGTGGGGCAGCTTCCGGGCCTCGCCGATGTGGTGTTCCGCCAGCTCGTTGCCGATGTTGCGCGATCCGGAGTGCAGCATCAGCCAGACCGCGCCCGACTCGTCGAGGCAGAACTCGACGAAGTGGTTTCCGGCCCCCAGGGTGCCCATCTGCTTGATCGCGCGCTCCCGGCGGAACTTGACCTCGTCCGCCAGCCCGTCGAACCGGCCCCAGAGGTCGTCCCATCCCCCGGCGGCCACCTCCGAGAAGCCGAACACCCGGCTCGGATCAACCGGTTCGCCGTGCATGGCACGGCCCACCGGGATCGCCTCCTCGATCCGGGAACGCAGCCGGGAGAGGTCGGCGGGCAGATCGTTCGCCGTGAGGGAGGTCTTCACGGCCGACATGCCACAGCCGATGTCGACGCCGACCGCGGCCGGGCAGACCGCGCCCTGCATCGCGATCACCGAGCCGACCGTCGCGCCCTTGCCGAAGTGCACGTCCGGCATCACCGCCAGACCCTTGATCCACGGCAGCGTGGCGACGTTCCGAAGCTGCTGCATGGCGATGTCCTCGACCGACGCGGGGTCGGTCCACATGCGGATGGGAACCTCGGCTCCCGGTACCTCTACGTACGACATAGCTCCTCGATTCCCCCGGAATGCCCACAAGATCAGTGAAGCGCAATACTTGCGCCAATGCCCGCGAAAGACCCGGCGGAACGGCGTTCACCGCAGTGCGTGCGATAGACATTGTGTCCATCGGCCGTCATCTCGCGGCAACAGCTTTTCCGCCCGACGCCCGATGTTCGACGCCCGCCACTCGACCGATAGGAGCCCGGGACCGTGCAACGAAAGGCGTATGCCTCCGGCCTCACGGCAGCGCTCCTCGCGGCGCTCGTCACCGGCTGCACCGCCGACGGCACCGACGGCTCCGCCGCCGCCCCGGACGCCAAGGCACGCCAGGGCGCCACGCCCGCCGCCCAGCCCGGCAAGTACCGCACCCTGCTCGAACCCTGCGGCTCGATCGGCCGCTCCACGCTCAAGGACCTGCTGCCGGGTACGGCCGAACTCGCCGACGAACAGCAGAGGAAGATCTTCCGCGGCGCTCCCACCAGCACCTATGACACCGACCGTCGCGTCGGCTGCGGCTGGATGTCCGATGGCGCGGACGCCTCTCATACCCTCAGTCTCGACTTCGAGCGGGTCGTCTCGTACGACTCGGCGGTGAGCGACGACGACCGGGCCGAGGAGGTCTTCGCCAAGAAGCAGGTCGCCGCCGGGGTGGCGACGCTCCCCCCGTCGCAGTCCGGGGCCGCGTCACATCCGGCGACCGATGACGCGGACTCGTCCGACGCTCCGGACTCCTCCGACGCTCCGGACTCCTCGGGCACGCCGGACGCCGCCGGGGACACCGGGACCGCCGGGAACACCGGGACCACCGGAAACGAGGGGTCGGCGGGGAACCCTACCGGCACCCCCGACGGCCTCGAACCCCGTGTCATCGACAAGCTCGGCGACGCCGGCTTCCTCGATGACGTCCTCACCGCCGCGGGCCCCGGATCCGTCGCTCAGCGCCGGACGATCAGCGTGGTGTTCCGCACATCGAACGTCATCGTGACGATCGTCTACGCGGAGCAGTCCACACAGCCGACCGACGTCCCGGACAGCAAGGAATTGCAGGAGAAAGCCCAGGGTGTGGCCCGGAGCCTGGTCGATAAATTCAGCGAATGACGGCCCGTGGGAACCGTCCGCGCACGGCCGTACGTATCCCGGGACACACCCGCCTCCGGACCGTCTGCGCGTACGGTGGCCTCGCCGACCGGAGAAAACCGGCGCGCCGACACAACGGAGGACGCCGGAGTCCGGAGAGCCGGAGAGGCCGCACGGCGGAGAGCGACCGTAGGGCCGGAGAGAGGCCGTACGACAACCGACTGAAGGAACCATGCACCGATCAGCCACGCGACTCACCCGAATACTCGCCTGCGCCGCCGTCCCGGTGATGCTCGTCGTCGCCGGCTGCTCGTCGGACTCCGGCGACGGCGGCGACAAGAAGGCCAAGGACTCGTCCCCGTCCGCCGACTCCGGCGGGACCACGGCGGGCTCGGGCTCGGGCACCCAGCCGGCGAAGCCCACCGCACCCGCGCCCGTGAAGTACGCCAAGCTGCCCGACGCCTGCAAGTCGGTCTCCGCGAAGACGGTCGAGGCGCTGCTGCCGGAGGCCAAGCCCAAGGGCGGCACCGCCGGGCGCTCGTCGGACCTCCTGGCCCGCGGGAGCTGCTCCTGGAACAGCCTGGACGACCAGGGCGTGAAGGGCTCGCAGTACCGCTGGCTGGACGTCTCCTTCCTGCGGTACGAGTCGGAGCCCGCCCTCGACATCACCGGCACGAAGCGCGCGCAGGACACCTACGCCAAGGAAGTCGCCAAGGCCCAGGCCACCTCCGGGGCCAAGGACGTGAAGTCCTCCCCCGCCGCAGGTGTCGGCGAGGAGGCGACGGCCGTCGTCTACAAACTCCGTAAAACCGACGCGGACTTCTCCTACACCACGATCGTCACGCGCACGGACAATGTGGTCATCATGCTGACCTACAACGGCACGGGTTACGCGGGCGCCAAGCCTCCGGTCGCGACCAAGATGACCAAGGACGCCGTCAAGGCCGCCAAGGAAGCCGTGACATCGGTGACCGCCGCCAACACGTGACGCCGACAGCGAGGCACTCGAACACCGGCAAGTGAGTTCAGGCCACGCCCTCTTCGCGGAGTCCGCCGTCCATCAAGGGGCGCGGGCTCCGCTGTCATGTGCCAGGCTGTCCCCCTGGCCGAAAGGGAACACGCGTTTCGAACACGTGTTTAGGGCACGGGGACTTTCGCACACGGGAAGGGGATCGCGGGTGGCCGCGATGCAGCTGACGCGCACGCACCGCATACTCATCGGAGTCGTGGTGGCCGGTGCGGTGATCATCGCCGGCATCGGCTTCGCCGGCTCGTACGCGGCGGTGCGCGATCTCGCCGAACGCAAGGGATTCGGGAGCTTCGCCGTCGTCTTCCCGATCGGCATCGACGCGGGCATCTGCGTACTGCTCGCGCTCGACCTGCTGCTGACCTGGCTGCGCATCCCGTTTCCGATGCTGCGCCAGACCGCCTGGCTGCTGACGATCGCCACGATCGCGTTCAACGGCGCGGCCTCCTGGCCCGATCCGCTGGGTGTGGGCATGCACGCCGTCATCCCGGTGCTGTTCGTCGTCTCGGTGGAGGCCGCACGGCACGCGATCGGCCGGATCGCGGACATCACGGCCGACAAGCACATGGAGGGCGTACGGCTCACCCGCTGGCTGCTCTCCCCCATCCCGACGTTCAAACTGTGGCGGCGGATGAAGCTGTGGGAGCTGCGCAGTTATGAGCAGGTCATCAAGCTGGAACAGGAGCGGCTGATCTATCAGGCCAGGCTCCAGGCCCGGTTCGGGCGGGCGTGGCGCCGTAAGGCCCCGGTGGAGTCGCTCATGCCGCTGCGGCTCGCGAAGTACGGGGTTCCGCTCACCGAGACGGCTCCGGCCGGTCTCGCCGCGGCGGGCGTGGACCCGGTGCTGCTGCCGCCCCCGCCCCCGTCCCAGCCGGAGCTGGAGCTGGAGAAGTCGCAGAACCCCCGGGCGACGATTCCCGCACAGCTTCCGCGCGCGGCGGCCGCGGAACAGCCGGAACAGCCTCCGCGGCAGTCGCGGCGACCGGGTCAGGGGCACGAACGGTCACCGCAGCCGCAGCCGCAGCCGCACCCGGAGCAGTACGAGCAGCCGCAACCCCCCAAGCAGTACGAGCAGTACGCCCAGCAGGAGCCCTACGACCAGAACGGGCCGTACGAGCAGTTCGAGCAGTACGAGCGGCAGCGCTACGAGGAGTACCAGCGGTATCAGGAGTACCAGCGGTACGCCGGGCAGAACGGCGAGGCGAACCCGTGGTTCGCCTACCACCAGACGCCGGACGGGTACGAGGGCTCCTACGACCCCGCCTACAGCGAGGTCCCCGAGCCGGAGCCCGAGCCCATCCGCATCCCCGCGGGTCCGGGCGGCCGGACCCGTATCCTCGGCGACCCGGACCTGCGCGAGACCGACCTGCGCGAGACGGACCTGCGCGAGACGCCCGGTCCCGAGGCCGCCGCGCCGGGGCACCCCGTGAAGCACGCCGAGCAGGTCGAGCACGCCGAACGCGGTGAACACACCGAGTCGACCGAGCCGGCCGGGCACACCGACCTTCCGGAGCCCGTGCGGCCCGCGGAGGAGGAGCAGACCGAGAAGGCCAGGGCGGAACAGCTCGCCGAGGTCGAGGACTTGGAGTTCTACGAGGCGGCCTATCCGGTCTTCGTCACCTACTCGAACGACCACGGCGACTACCCGAAGGTCGAGCAGCTCGACATACACCTCTCGGACGTGCACGGCATCACGCACCCGCGCAGCGCGGCGCTTCTCCGGCAGGCGATGCCCCGCTTCAAGAAGCGGTTCCAGGAAGAGCTGGAGTCCGAGCACATCGCATAGCCCCCGGCCGCACCCGCACCCGTAGCCTCGGCCGACACCGTAGCCTCGGCCGATTCCGCCGGGCCCCTCGCGCCGCCGCCCACCGCCACCCATCGCCGGGGGGCCACGCACGCCCGGCCGCAGAGGGCCACCCGCTCCGGCCGTCAGACCTTGCCCCGCTTGTGCGCGGCCTCTCCGGCGAGCGCGACGACGAGACCGACGGCGAGGATGACGACGTATCCGGCCGTGGACAGGTCCCACCACTTGTGGAGCAGCCCCCAGGGACCGTCCCCGAACATCAGGCCGCCGGCCCCCAGGCCACCCTGTACGGCGGCGACCCACCCGATGATGGCGAGCAGTTGGTTCTTCATGCCTCCACGGTCCCGCGTGCCGGGGCCCGTATCGTCATGCGCACGTCGGAACCCGCCGTCAGCCGAACGATGCAGTCCCGCGATGCGGTCCCGCCCCGCCCACGCGCGAACCGCACGGCTCCGGCCTCGGCCCGGAAAGGTCCAGGGCCGAGGCCGGAGCCGTGCGGGGACGGCGGGCGCTACGCGCCCAGCAGCTTGCGCACCCGGTCGGCCCCCACGGCCAGCAGCAGCGTGGGCAGCCGGGGCCCGGTCTCACGGGTGACCAGCAGACGGTAGAGGACGGCGAAGAACGACCGCTGCGCCGCCTTCAGCTCGGGCGTCGGCTTGGCGTCCGGCTCCAGGCCCGCCATCACCTTCGGCACGCCGTAGACGAGGGTCGTCAGCCCCTCCAGCGACCAGTGCGAGTCCAGCCCCTCCAGCAGCAGCCTCAGCGACTCGCGGCCTTCGTCGTCGAGCGAGGACAGCAGCTCGGTGTCAGGCTCGGCGCGTACGACCGTGCGCTGGTCGGCCGGGACCTGGCTGGTGATCCAGTTCTCGGCGCGGTCGAGCCGGGGCCGTACCTCGTCCAGCGAGGTCACCGGATTCGCCGGGTCCAGCTCGCTCAGGATGCGGATGGTCTGCTCGTCGTGACCGCCGGTGATGTCCGCGACGGACGCCAGCGTCCGGTACGGCATCGGCCTCGGCGTGCTCGGCAGCTCACCGCCCGCCGTACGCACCGCACGCGAGTACGCCGCCGCGTCCGCCGGCAGTACGGACCCGTCCGCGACCTTGGCCGCGAGCTTGTCCCACTCGTCGTAGAGCCGCTGGATCTCCTGGTCGAAGGCGATCTTGAAGGACTGGTTGGGCCTGCGGCGGGCGTACAGCCAGCGCAGCAGCGGCGCCTCCATGATCTCCAGCGCGTCGGCGGGGGTGGGCACGCCGCCCTTCGAGGACGACATCTTGGCCATGCCGCTGATGCCGACGAAGGCGTACATCGGGCCGATCGGCCGCTCGCCGCCGAAGATCGGGCAGATGTACTCGCCGACCTGGAACGACGAGCCGGGCGAGGAGTGGTCGACGCCGGAGGGCTCGAAGACGACGCCCTCGTACGCCCACCGCATCGGCCAGTCGACCTTCCACACCAGCTTTCCGCGGTTGAACTCGCTCAGCCGGACGGTCTCGGAGAACCCGCAGGCGGAGCAGGTGTAGGTCAGCTCGGTGGTGTCGTCGTCGTAGGCCGTGACCGTGGTGAGGTCCTTGTCGCAGCCACCGCAGTAGGGCTTGTACGGGAAGTACCCGGCCGACCCCGTGCCGTCGTCCTCACCGGCCGCGCCGGAGCCCTCGGCCGCCTCGACCTCGGCCTGGTCGAGCGGCTTCTGGGACTTCTTGGCCGGAGCCTTCTTCGTACGGAACCGGCCGAGGATCGCGTCGATGTCCGCGCGGTGCCTCATCGCGTGCAGGATCTGCTCGCGGTAGACGCCCGAGGTGTACTTCTCGGTCTGGCTGATGCCCTCGTACTCGACGCCCAGCTCGGCCAGCGAGTCGATCAGCACGGCCTTGAAGTGCTCGGCCCAGTTCGGATGGGCGGATCCCTTGGGCGCGGGCACCGACGTCAGGGGCCGGCCGATGTACTCCGACCACGACTCGTCCACCCCTTCGACGCCCAGGGGGACCTTCCGGTACCGGTCGAAGTCGTCCCAGGAGATCAGATGCCGGACCTCGTAGCCGCGCCGCCGGATCTCGTCGGCGACCAGGTGCGGGGTCATCACCTCACGGAGATTGCCCAGGTGGATGGGGCCCGAGGGGGAGATCCCGGACGCGACGACGACACGTTTGCCCGGCGCACGCCGTTCCGACTCCGCAATGACCTCGTCCGCGAAACGGGAGACCCAGTCGGTCTCGGTGCTGCTCTGAGCCACGGTCGGCACGTCCTTCTTCCTGTGTTTCTGGTTTCCGGTTCTCTGGATTCCGGTTTCTCCGGCCGGCCGGTTTCTCTGGCCGGCCGGCTTCCGGCTGCTGTCTCCGGCTTTCCGGCTTTCCGGCTTTCCGGCCTGCTGGAAACCCGGCCTTCGGACACACCCGGATCACACCATTCTCCATGACGCGCGGTGTGGGCCGCATGGCGATTCCCGCTCGCCGTGGCGCCCTGCCCGTCAGGGCGCGGCGTGCCCGGCGCGAGCGGTGCGGATCCCGTACGGCCGAGGAGCCCGGTGGCCCCGGCGGCCCCGGTGGCCCCGCTGCCGGCAGTGCGGGCGGCAGTGCGGGCGGTGCGGGCACTACAGCCGGGCCATCGCCGCAGCCGCGGGAAGGCTGAACGGCTGAACGGCCGACAGCGCCCGAGGGGGGCGAAAAGAACTTGCTCCACCGTGGGACACTTGACAATCGACTACTAGACCCCGACCCGACTGGAACGGAAGCTCATGGCCTCGGTCCCCTCCCTCGCTTCGAATGTGCGGCAGCGCCTCGCGGAGGCCCTCTCGGCAGCCCTGCCGGAGGCCGGTTCCGCCGACCCCCTGCTGCGACGTAGCGACCGGGCCGACTTCCAGGCCAACGGCGTCCTGGCACTGGCCAAGCAGCTCAAGGGCAACCCGCGCGAGCTCGCGGCGAAGATCGTCGAGGCGATCCCGTCCAACGACGTCCTCAAGGAGATCGAGGTCTCGGGCCCCGGCTTCCTGAACATCACGGTCACCGCCGAGGCGATCGTGAGGACGCTGGCCGCCCGCGCCGCCGACGACCGCCTCGGCGTCCCGTACGCCGAGGACGCGGGCACGACGGTCATCGACTACGCCCAGCCGAACGTGGCCAAGGAGATGCACGTCGGCCACCTCCGCTCGGCCGTGATCGGGGCCGCGATGGTCGAGATCCTGGAGTTCTCCGGCGAGAAGGTGATCCGCCGCCACCACATCGGCGACTGGGGCACCCAGTTCGGCATGCTCATCCAGTATCTGGTCGAGCACCCGCACGAGTTGGACCACAAGGCGGGCGTGAAGGTCTCCGGCGAGGAGGCCATGTCCACGCTGGGCCGCCTCTACAAGGCGTCGCGCGCGCTCTTCGAGTCCGACGAGGGCTTCAAGAACCGGTCCCGTGACCGGGTGGTCGCGCTCCAGGCGGGCGATCCGGAGACCCTCGCGCGCTGGCAGCAGTTCGTGGACGAGTCGAAGATCTACTTCTACTCGGTCTTCGGCAAGCTGGACATGGAGATCAACGACCCGGACGTGGTCGGCGAGTCCGGCTACAACGACATGCTCGACGAGACCTGCCGTCTGCTGGAGGAATCCGGGGTCGCGGTCCGCTCCGAGGGCGCGCTCTGCGTCTTCTTCGACGACGTCAGGGGCCAGGACGGCGAGCCGACCCCCCTGATCGTGCGGAAGTCGAACGGCGGCTACGGCTACGCGGCCACCGATCTGTCGGCGATCCGGGACCGGGTCCAGAACCTGGGCGCGGACACCCTGATCTATGTGGTGGACGCCCGGCAGTCGCTCCACTTCAAGATGGTCTTCGAGACCGCTCGCCGGGCCGGCTGGCTGAGCGACAAGGTCAAGGCGGTCCAGCTCGCGTTCGGCACGGTCCTCGGCAAGGACGGCAAGCCGTTCAAGACCCGTGAGGGCGAGACCGTACGGCTGGTGGACCTGCTGGAGGAGGCCGTCGACCGCGCGACCGCCGTCGTACGGGAGAAAGCCGAGAAGGCCCCCAAGCCGGGCCTGAGCGAAGAGGAGATCGTCGAGAACGGGCGGTACATCGGCATCGGCGCGATCAAGTACGCCGACCTGTCGACGTCCGCCGCGCGCGACTACAAGTTCGACCTGGATCAGATGGTGTCGCTGAACGGCGACACGTCCGTCTACCTCCAGTACGCGTACGTCCGCATCCAGTCGATCATCCGCAACGCGGGCGAGTCCAGGCCGGTCGCGCACCCGGAGCTGGAGCTGGTTCCGGCCGAGCGGGCGCTGGGGCTGCATCTCGACCGGTTCGGCGAGACGATCGCCGAGGCGGCCGCGTCGTACGAACCGCACAAGCTCGCCGCGTACCTCTACCAGCTCGCCACGCACCTCACCACGTTCTACGACAAGTGCCATGTGCTGAGCGCGGACAACCCCCCCGAGGTCGTCGAGAACCGGCTCTTCCTCGTCGACCTGACGGCGCGGACGCTCAAGCGCGGGATGGCGCTGCTGGGCATCCGCACCCCCGAGCGCCTGTAGCGGGTGGGGCGGCTCCCTCCGGCCCGACCGGAGGGAGCCGTTCCATGTCAGGGGCGCGCGTCGGACGGCCGGTATCTGGCAGTCCGTATCAGACGGTCCGTATCAGACAGCGCGTATCAGGCGGCGCGTATCGGGCGGTCCGCCAGGCTGTGCGCGCGCGATCAGGCAGTCCGTATCAGACGGTGCGCGTTCCCCAGACGTAGACGGAGTCGCCGAGCCGCAGGGCCGACCAGAGCCTTTTGGCGTCGTCGTACCGGAGATTGACGCATCCGTGCGAACCCGGCTCCTCCCAGATGTCGCGGTAGCTCCCGTGCAGGGCCTGTCCGCCCTCGAAGAACTGGCTGAAGGGCATCGGCCCATCGAAGAGGTCGGACCACTGCTTCTCGACGCGATCGAAAATCTCGTGACGGCCGGTACGGGTGGGTTCCGCCACCGTCCCGGTACGGATGGGCACCGGCCCGAACGCCACCTGGTTGCCGTCCCATACCCACAGCAGCTGGCGGGTCAGATCGATGCAGACGACGAGATCGGAGCCGTACGGACATCCGGTGAGACGGGCGCGGGAGGCGGCGGCCTTCTCGTACTGGATCATCCGCCAGGTCTCGATCCCCGCGTAGCCGTTGGCGGTTTCGAAGCCGTTACGGGTCTGGAGACCGTGGATCGCCGCGCAGTCGGCGGGGGTCTGGACCCCGTCGGGGGTGAGCCCGAGATGTCGTTCGGCCTCGGCCTGGTGCGGCCCGGTCTCGGTGCTGCACGCCGTGCTCCGGACGGCGGCCTCGGGGCCGGCGGCGAAGGCCGAGGGCGGGGAGATCCCGGTGCCCGTCAGCGCCCCGGCGCACAGGACGGCAGCCACCACCGTCGGACGTGCCCCGCGGCGCACCGGCCCGAGTACGGGACGGGCGGACCGGAGCCGGGACCTCGGCCGCGATGGCCGGAGGCGGAAACGGAAGCGGCGGCGGAAACGGAAGCGGCGCGGCCGGGCGGTGGGCGGGCCGGTGGGAAGGAGCGGGCCGAAGGCACCGCCGACACCGGCGGAGGGGCGCTGCGCTCCCTGGGATATCGACGGCTGGGACATCGGGGCGGGTCCTTCCTCCGGGGTACGTGGAACCGGATGCCGGTCGACTCCACGATCGGTGTCACGGGGCCGCCCCGCCCCGCCGCCGCGTCATCCGGGCGATCACCCGATCGACCGCACCAGGGGACCGCCCGCCGGAACCGCACCATGGAACCGCCCGCCGGAGCCGCCCGAGCCGATGGCCCGAAGCGACTGGAACCGACGGCTCGACTCGACGCCTCGGCTCGACAGGACGACTCGACGCGACGACTCGACACGACGACTCGGCGCGGCGCTTGTGTCTCCAGGGTCAGAAAAGGGTCCCGCAGCCCTCGCAGTACCTGGTCCGTCGGCGCTTGGCCAACCAGACGACCATGACGACGAAGACGATCAGGGCGGCCAGGGTGATCCCCCACGCCCAGTGCAGATCCAGACCGGGTTCGGGAGCGGGGTTCGAGGCGACCGGCCAACCGGTCTTCTCCGCGCGTTCCCGCTCCTCCACGTTCTCCATCCGTCCCCAGAGGAACGACGCCACGATCACCGGGATCATCAGCAGGGCCGCCAGCGCCTGTCCGCGCGCCGACCCGCCTCTGATCCGGTCCCCGCGTCCACAGCCCGGACAGCGCTGAAGTCGTTGCCCCCTGGCGTTGTCGACGTGCGTCACCGCTCCCCCGTTCCCGTTCCCCGCGACACCTCCCGACCGGATTCGGGTCAGGAACCGATCAATCCCGATCAGCGTGCGCACAGGGTAATCGCGCACCGGCGCTGAGGGGAGGGCAGCCGTCATCGCCGTATGCCCTCCGTTCCGCACGGAGCACATGCGGATACGCACGGGCACGGGGCAGGCACACACAGGCACGTCCTGCCCCGCCCGGATGCGCGCTTACCCGTCCGGGCACTCTCACCCAACGCCCCCGGCATGCTCACGCGACGCTCCGGGCGTGCTCGCGCGGCGCTCCCCGGCGCCCGTCGTCAGCGCAGCGCGCGCGACGTCCGCCCCGACGCCTCGTCGATCTCGGTGTGGGCCTTCTGCAACAACTGCGAGGCGATGTCCATGAGCGCACGGGCCCCCGAGATCTCCTCACCGACGCGCAACTGCTCGGCGTCGGACGGGTGGCGCTGGGCATTGCCGTGCCCGCGGATCTCCGTACCGTCGCCCAGTCTCACCATGGCGGCGGACCGAGTCCGGTCGCCCTCCTCGGTGAACTCCAAATCGATGTGCCATCCGACGAGCGTCCGCATGACAGATCACCTCCAGCGATCCTCACCTCCCAGAGTGCGCCGCACACACGCACAACACCAACCGACGGCGGCCCGCGGCCGCCGCCCGCAGCCCGTCGCCGCCGGATCGCGGGTACGGGCCCGGGTGCCCGGTCCACTCCCGGACGTCAGCGCCTCGCCTCCGCCGAAGCGCGACGCCGCGCCCGGCGTCGAGTACGCCCCCACCCTCGACCGACGGACGTCCGTATCCACTCCGCCCGTCTGACCTGTGCCTATGCGCTCGCACCCGAATGTGCGCAGGAATTCACATTGGTCTATACCTTGACTCGGTCACGTCAACGCGCTTCAGTAGGGTCACAACCCCCCACCACGGCCTGTCCGGACGGCTCCCCACAGCCCCAACAAGCCATCCGAAACAGGGCCGTTGACGCACGAAGGAGAAACTCGTGCTGAAACAGCGCGTCAAGGCGTTCCTGGTCGCCTTTCTCGCGGCCGGCGGTCTGGCGGCGTCGAGCCTGCTCCCCACAGCGGCTCCCGCGGCGGCGGACGCATGCACGACCGCCCCCACCTGGCGAGCCGGGACCAACTATGTGACTGGCAACGTTGTCAAGTACACGGACGGCAAGTACTACATCGCCGAGCACGACAACCCCGGCTACGACCCCACCATCAGCACCTGGTTCTGGGACCCGTACACCTGCGGCGGCGGCGTCGAGAACCCGCCCCTGCCGGGCGAGTTCGTGGTGAGCGAGGCGCAGTTCAACCAGATGTTCCCGAGCCGGAGTTCGTTCTACACGTACGCGGGGCTGAAGGCGGCGCTCAGCTCGTACCCCGCGTTCGCCAACACCGGCAGCGACACGGTCAAGAAGCAGGAGGCGGCGGCCTTCCTCGCCAACGTCAGCCATGAGACGGGCGGGCTGGTCCACATCGTGGAGCAGAACACGGCCAACTACCCGCACTACTGCGACCGGAACCAGCCGTACGGCTGCCCCGCCGGCCAGGCCGCGTACTACGGGCGCGGACCGATCCAGCTCAGCTGGAACTTCAACTACAAGGCGGCGGGCGACGCCCTCGGGATCGATCTGCTGAACAACCCCTGGCGTGTGCAGAACGAGTCGGCCGTCGCCTGGCAGACGGGCCTCTGGTACTGGAACACCCAGCGCGGTCCGGGCACGATGACGGGCCACGCGGCGATGGTGAACCAGGCGGGGTTCGGCCAGACGATCTGGTCGATCAACGGCGCGCTGGAGTGCAACGGCGGCAACTCGGCGCAGGTCCAGAGCCGGGTGAACAAGTACACCCAGTTCAGCCAGCTCCTGGGCGTGCCGACGGGCGCCAACCTGTACTGCTGACACCGGACTGCTCAGACCGGACCGGCGGCACCGTCCGCCGCTGAAACCTGCACCGCTGGGCGCGAGCCGCGGCTGAGCCACTTCCGATCCCCCCACAGGACTGCGGGCCGGGAAAGCCATCCCCGGCCCGCAGCTCCGCGCCCCAGCCTCCGCGTTCCAGCCTCCGCGTCCCGGCCTCCTGGTTCCGCGCCGCAGCCTCCAGGCCCCGGCCTCCGAATCGCCGCGCCCAGCCCCCACGCCAGGCCCCCGCGCCCCGGATCGACGCGCCGCCCGACCCGCGCCGCACGCCCCGCCAGTCCGGGTCATCGTCTGCCCGGAGTCATCGGAAGTCGTCGGCGTGGTCCCGCGCCCACTCCGCGAAGGTACGGGCCGGCCTGCCGATGGCCTCCCGTACGGTGGGCAGCGAGCCGAGCTCAGGCATGTCGAACGCCTCGTCCGCCTCCGGATCGGCCGGATCGGCCGGATTGCCGTCGTAGTCCACGAAACCCAGCAGGTAGTCCGCGACTTCCGCGGCGAATCCGCCCTGCTCGACATAGCGCTCCCGCAGTTCCTGCGGGGTGACCGTCCAGAGCCGGATCTCCTCCCCGATGGCCTCCGCGATCGCGTTCACCTGCTCGCGCACGCTGATCACCTGAGGTCCGTGAAGGGTGTACGCCGCGCCCGTCAGGCCGTCCTCCAGCAGCGCGGCGACGGCGACATCGGCGATGTCCCCCTCGTGCACGGGCAGCCAGGCCGCGTCCGGATCCGTTTCGCGGACCACCCTCTCCGCGCGGATGGACGGCCCCCACAGAGCGGCCTTGTTCGCCATGAACTCCCCCGGCCGCACATGAGTCCATTCGAGTCCCGACTCCTCCACCGCCCGCTCCACCGGAGCGTGGTAGGTGGTGTCGGAGCCGTCCTCGACCGCCGCCGACGACAGGACGACGATCCGCCGCACCCCCGCCTCCTTCGCCATGGCGACCACTTCCCGGGCGGTCTCGGCCATCGGGAAGAGATACACCCGCTCGACGCCCGCCAGAGCCGCCCGGACCGTCTCGGGCCTGGCGAGATCACCGGCCGCGGCCTCCGCACCCGCGGGCAGGGCCGCCGTGGCCGGGTTCCGGGTCAGTGCGCGCACCTCCGCGCCCGCGCCGACCAGTTCACGCGTGACGAGCCGGCCGACGGTACCCGTCGCGCCGGTCACCAGAATCCTCATCCGCTTCCTCCCGATCGTCGATATCTACGTACACCGTACGCAGTATCGCCACTGTACCGGCGCCGCGCGGGATCGCCTGGAGCCGAACCATGGGGACGCGGCATCGACCGAGGCCAACAGCCCCTTATTTCAACCTGGTTGTTTGAAAACCCACATTGGTCTATACCTTGACGCCGCGCCTCCCGGAGCGCTTGGGTGTGACATACACCCGCCACGGCGTGCCCAGGTCGACACCGGTCCTCACTGGGTCTCTCAGGCATGCCCGTGACGCACGAAAAGGAGAGTCGTGCTCAGAGAACGCTTGAAGGCGCTCATGGTCGGCGTCGTCGCGACCGGTTCGCTCGCCGCGACGGTGCTCATGCCGGCGGCGACGGCGAACGCCGCGCCGGCCACGCCCGCCACGTCCCCCGTGGACGAGTGCGCCACGGCGCCCGCCTGGTCCGCCGGCGCCAACTACCGGACCCGTGACATCGTCAAGTACACCGATGGCACGGTCTACATCGCCGAGCGCGACAATCCGGGCTACAACCCGGTGGCGAGCACCTACTACTGGAACCCGTACACCTGCGGGACCGGCACCGGGAACCCGGACCACAACAGCTTCGTGGTGAGCGAGGCCCAGTTCAACGAGATGTTCCCGAGGCGGAACCCGTTCTACACGTACAAGGGCCTGACGGACGCCATGAAGGCGTTCCCGAAGTTCGCGCACACCGGCACCGACACCATGCGCAAGCAGGAGGCCGCGGCCTTCCTCGCCAACATCGGCCATGAGACGGGCGGGCTCTTCTACATCACGGAGATCAACAAGGACAACTATCCGCTGTACTGCGACCGTGACATGCCCTACGGCTGCCCGGCCGGCCACGACAAGTACTACGGACGCGGCCCGATCCAGCTCAGCTGGAACTACAACTACAAGAGGGTGGGCGACTACCTCGGCGTCGACCTCCTGAACTACCCGGAGAAGGTGGAGACCGACCCGAAGATCGCCATGATGACGGGCCTCTGGTACTGGAACACCCAGGACGGGCCCGGCCCGGTGACCGGACACGACGCGATGGTCAGCGGCGCGGGATTCGGCCAGTCGATCCGTTCGATCAACGGCGCGCTGGAGTGCGACGGTGCGAGCCCGCCGCACGTGCAGAGCCGGGTCACGCGCTACGAGCGGTTCGCCAAGATCCTGGGCGTGCCGACCGGGGCGAACCTCTACTGCTGAGACTGCCGAGCCGGAGCCCGTACGAAGGCCGGGGCTCTGAGCCTCCCATGGCCGAGCGCGGCCGATACGGGCCGAGGCCACGCCGGTACCGGGCCGAGGCCATGAGAAACGGGCCGGGAAGCGCGCTTCCCGGCCCGTTGCCCCGCCCGGCCCTTCCCGCTGCCCTGCCTGTTGCCCGGCCTCCGCCCCACACCTTGCCCCGCACCCTGCCGCACATCACGCCGGGCCCGGTCCCGGCCCAGCCGCTTCAGGCCCGGTCCTGACCCCGACCCGGCCGCCCCGGGCGCGGCCCGCGCCCGGCCGTCTACCGCAGACCGCGGGCGACTTCGGTGGCCCAGTACGTCAGGATCATGTCGGCCCCGGCCCGCCTGATCCCGGTAAGGGTCTCCAGGATCGCCTTCTCCCGGTCGATCCAGCCCTTCTCCGCGGCGGCCTCGACCATCGCGTACTCACCGCTGATCTGATACGCGGCGACCGGCACCCGCACGGCCTCGGCGACCTTCGCCAGCACATCGAGATACGGCCCCGCCGGCTTCACCATCACGATGTCCGCGCCCTCGTCGAGGTCGAGCGCCAGCTCCCGCAGCGACTCACGGACATTCGCCGGGTCCTGCTGATACGTCTTGCGGTCCCCCGTCAGCGACGACCCGACGGCCTCCCGGAACGGGCCGTAGAACGCGGACGAGTACTTGGCGGTGTACGCCAGGATCGACACGTCCTCCTTGCCGATGGTGTCCAGCGCCTCCCGGATGACGGCGACCTGGCCGTCCATCATCCCGCTCGGCCCGACGACATGGACGCCCGCGTCGGCCTGGACCTGCGCCATCTCGGCGTACCGCTCCAGCGTGGCGTCGTTGTCCACCCGGCCGTCGGCGTCGAGGACCCCGCAGTGCCCGTGGTCGGTGTACTCGTCCAGACAGAGATCCGACATGATCACGAGATCGTCGCCGACCTCGGCCCGGACATCCCGGACGGCGACCTGGAGAATCCCGTCCGGGTCCGTGCCCGCCGTCCCGGCCGCGTCCTTCTTGGCGTCCTCCGGAACCCCGAACAGCATGATCCCGGCGACCCCTGCCTCACGCGCCTCCACCGCGGCCTTCCGCAGGGTGTCGCGGGTGTGCTGGACGACGCCGGGCATGGCGGAGATCGGCACGGGCTCGCCGATGCCCTCCCGTACGAACGCAGGAAGAATCAGATCGGCGGGGTGCAGCCGGGTCTCGGCGACCATGCGCCGCATGGCGGGTGTGGTCCGCAGCCGCCTCGGCCGCGCCCCGGGGAACGATCCATACGTACTCATGGCTCCTACGCTACGCCCCGGCGCGCGGGCTCCTTCCCTCCGAGGGCCGTTCCCGCCCGCCCCACCCGCCCCACTCGCCCGCGCCCGTCCTCGCCCGCCCGTGGGGGCCGCGGCACTCATACAGGGGCCGGATGAGATCGAGCCACCCGGCCGGCACTTGGGCGCGGGGCGAGGCCGTCGGACGACGGTGTCACCCCCTCCGGCCTGGGCGATCGAGTACGTTCGGCGCCCCCCGGACGCGTCCGGGGTCCGTCCGGCGCTGCCTTGAAGGGCCGGTTCCGCCCGTTCCGAACGTGTTCGGAACAGAGCCGGACATGTCCCGGACGCTCGGAAGCCTTGTTGGATCAGCCCCGGAAACGCCAGCGTCCTTTGCCGTACGGATGGCCATAGGGCTCCTGCGGGGAGCCGGGAACCGCCGGGAGACAGCTCGACCGACAGCGCGGGAGACAGCCGCTCGACCCAGACAGGCGATCGCCCCAGACAGGCGACCGACCGAGAGAGCCGAAAGAACCGAGAGAACCGACATAGCACCGGAGAACCAAGAGAGCGCACGAGAGAGAACCGAGAGAGAGCCGAGAGACAGGAGAAGACCGAGCCTATGCCGATTCCCCCACCGCTCAGCCTCGCCGCCCCTGCCCGCACCACCGGCCTAAGCACCGCCGTCGGCACCGACCGCGAGCGGAAACCGGTGTGGTCATGCTCATGAAAGAGTTCAGCACGGAGACCGTGGCCGTACGCGACCGGTTCGCCCGGTTCGAGGAGATCACCTCCAGATGCCATCTGGCCAACCACCTCCGCAGCGACCAGGAGCACGACTTCCGGGCCAGTCTGCGCATGCTTCACCTGGGAGACCTCCAGGTCACCGGCCTCGCGTACCCGCATCTGGAGGTCGTCAGGACGCCGAAGCTGATCCGGCAGGACGACCCCGAGATCTACCAGGTCCACTACCTGCCCCGAGGGCAGGGCGCCCTGTCCCACGCCGGACGCCAGACCCGCCTCCGCGGCGGCCACGTCGTGGTCGCGGACAGCTCCGCCCCCTACCGCGCCTGGATCAGGGCCGCTTCGGCCGCTCTCTGCTCGATCGTCATCCATATCCCCCGTGCCGTCCTGCCCATCCCCCACGCGGTCGTCCGGCGCGCTGTCGCCGTCCCCATCCCCGCGGCCCACGGCATCGGCGGCGTCTTCGCCCGGTGGCTGTCCGAACTCAACGCCCGCGCCCATGAATTCACCCCGGCTGACGTCCCGGCACTCGCCGACACCACCACCGGGCTCCTCGCCTCCCTGCTCGGCCGGGTGGCGGGCGCCGAGGACGAACCGGCCGCGGAAGCCCGCCGCGGCGCGCTCCAGGTGGAGATACGGGACTTCATCCACCGCCACCTCGACGACCCGGCGCTCTGCCCGGCGACCGTCGCGGCGGCGCACGGAATCTCCGTACGCCACCTCCACCAGCTCTTCGCGGCCCAGAACACGACCCCGGCCTCCTGGATCCGCCACCGCCGCCTCGAACGCTGCCGCCATGACCTCACGGACCCCCGCCAGGCCGGCCGCCCGGTCCAGGCGATCGGCGCCCGCTGGGGCTTCACGGACGCCTCCCACTTCAGCCGGGTCTTCCGCGCCGCGTACGGCGTGCCGCCCCGCGAGTACCGGCACTCGGCCGACCGAGGCGGCCAGGTATCCGAACCGGCGACGAGTCTGCGCGGACCATCACAGACAGCCATGGCGTGAGCCGCACCCTTTGTGGCTCGGTTCTCCCCCGGACTCCGTCCGGGGGAACCACCACGGGGCGCTCTGAGCATGTGCCGACGGTCGACCGTGCCCGATCCCTCGTACCCCGGGACCTCCGCGCGCCCCTCCAGCTCACCCGCCGGGAGACACCCGGCACCAGCGCACCCATCCAGCTCGCCCCTCCCGGTCGTCCGCCAGGGAGACACCCGCACGGCGCGGCCCATCGGCTCACTCGCCAAGGAGAACCCGGCACCCGCGCGGGCCTTCCACTCACTCGCCCCGCGACCTGAACAACCCGGTGGGGCGCACGGTCCACACCGTGCGCCCCACTCCACGCCCTCTCCGCGTCCTCTCCGCGTCTCAGGTCGTCGTCGTCTCAGGTCGTCGTCGTACGCCTGCGCCTGCCGCCCGGCCTGCGCTCGCTCGGCCGGGCCACATGCTCGCCCGCCTCCAGCGCCGCCGCCCGCCGCGACGCCCCGAACTCCGCGAGCGCCTCCGCGAGCCGGTGCACGGACGGCTCCGGGGAGAGCACGTCCACGCGCAGACCGTGCTCCTCCGCCGTCTTGGCCGTGGCGGGACCGATACAGGCGATCACGGTCACGTTGTGCGGCTTCCCGGCGATGCCGACCAGGTTCCGCACGGTGGAGGACGACGTGAAGAGCACGGCGTCGAAGCCGCCGCCCTTGATCGCCTCACGGGTCTCGGCCGGCGGCGGCGACGCGCGCACGGTCCGGTAGGCCGTGACGTCGTCCACCTCCCAGCCCAGCTCGATCAGCCCCGCGACCAGCGTCTCGGTCGCGATGTCGGCCCTCGGCAGGAACACCCGGTCGATCGGGTCGAAGACGGGGTCGTACGGTGGCCAGTCCTCCAGCAGCCCGGCGGCCGACTGCTCGCCGCTCGGCACGAGATCGGGCTTGACCCCGAAGTCGACCAGGGCCGCGGCCGTCTGCTCGCCCACCGCGGCGACCTTGATCCCCGCGAAGGCGCGGGCGTCGAGCCCGTACTCCTCGAACTTCTCCCGTACCGCCTTCACCGCGTTCACCGAGGTGAAGGCGATCCACTCGTACCGGCCGGTGACCAGGCCCTTGACCGCCCGCTCCATCTGCTGCGGAGTACGCGGCGGCTCGACGGCGATCGTCGGAACCTCGTGCGGCACGGCGCCGTAGGAACGGAGCTGATCGGAGAGCGAAGCGGACTGCTCCTTGGTCCGCGGCACCAGGACCCGCCAGCCGAACAGCGGCTTGGACTCGAACCACGCGAGCTGGTCGCGCTGAGCGGCGGAGCTGCGCTCACCGACCACGGCTATCACCGGACGGTGGCCCTCCGGCGACGGCAGCACCTTCGCCTGCTTGAAGGTCTGCGCGATCGTGCCGAGGGTCGCCGTCCACGTACGCTGCCGGGTCGTCGTACCGGCGACGGTGACTGTCAGCGGCGTGTCGGGCTTACGGCCCGCCGACACCAGCTCACCCGCCGCCGCGGCGACCGCGTCCAGCGTGGTCGAGACGACGACCGTGCAGTCGCTCGCGCCGACCTCACTCCAGCACCGGTCGCTCGCCGTGCGCGCGTCCACGAACCGGACGTCCGCGCCCTGCGCGTCCCGCAACGGCACGCCCGCGTACGCGGGAACCCCGACGGCGGTGGCGATGCCCGGCACGACCTCGAAGGTGATCCCCTCCGCGGCGCACGCGAGCATCTCCTTCCCCGCGTCGGCGTCCAGTCCCGGATCGCCGATGACCGCACGCACGACCCGCTTGCCGCCGCGTGCTGCCTCCATGACAAGATTGCCCGCATCCCTGAGTACGGGGATTCCGGCGGCTGTTGACGCATCGTCAACAATCGTCAGCTCAGGCGTGCTGACGCTCGCCCGCGCATGGCCGCGTACGACTTCGAGCACATCCGGCTCGGCGATCAGTACGTCGGCTCCCGCGAGTGCCTCGACAGCCCGCAAGGTCAGCAGTCCGGGGTCGCCTGGTCCGGCGCCGAGGAAAGTGACGTGCCCGTGTGCCGAGAACGCCGAGGACGGGTTGGTGGTGGGGCTCAATGTGCTCGCTCCCCCATAAGACCGGCCGCACCCTTGGCGAGCATCTCGGACGCGAGTTCGCGACCGAGCGCGACGGCGTCGTCGTGCGACATGGGTACGGGACCGGTGGTGGACAGCTGCACCAGCGTCGCGCCGTCGGTGCTGCCGACGACGCCGCGCAGGCGCATTTCGGTGAATTCCTGGCCGTCGCCCAACAGGTCGGCAAGCGCGCCCACAGGTGCGCTGCAGCCGGCCTCCAGGGCGGCGAGCAGGGAACGCTCGGCGGTCACGGCGATCCGGGTCATCGGATCGTCCAGCCGTGCGAGTACGGCGGCGAGCTGCGCGCTCTCCGGTGCGCACTCGATCGCCAGGGCCCCCTGGCCGGGGGCGGGCAGCACGAAATCGACCGACAGGAAGTCGGTCACCTCGTCACTCCTTCCGGAACGGTTCAGCCCGGCCGCGGCGAGAACCACCGCGTCGAGCTCCCCGCTGTGCACATATCCGATCCGGGTGTCGATGTTGCCCCGGATCGGCACGGTCTGTATGTGTGTGTGGTGTGCGCGCGCGTACGCGTTCAGCTGCGCCATCCTGCGCGGCGAACCGGTTCCGACGCGGGCGCCGTCGGGCAGCCGGTCGAAGGTCAGTCCGTCCCGCGCCACCAGCACGTCCCTGGGGTCCTCGCGGCGCGGCACGGCCGCGAGGAGCAGCTCGTCGGGCTGCGCGGTGGGAAGGTCCTTCAGCGAGTGAACCGCGAAGTCCACCTCACCGGCGACCACGGCCTCCCGCAGCGCGGCGACGAAGACCCCGGTCCCGCCGATCTGCGACAGATGCTCGCGGGAGGTGTCCCCGTACGTGGTGATCTCCACCAGCTCGACGGGACGGCCGGTCAGCTGGCGCACCGCCTGAGCCACTTGCCCGGACTGGGCCATGGCGAGCTTGCTCCGCCTGGTCCCGAGCCTCAGCGCTCTCTCGGTCATACTCGCCCTCGGTTCTTGACGTCTGCGTCATTCATGTCGGCCCGGCTGACGGAGGCGACCGTCTCCGGGTCGAGGTCGAAGAGTGTCCGCAGCGCGTCCGCGTACCCGGCGCCACCGGGCTCGCTCGCGAGCTGCTTCACCCGCACGGTCGGCGCGTGCAGCAGCTTGTCGACGACACGCCGAACGGTCTGGTTGATCTCGGCCCGCTGCTTCTCGTCGAGCCCGGTGAGCCGCCCTTCGAGGCGCGCCATCTCGCCCGCCACCACATCCGCGGCCATCGTCCGCAGTGCGACGACGGTCGGCGTGATGTGCGCGGCGCGCTGCGCTGCCCCGAATGCGGCCACCTCGTCCGAGACGATGCGACGCACCTGATCCACATCGGCGGCCATGGGCGCGTCGGCGGACGCCTCCGCGAGCGACTCGATGTCGACGAGCCGTACGCCCGGAATCCGGTGAACGGCGTGATCGATGTCCCGCGGCATGGCAAGATCGAGAAGTCCCAGGCGTACGGCTCCGCCGGCCCGGCCGACGCCCGACGCCGCGCGCACGGTCCGCCCCGCGTTCTCGGCCCAGGTGCCGTGCTGTGCCAGGGCGTGCGCGGAGTGCGGGTCGCCGAGTCCGACGGGACAGGCGTCCGCCGCCACGGCGGATCCGTATCCGTCCGCGGCGATAGAGGCGTCCACGGCGGAGGCATCCGCCACGGAACCGTCAGCACCGCCAGCCCCACCAGAACCGTCAGTCACGCCAGAACGATCAGAGCCGCCGGAGTCGGCAACACCAGAACGATCAGCCCCGTCGGCGCCCCCGCCGGACGGACCCTCACCGGCCGACGAACCCGGAGCGGACGACAGAACCGGACCGGTCGCGTCCCGCCCCGTCGCCGCCCCGGCGGCCGCGCCGTCGACCACCCGGCCGTCACGGGCCGCCGTCGCGGCCAGCCGGGCCACCACGCTGCCGTCGGGCGCGCGCAGGCCGCGCCACGCGCCGGACTCGTCGGCGGGGGCGGCCGGCGGAACGCCGCCGGAGACCGCCAGCGCTTCGGCGATCGCCTCGGCGGTGAGGACGAGACCGGTCGCGCCGGTGCACGACACCACCGCGTGGGCACGTGTCAGCTCGTCCGGAACCGAGGCCATGGTGACCGCGCGGGCCGTCACCCCGCCGGACTCCGAGAGCACCGCCGCCAGCCGCTCGGCCCGGTCAAGTGTTCGGTTGGCGATCACGAGTTCACGTACACCCAGCCGCGCGAGCGTGGCCGCGGCGAGAGAGGACATGGAACCCGCGCCGATGACGAGGACGCTCTTCCCGGCCGCCCAGGACCCGATGTCCTCACCGTCCGCGAGCTGTTCGAGGCCGAACGTCACGAGCGACTGCCCGGCCCGGTCGATCCCGGTCTCGCTGTGGGCACGCTTGCCGACCCGCAGGGACTGCTGGAAGAGGTCGTTGATCAGCCGTCCGGCGGTGTGCAGATCCTGGCCGCGCGCGAGCGCGTTCTTGATCTGTCCGAGGATCTGCCCTTCCCCGACCACCATGGAGTCCAGCCCGCACGCCACCGAGAAGAGGTGGTGGACGGCCCGGTCCTCGTAGTGCACATAGAGATAAGGGGTCAGTTCCTCCAGGCCCACACCGCTGTGCTGCGCGAGCAGCGTCGACAGCTCGGCGACGCCCGCGTGGAACTTCTCCACGTCCGCGTACAGCTCGATGCGGTTGCAGGTGGCCAGCACCGTCGCCTCGGCGGCGGGCTCGGCGGCCAGGGTGTCCTGCAACAGCTTGGCCTGCGCGTCCGTGGACAGCGAGGCCCGCTCCAGCACACTCACGGGTGCGCTGCGATGGCTCAGTCCGACGACCAGAAGACTCATGCCGGCACCACGGCGGGCATGTCCCCGTCAGGTCCCTTCCGGCCCGCGGTCTCGGCGACGGCCGCGGCGCCTTCCGTGATCTCGGCGTTCCCAGCGGGCTCGGCGCTCTCCGCGTTTCCGGCGCTCTGCGCGTGCGCCGAGATCTCAGCGCTCGCAGCGCTCTCTGCGGGCTCCGCCTCCGAGCCCTCGCCGGCCTTCCGCTGCTCGTGGAAGGCGAGGATCTGGAGTTCGATCGAGAGATCGACCTTGCGCACGTCGACGCCGTCCGGCACGGACAGCACCGTCGGCGCGAAATTCAGAATGGAGGTGACACCCGCCGCGACCAGCCGCTCGCACACCGGCTGGGCCGCCCCCGCCGGAGTCGCGATGACACCGATCGACACACCGTTGTCGCTGATGATCTTCTCCAGCTCATCGGTGTGCTGGACCGGAATCCCCGCGACCGGCTTCCCTGCCATCGAGGGATCTGCGTCGATCAGCGCGGCCACGCGGAACCCACGGGAGGCGAACCCGCCGTAGTTCGCGAGCGCGGCGCCGAGATTTCCGATGCCGACGATGACCACGGGCCAGTCCTGCGTCAGCCCCAGCTCACGGGAGATCTGGTAGACGAGGTACTCCACGTCGTAGCCCACGCCCCGCGTCCCGTACGAGCCGAGATACGAGAAGTCCTTGCGCAGCTTCGCGGAATTGACCCCCGCCGCCGCCGCCAGTTCCTCGGATGAGACCGTGGGCACGGACCGCTCGGACAGTGCGGTCAGCGCCCGCAGATACAGCGGAAGCCGGGCGACGGTGGCCTCGGGGATTCCTCGGCTACGGTTCGCCGGTCGGTGATTTCGGCCAGTTGCCACGGTGCTCCTGCGGGATGAGCGAGGCTCTAGGCGGCCGTGTGTCCCAGGACCGCCCCGTCGAATGCAGGCTATGTCTTTGTGAACGCGTGCACAAAGATGGTGTCCGATTTGTCCGAGCAAAGTGATCGGGGTCACGCGTTTCGATCGCGTCAACCTGGAACCGTGAGCCGCGTCGGCCCGTTGCAGACCCGAAGGGGGCAAAGCCGTACACACTCCTCACGCATACGTCCCCGAGACCGCCTCTACTGTGCCCTGTTCCCTCACGTCCCGATAGAGCCATGACAAAGGGAACGCGCGGACGACCCTCCCGGACCGCCCGGCAACCGCGCCACGCCCGGCCCGCAGGCCGCTTGTGAACGGACACACCAACCCCGCCGACCGGCGCCGACGGCCCGCTCCGGGCGGGCGACCGGAGCCCGTCCGGCCCGCTGCCTCCCGGCAGCACGCCCGTGACCAGGCACGACGCGCACGGACGGCCGATGGAGGCCGCCCCGAGGAACGGCCCCGCGACCAGGACGGCGGACAGCCCGCGCACGGCTACGACTCCAGCGCGGCCCTGAGCCTCCCGGCGTCCACACGCCAGAACGTGTGCTGCTCGCCGTCGACCAGCACCACCGGAATCTGCTCCCAGTACGCCCGGTGCAGAGCCTCGTCCCGCGTGATGTCCTTCTCCTCCCAGGACGCGCCGGTCTCGCCGCACACCTTCTCGACCACGGCCCGCGCGTCGTCGCACAGATGACATCCCGGCTTCCCGATCAGCGTCACCACGCGCTCACCGGCCTTCTTCTTCGTACGCCGCAGCAAAGGACTCATACCCCCATTCTCCGCCCCGGCGCGCCCGGCCGGCCCTCCGAGCCCGGCCCACGCCCCACCGGCACGCGGCCGACAGGCTCCCCCGCCCGACCCGCCGCGCCGAGCAGGGGGAACACTCCCGTCGCCGCCTTAACGGGCAGGTCGTACAGAGTTCACGCCGCCGCATCCCGGCGTGTCGGGAAGTTCCGAACAGACTGGCTATGCTCGCGGCATGGCCGCACTGGGATGGCTCACCCCCCGTAGGCGCTCCGCGACCGCGCGGAGCGTGCTCGCAGGCGAGGCAGCAGCCGAGGCAGCGCGCAAGGCGACACAGCAGCTCGACGCCGCCGAGGCCCGCGAAGCCGCCGAAGCCGCCGCGCGGGACGAGCCCGCGGTCCCGGACTTCCCCGTCGCGGGAGACGAGCACGCCGCGGCCTTCTTCGACCTCGACAACACCGTCATGCAGGGCGCCGCGATCTTCCACTTCGGCCGCGGCCTGTACAAGCGGAAGTTCTTTCAGCGCCGCGAACTGGCACGGTTCGCCTGGCAGCAGACCTGGTTCCGGCTCGCCGGAGTCGAGGATCCGGAGCATATGCAGGACGTCCGCGAGTCCGCCCTCTCCATCGTCAAGGGCCACCGCGTCTCCGAGCTGATGTCCATCGGCGAGGAGATCTACGACGAGTACATGGCCGACCGCATCTGGCCCGGCACCCGCGCCCTCGCCGAGGCCCACCTGGAAGCGGGCCAGAAGGTCTGGCTGGTGACCGCGGCGCCCGTGGAGACGGCCACCATCATCGCCCGCCGCCTCGGCCTGACCGGCGCGCTGGGCACCGTGGCTGAGTCCGTCGGAGGCGTCTACACCGGCAAGCTCGTCGGGGAACCCCTGCACGGCCCCGCGAAGGCCGAGGCGGTCCGCGCGCTCGCCGCCGCCGAGGGCCTCGATCTGTCCCGCTGCGCCGCGTACAGCGATTCGCACAACGACATTCCGATGCTTTCGCTCGTAGGACATCCATACGCGATCAATCCGGACACGAAGCTGCGCAAACACGCACGCGAACGCGACTGGCGGCTGCGCGACTACCGGACCGGGCGCAAAGCGGCCAAGGTGGGCATTCCGGCCGCGGCCGGCGTGGGCGCGATCGCGGGCGGAACCGCCGCCGCCGTGGCCATCCACCGCCGCCGCCGCTGACCCGCCCGGCCCGTCACCCGGCTGCCACCCGGCCGACACCCCCCGCCGCACACCGCTCGCGCCCCGTCGTACGCGCGGTCGCACACCCGACCGCACGAACGGCCGTCCACCCGGCCGCCCGACCCGCACGTGTCAGATCATGACCGAATCCGATCACCAAGCGCTCACAATCCGCTACGAGATCCGTCGTCCAGGGGTAACAGAAGCGACGGAAACGATGATTTGAGCAACTGGGTGTAGCACCGCCTGTACGAAGCGTTATTCTCCTCAGACGCATACGGGACCCCTCCAGTCGAGCCTGATGGGTGACCAGTCCCGCACTGCACGTGATGGAAGCTCTGCCTCTGGGAGTCCCGTGTACCCACACGTCGGGGTTGACGCCTCGGGCCTGGCTACGCTCCGCGCGACGGTCCTCGACCACCTGCGCGGTTTCGTCCCCACCGCGTATGCCGTCCCGGCCGTCGCCATGCCCCGCCTCGCCGCCAGCGGCCCCGCCGCTCCCTGCTATGCCCTGGCCGACGGCCGTGCGGCCGTCGGCAGACGCGGCAGCCGCGGCGGCTCCGGCGCTCCGACCGCCCCATCGGTCCGCCGCCCCACCGCCGACAGCGACAGCGCCCGCATGATGGACCTGGTCGAGCGCGCCCAGGCGGGCGAGGCCGAAGCCTTCGGCCGCCTCTACGACCAGTACAGCGACACCGTCTACCGCTACATCTACTACCGCGTGGGCGGAAAGGCCACGGCGGAGGACCTCACCAGCGAGACGTTCCTGCGCGCCCTGCGCCGTATCTCCACCTTCACCTGGCAGGGCCGCGACTTCGGGGCCTGGCTGGTGACCATCGCCCGCAATCTGGTCGCCGACCACTTCAAGTCCAGCCGCTTCCGGCTGGAGGTGACCACCGGGGAGATGCTCGACGCCAACGAGGTCGAGCGCAGCCCGGAGGACTCCGTCCTGGAGTCCCTGTCGAACGCCGCACTGCTCGAAGCCGTGCGGAAGCTCAACCCCCAGCAGCAGGAGTGCGTGACCCTGCGTTTCCTGCAAGGACTGTCGGTGGCCGAGACCGCCAGAGTGATGGGCAAGAACGAGGGCGCGATCAAGACCCTCCAGTACCGTGCCGTACGCACCCTCGCGCGCCTTCTGCCCGAAGACGCCCGCTGACACGCCAACCCCCCGCACCGCCCCCCGCCCCAACTCACAATCGGTGACGCCTCGATGACGCACTGGTCCGATCATCTTTCGCGCGTAACCCAAGTGCCGCGCCGCTCGTTGTGCGGGATGCAGGCTCCCTGTGGTCACGCCATGCCCGCAAACGCTCACTCGATCGTGTGGACGCGCGCAAGGTGTGCAACCTTCCGGACCCCGAGGGGAGTCGATCGTCATGACGAGAGGAGGTGCCGCCAGTGATCGCGAACGTTTCGGCGCACCGGCGGGCGAACGCCTTCGCCCAGGCCCTGGAAGATCAGGCGACCGCAGAGACCGGTGACTCGGCCGAACCGGCCGAGCACGGACGACTGTTGACCCTGGCGACCGGTCTCGGCGAACTGCCGAAACCGGAACTGGACCCCGAGGTCAAAGTGGTGCATCGAGCACAGCTCGTAGCCGCCATGGAAGCCATGTTCCAGGAAGGCACGGCCCCGGGGAACGCGTCCCCCGGGCCCACGGTTCCCGAACAGCGGCAGCGCACGACCCGCCGGGGCGCCCACCGGGCATCCCCGCTCCGGAAGCTGCGCCCGCGTTCCCGCTGGTCCAAGGGGCTCGCGGCCGGCGGTCTGACCGTCGGCGTCGCCGCGGGCGCCTTCAGCGGAGTGGCCGCCGCCAGTTCCGACGCCCTGCCCGGCGACACGCTGTACGGGCTGAAGCGCGGCATGGAGGACATCCGCCTCGGCCTGACCGACGGCGAGTCCAACCGCGGCGAGCTGTACCTGGACCAGGCGTCCACCCGCCTGAGCGAGGCCCGCCGCCTCATGGAGCGGGGCAGGTCGGGCACGATGGACCACGAGTCCCTGGGCGAGGTCCGCCGCGCGCTCAACGGCATGCGCCACGACGTCACGGAAGGCCACCGCCTCCTCCACGAGGCATACGAGCGAGACGGCTCCCTGGGCCCCATCCAGAAGCTCAACTCGTTCTCCCGCGCCCACCGCGACACGTGGAACGGCCTCCGCGACCGGCTGCCCGTCCAGCTGGCCGACGTGGGCGACGAGGTGAACAACGTCTTCGACGCCATAGACCAAGAGGTCGGCCCCCTCCAGTCCCTGCTGCCCACCCCGCCCGAGCAGGGCCGAGGCTCCCAGCGCCCCGGCCCCGCCTCGCAGGACACCGGCAGCACGCCTTCGGCGGACGGCCGTACCACCCCGTCGACGCCCGACCCCGGCACCCCCCGCCCCGGCGGCTCCGAGGGCAAACCGCGCCCGTCGAGCTCCGGCACGGACCCGGCGGAGAAGGATGGCCTCCTGGGCGGCGCGGGCGGCCTCTTCGACCCCCCGTCGAAGGGCGCCACCCCACCCGCTCCGGGCGACAACGCCCCTCCCCCGGCGGCACCGGACATCACCATCCCGCCGCTCCTGCCGGGCATCCTCCCGGGCCTCGGCCTGAGCGCGGAGGACGACAAGGGCTGAAGCGACCGCCCGGCGAAGAACGAGAGCGGGAGGGGCTGACGCGTTCAGCCCCTCCCGCTTCTGTCTCCGCGCCCTCCCGCCGACCTCGCCCAAGCCCGGCCTCCGCCGATGCGTTCCCGCCTCGCCGCGCCGGGAGCGCCGCGTTCAGGACGGAGCCTCGACAAGGGACCCGCCGACCCCGCGCCCAGCCGACCGCACCTCCGCGGAACCCGCCCGGCGCGGAACACGGCGGGAACCTACCGGGCGGAACACGGCGGGAACCTAGAAGAACACCGACCGCCGCTGCACCAGCAGCTTGTACAACGTGTGCTGAATCTGCTCCCGCACCTGATCCGTCAGATTGAACATCAGCATCGGATCCTCCGCCGCCTCCGGCGGATACCCGTCTGTCGGGATCGGCTCCCCGAACTGAATCGTCCACTTCGTCGGCAACGGCACCGCGCCCAGCGGCCCCAACCAGGGAAACGTCGGCGTGATCGGAAAATACGGAACCCCCAGCACCCGCGCCAGCGTCCTCGCGTTGCCGACCATCGGGTAGATCTCCTCCGCCCCCACGATCGAGCACGGCACGATCGGCGCCCCCGCCCGCAGCGCCGTCGACACGAACCCGCCCCGCCCGAAGCGCTGAAGCCTGTAACGGTCGCTGAAGGGCTTCCCGATGCCCTTGAAGCCCTCCGGCATCACCCCGACAACCTCACCGCGCCGCAGCAGCCGCTCCGCGTCCTCCGCGCACGCGAGCGTGTGCCCTGCCTTGCGGGCCAGTTCGTTGACCACCGGCAGCACGAAGACCAGATCAGCCGCGAGAAGCCGCAGATGCCGCTCCGCCGGATGGTGGTCATGGACGGCGACCTGCATCATCAGCCCGTCCAGCGGAAGCGTGCCGGAGTGGTTGGCCACCACCAGCGCCCCGCCCTCGGACGGGATGTTCTCGATGCCCTTGACCTCGACGCGGAAGTACTTCTCGTACAGCGGCCTGACCATGGACATCAGCACCTGGTCGGTCAGCTCTTTGTCGTAGCCGAACTCATCGACCTCGTACTCCCCGGTGATCCGCCGCCGCAGAAACGCCAGCCCGCCCGCGATCCGCCGCTCCCAGCCGTCGCCGGAGCCCCGCGTACCCGGCTCCGGCCCGGTCGCCCGCGCCACGCCCTCCGGCGCTCCGGCGGCGGAAGTCCGCCCTGGAACGGGAGCCGGGACAGGGGCGGATGAAGAGCCGGCGGCCGGACCGGGCACAGAGGGCCGCCCGGCCCCGGACCCGGGCAGCGGGCTCACGGGAGCCTCTCCCACCGCGGGCTCGGCCTTGCGCCGCCCGCTCCCCGTGAGCCCGGCCCCGCGCCGTCGCCCCGGGCGGTGCGCACCGCCGCGCGACCGGTCGTCGTCGAACGGAATGACTTTGGCGTCCGCCATCGTTGGCTGCGCTCCTTATCCAGCGTCGTATCCAGGGTCACACCCGGCGTCAACATCGGGCGAAGCGCCCGAACCCCCCACGCGAAGCCGCGTCCGAGGCTTCAACGAAGCCCCGCCCCCGAGGTCCCGTCCGATAGCCCCGTCGATAGTGTCGAAATCCCGACCAGGCCCCGTCCGGGCTCTCTCCAAGCCCCTATCCCGCGTCACTCCGGGTCGTGTCGCTCGAAGTCGTACGGGCCGTCTCAGCCGCCGGAACGGCCTCGCCGACCCCGAGAGCCGCCCCCACCCGGTCCACCGCCCGTGTGAGGCTCTCAGGCGGCAGCAGACCCGTCCCCCGGCTGCGCGCGAAGTCCGCGAAAGTCTCCGCGGTCGTGTGCTTCGGCCGGAATCCCAGTGTCTCGCGCATCTGCGTGGTGCTCACCACCCGCCCATGCGTCAGCAACCGGATCTGCTCGGGCGAGAAGTCCGTGACGCCCAGCGTCCGCAGCGCCGAGCCCACCCAGGTGACCGCGGGCAGCAGCACCGGCAGCGTCGGCCGCCCGAGCCGGCGTGAGCACTGCGAGAGCAGCAGCACCCCGTCCCCGGCGATGTTGAACGTGCCGCTGTTGAGCGTTCCGCGCCGCGGCTCGTGCAGAGCGATCCGCAGCACGTCGATCACATCGTCCTCATGGACGAACTGGAGCCTCGGGTCGTATCCGAACACCGTCGGCATCACGGGCAGCGAGAAGAACTCGGCGAGCGGGGAGTCGGCGCACGGCCCGAGGATGTTCGCGAACCGCAGTACGCATACGGCGACATCGGGCCTGCGCCGGGCGAAGCCCCGTACATACCCCTCGACCTCGACCGCGTCCTTCGCGAACCCGCCGCTCGGCAGGGACTTGGGCGGAGTCGTCTCGGTGAAGACCGCGGGGTCGCGGGGCGCGGAGCCGTACACACTCGTACTGGACTTGATCACCAGCCGCTTGACGGTCGGCGACTTCTGGCACGCGCCGAGCAGTTGCATCGTGCCGATGACATTGGTCTCCTTGACCGCCGTACGACCGCCCGCGCCCAGCGGCGTACCGGTCACATCGAGGTGCACGACGGTGTCGACGACATGCTCCGCCAGCACGCGTCCTATCGTGGGCTGGCGGATGTCGGCTCGTACGAACTCGGCCCCGCCGAGATGATGCCCGGGCGCCTCGGCGTCGACGCCGATCACCCGGTCGACCTCGGGATCCCGCTGGATACGCCGGACCAGACGGCCGCCGAGCTGCCGGGCCACTCCGGTGACGAGCACGACCTTCCCCAAGATCAGCGCCTTCCCTCAGATCCACGAGCCGCCGAGGTGCCGTCCGTGGGGTCAAACGTCACCGTAGCGGCTCGCCGTTGCGCTGTGATGACCACGCGGCGACTTTTGCCGCGCCTTGCCGCCTCACCCCGCGGGTCGCCTCATCAGCCGGATCCGAACGCACCGGCGGATCCGAACGCACCGCGGCCCTCCCACCGGCAGGGTGGAAGGGCCGCGGCGACACGCACAGCTGTCGCTTAACGCCTTACTTCTTGTTACGACGCTGAACGCGGGTGCGCTTGAGCAGCTTGCGGTGCTTCTTCTTCGCCATCCGCTTGCGCCGCTTCTTGATAACAGAGCCCACGACTACCCTCGCTCACTTCTCTTCACTCGGTGCGGGGCGTCTGGGCCCACACGACCTACGTCGGCCTAGCCTACCCGCCACGGAGTGGAGGTTGTAATCCGAGGGCAGCCGCCCTGATAGCGCTACGCGGATTCGACCCCCACGAAGGACTCGCGGAGATATTCGTGAACCGCTTGCTCCGGTACCCGGAAGGACCTCCCCACCCGGATCGCCGGCAGATGACCACTGTGCACCAATCGGTACACGGTCATCTTCGACACCCTCATCACCGAGGCAACCTCCGCCACGGTAAGGAACTTGACCTCGTTAAGAGGCCTCTCGCTGCCAGCAGCCATGACCCACCTGTACCTTCCGCACATGACGCACACCGGCTTCCCCTCCGGTGACTCATCGTCTCTGTGCGCTCACTCCCAGAGTAGGGGCGGGTGGTGCGAGTGGGGAAGAGGAGCAGCCATCGGCCGCCTACTGTGACAGACAGGCCCGATTGAGTACATAGCGCGTGAGCGGCTTGTAGTAATCGGACCGCACGGCGTCATCAAGCGGAACTGCCACCGACACCCGGCCCTCGGCCTCGCCGACGAAGAGCGCGGGATCGTCCGTATCGGCCAGTCCGATGGCCTCAATGCCCAGCTGACCTGCCCCGCAGACCCAGCCGTGGTCACCGATGACCAGGTCGGGAAGGGGTCCGCACCCCTCGGCGAGACCCTCCAGGGCAACCCGAACCGGGAGGGGCGAATGGGTGTGCGCCCCCGCCTCGCCACCCGCACTCCACGCGCCGCTTTCCCGCACCAGCGCGACTCCCCGTACGTAGTCAAGGTTGTACGTGCGTACGCCGAACCGGGTCACTATGTCGACACATCGCCCCTGCGCGGGTGTGAGTACGAGACACCCCGCCGCCGACAAAGCGTCTGCCAGTCCGGCATAGAAATCGAGCAGCCGATGCGGATGCCCGGTCCCCAACAGCACGGCTCCCCGCCGGAACGCGACCTCTCCCAGCCTCCCGGCGAACGCGTCGAGCCCGCTCAGCGTCCGCTCGGGATCGATGACGTCGGGCCCGGCGAGATGACCGGGGTCTGACGAGACACCGCATCTGTCGGCCATCAGAGCGATCAAGTCCCGCTCGTTCCAGTCCCCTTCGGGATCGAGCCCCAGGGTGACGCGGGGATCCCGCGCCGCGAAGAGCCGGTAACTGCGCAGGCTCTCCTCCCGCGAGGTCGCCACCGCCCCCGCCAAGCGGGCCGCCAGCAAATGGGACCGCAACGCTCCGCGACTCAGCATCCCTGGGATGCTGCCGCAACGCCATCCGCTGGAGGCGGCTTTCCCCACCGCACCCCACGTTCGGCCCAAACCCTGGCCACCCCCGACGTCTCCGCCGGGCCGACGACTCCCCTGGGAACTCCCCTCCCGGCCCGGGGCCCGGCGCTGCCCGCGCCGTGGGGCAGAGCGCCGTTCCGAGCGACGTACGCGACCACTCCGGCCGCCGCCTGCGCCGACCGATCTCTCCTCCAACGCCGGCGAAAACCCCTCAGCGACAGTCCCCTACACCAGCAGACCCCTACACCAGAGACCTCAAGACCAGCGCCCCCCAGGATCAGCGGACCGAAGACCAGCAGACCCAAGACCAGCACACCGAAGACCGGCAGACCGCGATCCCCCTACGCCAGCAGACCCCGCAGCGGGAACACCGCTCGTCTCGTCGCCAGCACCGCCTGGTCCAACCGGTCCGCCGGGTCGTATCCCGCGTCCCACGCGCGCAAGAGGGGCGATCGCCCCTCCGTCATCCGCCGAGGCCCCGGCTGCCGCGTCCGCGCGTACACCTCGTCCCGCCACTCCTGCGGGATCATCGACTCCGGGTCGACAGGCGTATGCGCGGCGATCCCCACGAGATGGGTCCATGACCGCGGCACCACGTCCACCACCGCGTACCCGCCGCCGCCGAGGGCGATCCACCGCCCGCCATCGGCGTACTCGTGCGCCAGGGAATGGCATGCCTCCTGCACCATGCGCTGCGCGTCCAGGGACACCGCCAGATGGGCCAACGGATCCTCGAAGTGCGTGTCCGCGCCATGCTGCGTCACGAGCACCTGCGGCCTGAAGTCCGCCAGCAGCTCCGGCACCACCGCGTGGAACGCCCGCAGCCACCCTTCATCGCCCGTCCCCGCAGGGAGCGCGACATTCACCGCGGTGCCCTCCGCCATCCCCGCTCCCCCGGTCTCCTCGGGCCACCCGGTGCCGGGGAACAGCATCCGCGGATGCTCGTGCAGCGAGATCGTCAGCACTCGGGGGTCGTCCCAGAAGGCCGCCTGAACGCCGTCCCCGTGATGAACGTCCACATCCACGTACGCGACTCTCTCGGCGCCCAGCTCCAGCAGCCGAGCAATCGCGAGCGACGCGTCGTTGTAGATGCAGAACCCGGCCGCCGAGCCCGGCATCGCGTGGTGGAGCCCGCCCGCGAAGTTCACCGCGTGCGCCGCGTCCCCCTGCCACACCGCCTCAGCCGCGCCGACCGACTGCCCCGCGATCAGCGCCGACGCCTCATGCATCCCGACGAAGGCGGGGTCGTCCATCGTCCCCAGCCCGTACGCCTGGTCCGCATCCCGAGGATCCGCCGACGCGGCCCGCACGGCCGCCACATAGTCCTCACGGTGAACAAGCCGGAGGGTGGAGTCCCCGGCGGACTTCGCGGACACGACATCCATCGCGCGGTCCAGCCCGTAGGCCCGCACCAACCCCATGGTCAGCTCAAGCCGGACGGGATCCATCGGATGGCTGTCCCCGAAGTCGTACTTCGTTACCGCCTCGTCCCACATCAACAACCCGCGGCCGCTCATACCCGCCACCGTATCCGCCCGGACCGGCCGAGAACGACCAGGCTTACCGCAACGTCACCAGCAACCGCACCAAGGGAACGATCACCGTCCGCCGACGGTTCCCGCGCCTCCGAGCCCCCTGTCACCACGGCTAGCCACGGGTGGCTCGCGGCAGACGCACACCTCCGCACCGTCCGGTCTCACCAGCGGTCCGATGCTGTCCCGTCAGTCGGTCCGACCCCTTCAGGCGATGAGCGCGGGCAACTCCTCCATCGCCCCGAAGTAGCCCTTCGCGCCGGCCAGTTTCCCGGCGGGCGTCATCGCGGTGAATCCGTACACATCCATCCCGGCCGCCCGTGCGGCCTGCACCCCGAGCGCGCTGTCCTCCACGACGACACACCGCTCCGGGGCCACCCCCATCCGCTCGGCCGCATACAGGAAGAGATCCGGCGCCGGCTTCCCTCGCCCCACGTCCTGCGAGCTGAAGACGGTCTCGTCGCGGAACCACACGTCCAGTCCGGTCTTGCGATGCCCGACCCTGATCCGTTCATGGCTCCCGGAGGACGCGACACAGTACGGCACGCCGTCCGCGACCAGCTTCCCCAGTACCTCGGTCACCCCGTCGACGGCCTCCAGCCCCCGCTCGAACGCGGCGAAGGTCCGCGCATGCAGCACCTCGTCGAAGTCGTCCGGCAGGGACTGCCCGGTCCTCTCCATGATCAGATCGTGCACGCGGTGCACAGCGGCCCCCATGTAGTCCCGGAGGGAATCCTCGTACGAAGTGGGGTGCCCCAACTCCGTCAGCAACTCCGAGAGGATGGTGTTCGCGATCGGCTCGCTGTCGACGAGCACACCGTCGTTGTCGAAAATGACAAGGTCATAGCTCATGCCCCCACCATAAGAGGGCCCTCTCCCCGGCCATCCGCCGAGCAACGCGGGCAACTCGTGCTCGCTGACCACCCGCTCACGTTCGGTCACCTGACTGAGCGCTGCCGGAGTTACGAATAGGGGCCGGAAATGCGGAAGGGCCCCGCACCTGTGGTACGGGGCCCTTCCCTTCAATAATTGTTCGGCGGCGTCCTACTCTCCCACAGGGTCCCCCCTGCAGTACCATCGGCGCTGTAAGGCTTAGCTTCCGGGTTCGGAATGTAACCGG